>NZ_KQ976354.1:4834114-5183794 GCF_000346485.2 Scytonema hofmannii PCC 7110
ATGTATGAATTCTAGTTAAGCCTGCAAGATTAGCCCTCGCCCTAGCCCTCTCCCAAAGGGAGAGGGGACAAGAATTCTAGCTCTTTTCTCCCTTGGGAGAAGGGTTGGGGATGAGGGCAATTCATACTGTTATTTAGCAACGTCTGACAGAGCATTAACGTCCTACCGGACATAACGTTACATCAAAGCTTTTTTGTGTTGGACAACTATGCAATCCGTTTACATCGTCGTAAGCATAGCTATAAGCAGTAGGACAAACTTGGCGTACAGTCCGGACAAAATTTGTTCCTACAACTGGTCCTCTGCGACACCGTTCGACATCATCGTATGGACAACATAGATCGATACCTGGTGCTTCAGTTTCAGGCTTTCCTAAACCAAAAGGAGAAGGATAGTTCCATCTTTTACACGGAGACAAGCATTGTACGGCTTTACCTTGATTGAAGACTCGAAGATCCCCTAAACCCTGTGTTTCATTCTGAGGACAGCTATTAAGAGAAAGATTGCAATTCGTTGTTATACAGGAACCAGATTCCCCTCCTCTGGGTTTAATCTCAAGAGGAATGCTGTAGCCATCTACTAAGCTGATATTATACCAAGCTTGTTCTGTGGAAGACAGATTTGGAAAGTTAATTTCAACTTTAGTATCGGCTGGAGGCTGACAACCGGAAGGAGGACACGGTGGTATTGCTTCTCCCGCAGTGCAGTTCATACCATTAGAGTCACAACCCACTTTTGGCCAAAATCTTCCAGCCCAACCGTTACTGGGTATGGAGTAATCGTGCGATTGACCTTTGGAAAGTTTAACAGTACCATCCGATAGAGGAGCTATATTGGCGTTAGGTATTGTTGCCATCCATACGGGAAAGTCACATTGATTGGTAATTGATAATCGAGTGGTATGGTTTGTAGCTGACGAATCTTGCGCGATCGCTCCTTGAGGATTGATGAAAAAGAGCAATAGTGAAAGTGATACCATCAACAGAGTGGTACAAATTCCAGACAAGAAAGATGAAAATTTTTTACTTTTCATAACTTAAATAAAGCATTTCGTTCAAAACCAACATCCAGTAAAATCGCTTCGCTCTAATACGAATTATTCGGTCATGCTACTTCACCTCTCGCACGCGCACTGAGACCTGAAGTGGATACTCAAAGGTAAGAACTGGATAACTCTCCATAGTGATGTAGTCTCCACGTTGGATTTGCTCATTTCCATGAAGAGAGACATGTACGCGTATTGAGTAACTCGCACACATATCTACAATTTGGCTTTTAAGGGCAAATTCTATCCGATTTTGAGTTCCTATCTGATGAGAAACATCAGGAATGACTTGTTTGGCAACAATCCTGGATGAAGCATCTACATCAGTCACATCTTCAAGGTATACATTGACTGTGGCTCCAGAGAAAGTATTTATCTCTTCACCAAAAAGAATTTCGCCTTTTACGAGAGATAGCGCATTATTTGATGACATTTTCGTTAATCAGAAAATAGAATTTAGCAATCCTAAACATTTGTAAAATTCCTTCTTCTCTCTTTTCTTCGCGCTCTTTGCGTCTTTGCGGTTAATAAATTTTACCTATCAAATAGGATTGCTAATTCGTTACCAGAACAGATAAAAATCCTTCTTCCCCAGTTCCATGCCTAGTTTAAAGGAAGATAAACTACCTGACCGGGCTGCAAATTGCCAGCTTCTTGTTCTGTAAAAGAACCTCCATTTAGTGTTTTCATAATTTCACGCCAACGGTTACCATCTTTTAGCTCTCGTTCGGCAATAATAAAGAGCGTGTCTCCCTGTCGTATAGTGTAAGGACGCGATTGAGAAGTTGTCCCTTGATAGAGAAAATGAATGGTATCTATGTCACCCCTGCTCAGAGACTTCCTTTGCCCGATAGATTTTCCAGGTGAAACAGTCGTAATTGTTGGTTGACCGTTTTTAGAAAACGCCGTTGCTCCGTAGTGCATAATTGAGTCATAATCATACGAGGCATGGTCATCACCGTCGGTAATGTGTTGGTTAAAGTTATGCACGTGAGAAGACTCAATATTCTGCCAATGAATCTGAATGTGTCTATCTCTGTCCTCTCGGCTTTGCTCGTGCCAAAGTCCCAAGGCATGACCAATTTCGTGGACGGCTGCACCTGTAGAGCAACCATCGCCTAAAGTAATATGTTGCTCGCCCCCCTGCATACCTACGCGAGATGAGCAGCCGTTACCAGGTCGGAAGCGAATGTAGTTCGGATGTTGATTCGCATTGCTGTTTGTTCGCTGCACAAACCTGATGATGGTGTTTTGTTGCCAGTGAGCGATCGCATCTCTGACCCGTTCTTGCTTCGGGAGGCTGGGATCGATTTCGTATGGCACAATACCATTAGGCCAGCGAAACTGCTTTCCTGGGATAAACACACCACGTGAAGCCTCATCCTCTTCAATATCTTCTCCAGCGAGGATAGCAGCAGTTTTCTGCTCCATTTCTTCTACAGTACCAAGGACGATGCAGCCCTCGAAGATGGCTAATCCATCGACAACAGAGTACTGGACTGGCTTATTCTTAAAAGTTTCTCCAGAGATAAAGCCTGTACGAACATCATCGCTCTTAAGCAACCCGTCGAAGTTGTTTGTGTCTTCAATGATAGTCATGATTTTTTCCTCATCGATTTTTTTCATGGCGGAATTTTGTAAGCTTGTGCTGGCTGTGACACATTACAGCAATTTTCAGACACAGTCTTAGGGGCGCAAGGCATTGCGCCCTTACGAACGGTGTGGTACATTTAGGTAAAAACTACTGTAAAAGCACAACAGCTTACCGTTTTAAGAGAAATCAGCAGGCGAAACATTGTAACCGCCATATTCTTCCACATACCGGAGCATAGAAGTCCCAAATTCATCATGAGGAACTTCGTTTTTCAACAAAAGATTAGCGAGTCCAAAAGGACCACTCAAATGTGCTCCAGCTAAAATACCGGAAAGGGTAAGAGTAACTGTTTTTGACACCCCTCTATCGTTATATGTCTTTTGCTGACCGAGGTAGTTGTTGAGAGACTGTCCTTGCGCTCCAAGCGTATTGTTAATACGTTGCAAGTTGAGATTAAAAGCCTCACGGATTGCAGCTTCTTGCACTTCACGGGACTTTTGGAATTGTTCTTTACTATTAATACCTCTCTTTCCCGTCCAAGCACCCCGCCAGTAGTTCTTGTCAGCACCGTTTCCATAAAAAACATCAGCTTTGTAGTAGCCAAGGTCAATCAGTAACGGTTCTCCAAATTGATACTTACCCATGAAACCGAGGGAGTTTTCAGAGGTGTACTGTCTTGGATCTCCTGATGGAAACCCTGATTCAAATGCTCCCAGCGCTTCTAGCATAGCTGGGAAATTTCCCCTACCCGAACCAGGATTTCCACCGGAGCCAGGAATAACAAGTACCATCCCCACTTGAAGTTGTTCGGGACTACCTCCTATGACACCGCGATTAGCTTCATAAATTTCACGCCAACGATTACCATCTCCGTAAAATTTTTGGGCTATCAAAAACAGTGTATCTCCTGATTGAACAGTATAATTTTGACCAGCTGCCATGATTTTCTCCTTTGAAAAGTTGAATTTTGTGGAACAGAAAATAATTCTTTAGTTCAGGAATTATTGAGTGTCGATGTTAATGTCTGCTTAAAGAATTACCTGAACTGGTTTTCTACCTAAATTAATTGCCTCTTGGATAGTATCGACAAAAATATCAATCCTATTACCGATGATTGCCGTACCTTTATCCAATGCAGATGCAGGAACCCGCCGACCATCCCATAGTATTATGGTGAACTCTTTTAGTAGGGGAATAACGTTTGGATCTACAGCACACTGTATGCGCCCTCTACCGTTCAGGGCTTCTTGCAATGTCACTCCATGTACGCCTGTTGCAGGCGGATGTCCTTGTGTTTCTTCCCTACTATAGAACGTAGCTTCTACATTTAATGTGTTAGAGGGATTGGGATTAGGTTGACCAAGCCCTGGAATCACAAGTACCATCCCTACTTGAATTTGTTCGGGAGTACTTCCTATTACACCACGATTAGCTTCATAAATTTCACGCCAGCGATTGCCATCCCCGTAGACTTTTTGGGCTATCAAAAATAGCGTGTCTCCAGGTTGGACGGTATAAGTTTGACTAGATGCTTGGGCTGCTGTCATAATTTTTTCCCTTTTAAGAATTAAGTTGTCAAAAGACCAGAAGCCGCATTAAGTTATGCCCTTTTCTCCGTATACTCCCCTCGGTCATTGAGATACCACAAACCGTAGTGTCCCTCAGCACCGTTAGGTCCAGACCAGGGGTTTTCTGGAGGAACTTGAGCGTTTTGGTTACTTTTCCAAGGTTCGTCAAATGCCTCAAAAAGATAAGTAGTGACTTGCTGCTCAAATGCCCACTTGTCAATCGCCTCGTAATATGCAAGCAGATTTTTTACGTTATTAACCGTGTTGTTAAAACTAATCCCTTGCGAAGACCATCCAGTCTCGCCTATCATAATTTTGCATCGCGGATTGATTGCAGCAACAGATGTTTTAATGGTATTAAACGCTTGCGCTACTCCATTTACACCTTGTTGAGGAGTGGCTGTATTTGCCGCCGGATAAAGATTGCAAAGGATAAAATCGCAGTTCTGAATGAGGGTTTTCAACTCGTTGTGAAAATGGCTGTGAGGATTGGCGATTTCTCCAAAAGTATGCGATCGCACGCCCACTTTGACATTCAGATCGCGTGCTTTCTGCTTGTGACTCACAATCATGGCATTAACAGCATTGGTTGTCTCTACGTTAACCACATACTCATTTGTGAAAACCAAAGAAGTCACCGTGTTAGGATAAACAGCATTCGCTGCCTTAGCTGCAGAAAAAGCAGCTTCGATTTCTGCCTGTTGCAGTGCAGCGTTTGGCAGTTGCTGATAAATGCCTTGAGCCACCTCAATAACAACTCTACCTCTTTGCTTATTCAACTCAGCCGCAGCAAGAGCAACACGACAGTTAGAATCTACTCGATCCCAAGGTGTCGTAGGTTGGTGATAGCCAGCATACCCCATTCCATATGTACAGATTTTGTTGAACTTAGGTGCAATGACCTCAAGCATCCGGACAATATCTTGCACGCTGTAAGAATTCCACCACGGAGTCGTCGCATTTGGAGGCGTTCCAGTCCAGCGACCAACATAAGGCTGAAAAGCAACACCAAGAAATTGAGACATAGTTAAATGATTCCTGTTCTAGCGAAATTTTTTGAGTAAAGGGACGCAGTAGTCGTTAAAGTGTGGTAACTAGTACCCGCCCCAATCATTAGACATAACTTACAAAGATGTACCGAAAACTTGTGTCCAGTAATGCTTGTAATTAACTTGACCGTTATCCTTTGCTAAGAAGTAATAACCAACCCCAATTTCCTTGTAATCTCGATTCAGAATGTTTTGCCGATGTCCTGGGCTGTTCATCCAACCCTTGACAGCATCTTCTGGAGTAGAACCACCTGCATAAATGTTTTCCGCAGCACGGGAAAATCGATAACCTGTAGCTTTTATGCGGTCAAATGGAGATGAACCATCTTCTCCGGTGTGATTGAAATAGTCTCGCATTGCCATGTCTACGCTGTGTTTTTCAGCCGCAGCTGCTAACCGACCATTGAGTCTCACTGGTGGTAAACCTGCTCTCTGGCGTTCAACATTTGTAAGTTCTACAACGCGATTGATAAATTCTCGGCTCATGGTAAATAACCTCTTAAAATAGTAGGTTGGGTTGAGGAACGAAACCCAACATTTACAAACATTTGTTGGGTTTCACTTTATTAAGGGCTGCCAAAGCATTGTGTCCAGTAATGTTTGTAATTAACATCGCCTGTATCGTTAGCTAAAAAGTAATAACCAACTCCGATTTCCTTGTAGTCAGGACTCAGAATGTTTTTCCGATGTCCTTCACTGTTCATCCATCCTTTGAAAGTATCTTCTGGGGTAGAACCACCTGCATAAATGTTCTCACCGACAAAGGTTGAAGGGTAACCTTCAGCTTTGGCGCGATCTGAAACCTTGTTGCCATCTGGGCTGCTGTGACTGAAAAAATCTTCCAATGCCATGTCTACACTATGTTTTTGTGCTGCTGCTGCTAACACGGGGTTAAATCTCAGTTCTGGCAAACCTGTTTGACGGCGTTGAGCATTAGTCAGTTCTACAATGCGATAGATAAAGTTACGATTCACGGTTGAAAACCTCTTAATGTTGAGAAATGATATGAGTCATTCAGTCAGTCATTGATTGTGTTTGAAAAACTAGGCGATCGCAAGGAAAAAGATTAGTATTAGCGATGTCCGCTCTAGCTCAATAGCTAATTCTTTAAAAAATTTAGCTGGTTTATTATTTGTGACTGAATTTATTTTTTTTGACTTCCTAAGATTAATTATGCAATAGAATATTTTTGATTGAGTGAAATATATTTAGAGTCATCAAGAAATATTAGTGAAATATTTTTAGATGTCGATCTTGGTTCGAGTCTTAAACTTTAGATCGTGCTTTATTTAGCTGCAAAATCCCCCTTAAGTTCCCTGACAAAATACACATATCCAGAATCGTTAAAACTCATTTTTCTGGCTCTTTTCTAGTTGAAAACGCTGTGCCTTTCTCCAAACTAGAGGAGTAGAATTGTGGCGATCGCGAAACTGATAGTAGAAAAGATTGGTATTTTGATAGCCTACTTCTAAAGCAATTTGCTTAACCGATTTGTTAGTTTTTAAAAGCAAGACACGTGCTTCTGCCATGCGACGCTCGATCACCCAATCAATTATGGTTTTTCCTGTAAGATGACGCATTAAGTTGGATAAATAAGCTGAGGCATAACCGACTTCTTTAGCAACATCGTCTAGCTTAATAGGTTGGTGGTAATTCAATTCAATAAACTGAAAGACTTTATTAAGGCGGGGAATGGAAGGAAAGATGGACTGAGAAGCCTTTAATTCTTGGTTCTCCTCAATACCAGATAATTTCTCCTGTGGTAGACGAACATGAACAAGACCATCCTCTGTGTCAATCACCTCAAACCCTGCTGTCTTCAAGGATGTCATTAAGAGATTTTTATTTTCAGAATTCTCATCAATTACTAAGATAGTATTCATTTTCTCTAGATGTTTCGTTAAATTTTTCACAAGCTTTACCACTGCCATCGTCAACACAGTCTTGATATTGACTGTCTGAAGTTTTAGAACAATTGAGATGCTTCACTTGTTACTCTGGTTGCTACAACCCTATTTATCTCTAAAATTCCAATTTATTTACAAAACTTAATAAAGAGAGAATTGTGTAATCGTGCATACTTCAAGTATTACAAGTGCATAGCTAAGCACGAATTCAACCTATATATATGTAGCGTATAGTGCCATTAGCATGAAGTTTTTATTCGTGCTTTTCTACTTAAGCGCACATTTTTTCAGTAGGTGTAAATTTTGACTATTATCATGGATTTTTGCATAAAATTTTTTAATTTCTCTGGAAAACGATATTTTAAATGTGTAGAAGTCCGTAAATGTCCGGTTCTTAAACGCAAAGGAATTTATTCAGCATTATGCTTTCGCTTAAAGCAGTGTTGAATTGAAAAGGCAAAAGGCATAACAATCTTAATATAGACCATCACACCAACCTTCTGGCCCTCAACCTCCAGCATAGCTGCCTTGTAAGGGAGGGCTTGTAAGACTTTTAGAAAAATTTGCGATCGCAAACATTAAACCAAGACTTCTGACACATTCATCTGCAAAGTTTTGTAAACTTTGTAAAATCATTCAGATAAAAGCTTTGTTAACCGTCCGATAACCTTTTGTAGGAGAACGAGCTATATGAACGAGCAACAGCTTAAAGAGTTAGCTTTAAAAGCCCAACAGAATCCCTTAGGTACAACGGCTAGACGAATAGCTCTATCAAAGCTCATTGACAGTATTTACCGTTCGAGTAAACTGTGTCGCCCATATAAGGGTCAGTTTCCTAAAGTTTACGAACATATTTATGAGGAGGCTGTACAAGACCTATTTTTGTATCTTTGTAAAAATATTGACAAATACGATCCTCAACGTGGTGAATTTATGACTTGGGTGAATATGTTATTAAGTCAGCGTTTTTTTAAAGAAGCCATCCCCAAAACAGTTGGTAAATCTAATGAAATTCAATTAGAAAATTCTTTTCTAGAAAATCTAGAAGCTTTGACAATAGAAAATGATGAAGAGAATTGTATATCCCAGTTTAGAAAAATCAGACAATATATAGAAAAAGATTCAAGAGGAATGTTTAGACAAACACACATTATAAACCATCCCAAAGCCAATTTTCAAGAAATAGCAATTAAAAGATGGTCTGGTACATCCTGGAAAACTATTTCAGACGAGTTGGGCATTCCCATTCCCACTTTAAGTAACTTTTATCGGCGAAGTTTAGAAAAATTTCGCTATGAATTCAGAGATTTGTGTGAGTTGAAGACTTAACATTAGTACAAACCTCTAGAGCATTTGTTATCTTGTTTAGAGGAATGCATGCAATCAAAGAAATACGTTTAATTAGTTTGAGCCAATTATTAAAGTTTTGTAAAAAAAAATTGTTTTTGAGATAAATAGGGTTGCAAGCACCAGAGTAATAAGTAGAGTACATCAATTAAATAACGTAAAAGATGTAGCTAACTTTTCACAAGAGGTGGGAAAGAGTCAAGTCCTATCCTTTCCAAAGGTTTTTAAAACTTGTACGACGTAGTTATTTCTTATTAAACTGAGAGAATTTCAAAATGGTTGAGAAGCAATTATCGCTCATTGATCTTGAGTCATTCAAACCCCAAAAAGGTTTTTATCCGTCTCCTATCGCCTGGGAAGACCAAGTTTTCTACTTTATGATGCTTGACAGATTTTCTGATGACCAAGAAATAGGATACAAAGACATTGAGGGAAATGTAGTTTCTAAAACTCCCACTCGCACGACTCCAATGTTTACCCAAGAAGATAGTGGAAATGCCATCAAAACTGCTGCTGATGCAAACCGTTGGCGTGAAGCTGGAATTAAGTATGCTGGCGGTAAACTCAAGGGACTAAAAAGCAAAATCGGTTATTTGAAGCGCTTGGGAGTGACAGCAATATGGATTAGCCCAATTTTTAAGCAAGTACGCTTTCAAGAAACTTATCACGGCTATGGCATTCAAAATTTTCTGGATGTTGAACCGAATTTTGGAAGCCGCGAAGATTTGCAAGATTTAGTCAAAACTGCTCATGCAAATGGCATATATGTAATTTTGGATATTATCCTGAATCACGTTGGTAATGTGTTTAGCTATGCTCCAAACCGCTATTGGACACAGGACGAAGGTGGAAACAGAGTTCTTGATCCTCGTTGGGATGGAAATCCTTATGAGGTTAAGGGATTTAACGATAAAAAGGGATTTCCTACCATACCATTTCAGAAAGCTGACCCTAATGCTCCAACAACATGGGTTGATGAGGATGGAGCTATTTGGCCAATTGAATTCCAAGACCCTTCTTTCTACACGCAAAAAGGACGTATAGATAACTGGGATGGCGACCCAGAGTATTTAGAGGGTGATTTTTCCGATTTAAAAGATGTCCATCACGGTGAAGGCACTCTTGATAATTACAAGCCTTCACTAGCACTCAAGTATCTTTGTGAAGTGTATAAATTTTGGATAGCTTACGCAGATGTAGATGGATTTCGCATTGATACTGTTAAACACATGGATAAAGGCGCTACCCGCTTTTTTGCTGCGGCTATCCATGAGTTTGCCCAAAGTATTGGTAAAGAACATTTCTTTTTAGTTGGTGAAATTACGGGAGGTCGGAAAAGAGCATTTGAGACTTTGGAAGAAACAGGTTTGAATGCTGTTTTAGGTATAGATGATATCCCTGACAAACTTGAGTATATGGTGAAAGGATATCGCAACCCTGGGGACTACTTTGGTCTGTTCCGTAATTCCAAGCTGATTCAGAAAGAATCAAACGTTTGGTTTAGAGACAAAGTCGTGACTATGTTCGACGACCACGACCAAGTCCGTAAGGGACAAAACAAGGCTCGCTTTTGTGCTGACCGAGATGCTGAAAAAGTTGTGTTAAATGCTTTAGCGCTGAATGCAATGACTTTGGGAATTCCTTGTATTTATTACGGAACTGAACAATGCTTTGATGGGAATGGGGGTAGCGATCGCTATTTACGAGAAGCCATGTTCGGTGGTGAATTTGGAGCATTTAGAAGCCGAGAAGCACACTTTTTCAATGAAGATAACCCGGTGTATCAAGAGCTGGCTTTGATTTTAGAAATTAGAAGAAATAATTTGGTTTTGTGTCGCGGTCGCCAATACTTACGCTCAATTTCTGGCGATGGACAAAACTTTGGTTTCCCAAAAATGATTGGGAATCAAATACGCTCTGTTGTTCCTTGGTCACGTATTCTCAGTAACAAAGAAATGCTGTTAGCTATTAATACTGACTTTGAACAACCAAGCACAGCCTGGGTCACCATCGATAACGAACTGCACAATTCGGGCGATCGGTTGACTTGTGTTTACTCTACTGATAAGGAACAGGTAAATCAACAGGTACTTGTTGAAGCTAAAAATGGTAAGTCTGTGAAAATTACGGTTCCTGCTGCAGGCTTTGTCATTTATGGGTAAGCGATCGGCGAAGCTGAACGGCTAGACTGCCGTATCGCACACATCTAAATAATTCGTAATTCGTAATTTGTCATGAAAAATTCATTAATCACACATTAATAACAAATTCATTCAGGGTACAAACCCCTACAAATTACGAATTTCCGAAAACCGACTTAACCGACATCGGTTAAAACAACAACACAGTTAGTTCAAATTCAAATCAAAAAGGAGAAGTATGAGTATGCTTTTATTTTTCACCATGCCACTAGATGAAACACAACCTTTGAACAAAGGAAGACTATTCCTCATCGATGAAACTCAAGGGATTGTCGGCAGATGGGTGGCAACAACCAGCACCGCAGACAAGCAAGGCGTCAAAGATTGGAATGTTCGCGGTGGCGTGTTACCCCCAACTTATGAACTGGCTCAGCCATTACCTTTTTACTCCGTGGCAGTCAATCCTGTCAACCTCAAACACGTGAAGGGAGTAGAAGGCAATGGTTATCCAATTACACCATTTGAAGTCAAAACAAAGGATGGAGGCACTCGCAGCGATCTGCTGATTCATCGAGATGCAAATGTGCCAGGAAGTATGGGCTGTATCGTGCTTTCAGACGGTGAGTTTGCTGACTTTGAAAAAGTCTTCTCTGCAAAATGCAAACAGCAAAAAGAAGTTAAGCTCCTCGTTGGTTACACTTATTAATCGGAGAAAAACATGAAACTTCAAGATATTATCAAGCTTAACCAAACCTTTGAGTTTGATTATTTGAGTCAGGATCGCGAGTTAGCACAGCAAGTACAAATCCGCCTTGTCGATCTCAAATTACTTTCCTCAGTTGCTGACGGCGCTTATGGACCAATCACTCAACAGGCGACAGTAAAATTTGCCCAAGCCTTTGATTTACCCGAACTTCTGAATGCTGCGTTTGCAGAAAAGCTCATTGAAGCTCAGGAAATCCCCAATTCCTCTACCTCAACTTTTACAGGTATACCCCATTGTGGAGTTGAGTTAATTAAACGCTTTGAAGGTTGCTTTCTCGATGCATATCCCGATCCTTTAACCAAGCGCGAACCGATCACAATTGGCTGGGGATCGACCAAGAAACGTGACGGTAGTGCATGGCGTCTAGGAGAAAGCATTTCTCAAAAAGAAGCGGATGAGCTTTTGATGCTTCAGTTGGAAAAAAACTACTTACCCGATTTAGTAAAAATACCTTGTTGGGGCGAACTCAACCCTCACCAACAAGGAGCATTACTCAGCTTTGGCTATAACTTGGGAAGTAAATTCTATGGCGCTCTTGGCTTCGATTCCATGACCAAAGTTTTAAAGAATCGTGATTGGAGCAAAATCCGCGAAACTTTCATCAAGTATCGCAATCCTGGAACAAACGTTGAGAAAGGACTTTTGGCACGAAGGCAAGCTGAAGCTGAACTATTTCTAACACCTTACCGCTAGGTCAACCACATAAATTTTGATGGATTAAGTTAGTCTAAATCCCTCCAGAACCCCGACTTCTTAAAGAAGTCGGGGTTCTGGCAGCCCCTACAACTTCCAAGCAAAATGCCCTAAATGAAGTTAGAAGTCCTTTACCTTTACTTTCTACTTATGTCGCTAACATTGAGCGAAGTTTTACAATACTTGTAAACTCTAGTCAGTCGTTTTTACCTGACATAGGAAGGCTCAACTTGGAAGTTAAAGCAGCAGTGGCTCACGGTGCCGATAAACCGTTAACAATTGAAACCGTTCAACTTGATGAACCTCGCGCAGGGGAAGTGATGGTTGAAATTAAAGCCAGTGGTGTTTGCCATACGGATGCGTATACCCTTTCTGGTGCAGATCCCGAAGGTTTATTCCCCGCAATTTTGGGACATGAAGGTGCTGGGGTGGTTGTAGAAGTTGGGGAAGGTGTCACTAGTCTTAAGCCTGGTGACCATGTTATTCCTTTATATACGCCAGAATGCCGCCAGTGCGAATATTGCCTGAGCATGAAAACAAATCTTTGTCAAGCAATTCGTGCGACACAAGGACGTGGTGTTATGCCCGATGGCACCAGCCGCTTTTCACTTGATGGGCAAATGATTCACCACTACATGGGGACATCTACATTTGCTAATTATACAGTCTTGCCAGAAATAGCCTTAGCAAAAATTCGTGAGGACGCGCCTTTTGATAAGGTCTGTTATATTGGTTGTGGTGTAACAACAGGTATTGGTGCTGTCATCAACACAGCCAAAGTAGAACCGGGTGCCAATGTTGTGGTTTTTGGTTTGGGTGGTATCGGCTTAAATGTTATCCAAGCTGCAAGGATGGTGGGAGCCAATACGATCGTAGGGGTAGATATTAATCCCAAAAAGAAAGCTTTGGCAGAAAAGTTTGGCATGACTCACTTTGTTAATCCAAAAGAAGTTGAGGGAGATCTAGTTCCCTATCTTGTTGATTTAACTAAGGGTGGTGCTGATTACAGTTTTGAATGCATCGGCAATGTAAACATCATGCGCCAAGCATTGGAATGCTGCCATAAAGGTTGGGGTGTCAGCGTCATTATTGGTGTTGCAGGTGCAGGACAGGAAATTAGCACTCGTCCGTTTCAACTTGTGACTGGGCGAGTCTGGAAAGGTTCGGCATTTGGTGGAGCAAGAGGGCGTACTGATGTACCAAAAATTGTGGATTGGTATATGCAGGGCAAAATTAACATTGATGATTTAATTACTCACGTTATGCCAATAGAACGCATTAATGACGCTTTACATTTGATGCATGAAGGCGAATCAATTCGTAGTGTAGTGACATTTAATTAAATGTTGGGTGGGTAACGCTAGCCCTGTCAAGGTGGGTCAAAAACCCGGAAAATTATGCCCAATCTTCGACATCTTACCTTCACGTTCTTTGCGTCTTCGTGGTTAAAAAATATTTTTTAACCGCAAAGACGCGAAGAGCGCGAAGAGAATCTTGTTTTTCAATCATCACCTTGACAGGGTTAGGTGGGCAACGCCCACCATTTGACTCTTTGAGCAGTTAGTCTTTGCACGGTCATAAGCTGAGTATTCAAATGAACAACATCCTTTGTAGGGGCGCAATGCCTTGCGCCCCTACACTTGGGTTCAAAAGCGCATCTATACCCGTGGGAAGTATAGTCTTTGCTGAGTAGGGGAGGTTGGGGAGTGCTTTCTTTCATACTTAACGAGCCACTACTACGTACCAGGCTTGATATGATTAGTTTTTACGGGCGATCGCAAGCTAGGAATCACCAAAAATAGACAGATATGGGCTATAAGGGACTTCCAAATAAAAAAGTATTCAAAAATCTCTTGTGGGACGGGCGTCTCGCCCGTTACAGATCGGAGGGCGGGCGGGGACGCCCACCCCACAAGATGGATAATTTATTTCTTGGAAGTTCCTAAACAAAAAATCGGTTGCGTTTATTTCCGGTAATTTCTTTTAAAAGCTCTATCTCACAAAGCTCTTTAATCAACTTGTTTGCGTTAGAATATGATACCTGAGTAATCTCTGCAGCATTGTCTACATTAAAAATTGGTTGAAAATACAGCCGCTCAAGTAAAGCTAATGCATTTCCCGCTTTACGATTGCCCATGTGTTCTCTTATTGTTTGACTGTAAGTCTCTTTTAAAAATAAATTTCTAGTATCGGCGGATGAAATGACTACAGCAGCAAATGCTCATCGAGGGAGATTGGTAAACTAGATGCATAGACCTACCTGTAAACCTAAGAATTTCAATTATGAGCAGTACTAACATTAACAATAATATTTCTCAAAAGGATTATTTCGAGTTAACTCCTACTGAACATGAAGCACTAGCCCAACAAGCAGTACGAGATGCGATCGCACGAATGCACAAAGGAGGAATACCTACAGTTGAAGTTGACAATGATGGTCAACTACACCATCGTCACCCAGATGGAACGCTAACACCAATTACAATCAACCAGGAAGATGAGACAACCGAACAGTCAACCTAAACTAGTCGTCTTTGCTGGTCCTAATGGCAGTGGAAAATCTACTATCACGAATATCCTTCGAGAAACAGCAAATTTCCCTGCCAACTATATTAACCCAGATGAAATCGCACTCACTCTAAGAGAAAACAACCCCAATCGCAAAGCATACCAAGCCGCTCAAATCGCGGAAGAACTACGCCAAAGTTATATCGACCAAAGGGAATCGTTTGCCTTTGAGACAGTGATGTCTCACCCCAGCAAGTTAAAACTCATGAAACAAGCTCTTATGTCTGGCTACCAGGTAGAATTAGTATTTGTTGCTACCTCAAACCCAGAAATCAATATCAATAGGGTGAGACAGCGCGTAGCAGAGGGTGGACACGACGTTCCTGCTGATAAAATTCGAGAAAGGTACAATCGTACCATTGAATTATTGCCTGCAGCAGTTGAAATAGCAAACCGGGTTCGCATATATGACAACAGCACCATTCCCCAACAAGCTGTCGTTATCGAAAATGGTCAAATTACTTACCAGTCAGAAGAAATACCCAATTGGGTACAAACCACACTTACTAAACTAGAAGAAAGAGCAAGCGAGAGATCCGACATTGCAACCAACTTTCCTACCACATCAGCCAATATTGACGGTGGGAAGTACGTGGGGACGGTTAGCCAAACTACCGACAACTATATCGTGCAGCAAACAGGAGATAGCCGAATACTTCACGATCGCAGTATTGTTAAGGGTGAGTTTGAAACGGGGGACAATATCAGGATTGCCTATCGGGATGGTAACGTGGCAGCTACGGTACAACCCACCCAGGAAAATCAACAATGGGCTGAAAGTATATTGCCGATCGCCACTAATATCCTCCAGGTTGAACGGCAAGAAAACCGAGTAGAAAACCCAAGTAGGGGAATCGAACTTGTACGGGGGAATAACTATCAGTTGCAGCTAAACCGCAACAACGAAACTCTTACCATTTCATCAGTTGCTGACAATCGGACAGTAGCATCTTACGATTTAGCAGAAAGTACCGTCATTGCCGCCAATCCTACCGTACAAGATAAACAATACTGGCTCTCAAGGAGCCAATAATCCCGAGGTGAACAACCTAACCGCAACGACATCGAACTGTAATTGAGAAGAAACCCTCAGGAACCAAAAGTTATTAATGAAGGAGAAAGTGTCGAACTAACTGATTATCAAGCTCAAACTATTGGTGCTAGGTTAGTGAAAGATGTACCTGATTTAGGAAATAATTACCAGCGCTCAGGTGAAAGTCCCCTGAGGATTACTGCTTATATAGAATCAGATAGTTTATCCAAGCAAATCGTTATCTACGAGCAAAATAGCGAAGGTCAGTGTACAACCAATCTGGTCACTGAAACGCTGACCTAAGACGAAATTATGGAGGTAGCAAGCGAACCACTCGTAAAGCTACTACCCCATCTTCTGAAATAATTAAAACTTATGAGGAGAAGCAAGAATTATTAGCAAATAGTGAAAACCTAGCGACTGAAACAGATAATACTGTTGAAGAGCAAAGTAAAAGCTGAAACTCAAGCAACTGATAATTTAGAAACAGAAACTCCATTAGTAGAACAAACTCCCCAAATTCAAAAGAAAGTTGAAGTAGAGGAAGTTTCTCACAGCAAGCCATTTCAAAAAAGGTTGAAGAAGAGGTAGAGGAAAACCCCAGTCGCAATCAATTCTTCACGTCAGAAGAAAAGTTAGAATCTACCTACGCACCTCAATATACTTATCAAGAGGTGGCTAACTCGGATGGCGTAGAACCAGCAGCACAACAATGGGCGCGTCAGGTGGAAGTACCTGTCTATCAGATTAAGAACAAAGAAGCCCTAATTAAAAATTACAGAGAGAATAGAGAAAATTCTATAGTTTGCACTTCAACCGCCTTTTCCGGGCGGTGTTCTCTGTTACCTTTATGGATTAAGCCCGAGCAGGTTTCCATGTACCGTGGAAACTATGGGGAATAACGCTTGGTAATTCCAATTTGCACACAGGTTCTTCGTCTAATCTATCTGCATCATAAACCCAAACTTCACTGCGATCGCTCTTAGCGCAAGCCGTACCCGGCTTATCGCCCTTGGCGCAAGCCGTACCCGGCTTATCGCCCTTGGCGCAAGCTGTACCCAGCTTATCGCCCTTGGCGCAAGCCGTACCCGGCTTATCGCAATTCCCATCATACACAACTGTCATCACCCAACCTTGTTCGGGATTTTGGGAATCAGCAGCATAAATGGCTTCCGAACAATAACGATTCTCACCACTATCAGCAACTGTCAGAGTCTCAGTTTTGTGGTCAAAACGGGCGATCGCACCGAAGATTTCTTTCCGAGAATCGACCCCAGTACGATGTACCGTCAGATAAGTTTGACGGCTAGTTTGTCCTCGATCCTGTGGCGGTACAAGTGGAAACTCACAATGGCGATCCATAATTTCTGTAATTGCTTTGACTTTACCCGAAATAGGATCGAGACACATTCTCCACAACGTGCTGACTGCTAGGGTATGAGTTTCTCCCGTTGCAACTTCCCTTAAATACTGATTTGTTTGAAAGTCTGGATACCTAGCAATATCGACAATAACAGATCCACTAGCATCCGTATAACCGTTAGCAAAATGCCACTGAAACCAAGGTTCAGTTTCACCTCGACTGACCACCTGAAGCGTTTGACGGTCAACGACTAAAATTTGGGTTCCTTTGTTTGGCTGCCACTCAAGAGATCTACTATAATCACTCAATCCTATTATTGCAGGCAAAGAGTTTAGTCGCACGGGAGGAATACAAAACACGAGGTATTGCCCTGCAAACACAAAATCATGCACCAATGGCACTCCCTCTAGAACGTGCGATGCTTTTTGCACAATTTTACCAGTGCGTTCGCTTCTATAAATATTTAGCGTTGCATTTAATCCTGGGGTGATGCCAAAGTTAAAAATTTCCCCTGTCTGCGGATCTCGCTTGTAGTGAGCAGAATAAGACATTCCCACCGTTAACCCACCTAAATCATCTTCACCAAGCGTTTCCAAATTTTGCAAATCAAGACCGTGAGGTTTACCACCTTCCCACAATGCCAAAAGTTTATCGGGTAGTGCCAGTACATTGGTATTAGCAGCATTCTTAAATCCTTTCAACCATTGATTCCAAATCGGTCCGGGTGCAGTCATGCCATAATTGCCATAAAGCAAGCGACCTTTTGCTTCTTCTTCTTGATAACCAGCTGTTTGTACGTAGCGATATAGCCCAGTCGCACCTGAATCCGTAAAATGTACGGCTAGAATGGCTCCATCACCATCAAACCAATGCCCTACATGGAGACCACCGCGTTCCAACCTTGCAGGACCGTTACGGTAGAGTGTACCCCGCAAACCTTCGGGAATTTTGCCAGACAGGATTTGCAATTGGGTTGCTGGAAATTCCTTGGCTGGTTGGGCTAGGGCTTTTGCCCATGGTTTTTTTGTTGACTTTTCAATAGTTTGCATGAATCGCTTTTAACCGTACTAACCAGGGTAGATAGATTGCCTCTCTATAAACTAATTATTGTGGCACTTTTGTGACATGGCTTCATCCGATAGCAAGAGAAGCTACGCTTGTGTATTAGCAAACTGCTGAGCTAACTCCAAGAGCATATCTAGACGAAAATTGTTAACCAAATCCGTAAGGGCTTGAGCCAAAGAAGCTTCTTTCTCTGGAATTTGCTCGATTAACTGTAATATTATCTCGTCATTAGCGCACAACACTGCATAATGAAGTTGTTCTATCCATTCAGCAGGCATAACACTCAGATCCTCGACTGTCAGTTGCTTGAACGTAACTGTCGCTTGTTGTGAGGCGAGATGATTCTCTTCTTCATAGATATAACGGACTCCCAAGTGTCGAGCCATTGTGTCAAACAATACTGATTCTTGAAAAGGTTTACGTAAGAAGTCATCGCAGCCTACGGTCAAAATTTGCGATCGCTCTTCTTCAAATGCACTAGCGGTTAAGGCAATAATAATGGTAGACTGACCTTTGCTTGTCGCTTTAATTTGTCTGGTAACTTCATAACCATTCATCATTGGCATCCGCATATCCATCCAAATGAGGTGCGGTTCCCAAGTTGACCACAAAGCAATTGCTTCAGTACCGTTAACGGCTTGGTACACTTGAAATCCTAATGGTTCAAGCAACTTAATCAGTAGCAAGCGACTCTCATCGACATCATCAACAACTAAAATGCGATAAGTTGGTTGGTTGGGTTGAAGCCCAATCACTCGCTTGCTGATAGTTGAATTTTTTTGATCGTCAACAGTTGTTTTGCTGACAAGTGCATCAAATATAAAAGTTGCTCCTTTACCTACCTGGCTGTTGACGGTGATATCTCCCCCCATCAAACGCACATATTCTCGGCTAATAGGTAAACCCAAACCCGTTCCTTGCATGGATTGACGACCTGTTTCTGTTTGGAAAAAGGGGTCAAACAAAGTATCAATCTCATGTGGTGCAATTCCAGGTCCGGTATCTTCGATAGCAAAATTGATTCGGTATTGGGGATTCGCGATTGGAGATAGAAAATTATCAGTTTTCAATTGCGAGTTTCCAGTTCCCAAACTTATACGCAAAATGACACTGCCTTTTTTAGTAAACTTAATGGCGTTTTCTAATAAGTTAATTAAGACTTGGCGCAACTTACTTTCATCAGTTCGCACGTATTGGGGAATATCTGCTGCTCGTTCAAAGATGAAATATAAACCTTTGACAGTAGCTTTGAACTTGAGCATCTGTTCTATGTCGTTAAGTAGCTCAAACAAGTCAAAGCTATTTTCATTGAGAGTCATTTGACCTGCTTCAATTTTAGACATTGACAAAATGTCGTTAATCAGGTTCAATAGATGGCCACCACTGCGATTGATAATTTGTAGCTGTTGTTTGTCGTCGGGGGAGAGAGAATCGCTACGAGCCATCATTTGGCTAAAACCGAGAATAGCGTTGAGTGGTGTTCGCAGTTCGTGGCTCATATTGGATAAGAACCGACTTTTGGCAATCGATGCAGCTTCGGCTTTGGAGAGTGCTTGCTGTAAAACAACTTCGGTTTGTTTGCGATCGCTAATATCCTCCAGAAGATATGAAAATCTTGGAAGACCGTTAGGACTGATTGCGATTGGGCAAACGCTGACAGAGAACCATTTAGAAGCAGCAGGAGTCTCTTGAATATACTCAAATCGCACGGGTGCTTGAAGAGCGTTGGCCTTTCGGTAATGCTCCATCCATAGTTGTCGGGTGGCTTGCGACGATCCCATGTCGCTGCTGAACCGATTTTTCATCTGTTCGGGGGTTGTACCGAAGAATTGAGCTGTTTTTAAATTATCAGAAAGATGCAAAATATCATTGTCATACAGTTCAACAATACCCATCATCATTGAACTACTGTTGAAAAAGCTACGCAGTGTTGATTCACTTTCTTGTAACACCTCCTCTATTTGCTTGCGATCGCTGATTTCACGCTCTAATTTGCAGTTAGCTGCTTCTAGTTGTGCGGGACTTGGAAGAGCAAGCGCCTTTGGCACTAAGGAAACAAGTTCAATAGCTGTATAAATTGAAATTATAGCGGTGATGGCTTTGACAAACCCACTTAACCAGTAAACAGGATACCAGAGCGTCCAAACCTCCATTATATGGCTAGTGCCACAAGCAACAATAAATGTTCCAAATAGCAGAAACATCTGATTGAAAGGTAAGTCTTGACGCTTGTGGACAAAATACAGTATTGTCACTGGAATTGAATAATAAGCAAGCGCAATTAAACAATCAGATAAAAGATGCAGCCCCACTAACTCTGGCTTCCAGAGATAGCAATGACCGTGAGGAATAAATTCTTTAGAATTCAGAAAATTTTGTAAAAGTTCTAACATTCAGTAAATTATGAAAAACACATGGTGCTTCGCATTGAGGGTAGCAAATTTTACTGACATTTCGCTTCAGAATTTATACTGAAAATTATCTGTAATAGTTAATCTTTTGCTGCAGTCATATCATATCCGGTTAAAGTTGACCGAAAGAAGGAAAAAGGAAGAGGGAATAATATTAATACTTCTTCCTTCTTTCTTCTTCCTTCTTCCTTCGTTAAAACGGTAATTCTTAGGAAATTTTAATAGTGTTATCAGGTTGAATTCAGGGCAATCGGTCATAGTAGTGATTCAACTAACGGTTAGGAACTTTCAAATTATGAAAAAACGATATTTTTTACAAGGTGGTGCAGCAATAGTTGGCACAGTATGCTTATCACGCTATCTAACAGGGAAGCCCCAAACTATAGCAATTGCAAAGAATAAGTTTGAAATCACCAAAACTGACGAAGAGTGGCGCAAAATTTTAACACCGGAACAGTTTCGCATTCTGCGGAAGCATGGGACGGAATTCCCTGGTACCAGCCCACTCAATAAGCAATATGCTAAAGGAACTTACCTGTGTGCTGCTTGTAACCTAGCATTATTTACATCTGAAACTAAATTCAACAGTGGCACAGGTTGGCCCAGTTTTTACGCACCTATTGATGGAGCAATTGGTACATCGGAAGATAAGTCATTGATTATAGCCAGAGTGGAAGTGCATTGCCGTCGTTGTGGTGGGCATCTGGGTCACGTTTTTGATGATGGCCCCGCGCCTACTGGCAAACGTTATTGTATGAATGGGGTAGCAATGAAGTTTGTTAAAGTTTGAAGTTACTGCTTAACGATCTGGGTTAATGCGATAAGCCGGGTACGGCTTGCGCCAAAGGCGATCGCACTCAGATGAGTTTTTCCTGAGTTTATGCTGTATTTTTTTTAGCATTTTCACTATCAATTTTTCATCAAAAGCTCAGTCCTACTTAGGGTGTAGATGAGAAAGTCTAGATAACAAATAATTTAACTCAATCAGAGCATATCGATTGCAGGAGAGGACTTAATTATGGCAACTCCAACCCAAGAAGAAATCAGATTAGAAGCAGCCTCGAAGAATCAAGTAAAATGGCGTAAGTGGGGACCATATTTAAGCGATCGCCAATGGGGAACGGTGCGAGAAGACTACAGCCCTAACGGCACTGCTTGGGACTACTTCACTCACGACCAAGCGCGTTCTCGTGCCTATCGCTGGGGTGAAGATGGCATAGCAGGAATTTCTGATGAAGAACAACAACTTTGTTTTGCGATCGCACTTTGGAATGGTGAAGATCCAATTCTCAAAGAAAGATTTTTTGGTCTGACTGGAAGTGAAGGAAATCATGGAGAAGATGTTAAGGAATATTACTTTTATCTTGACAATACACCCACCCATTCCTATATGAAAATGCTTTATAAATATCCACACAAAGCATTTCCTTACTCTCAATTAGTTGCAGAAAATCAACGTCGCAGTCGCCAAGAGCCAGAATTTGAACTACTAGACACAGGTATCTTCAATGAAAACCGTTACTTTGATGTATTCGTTGAATACGCCAAAAATTCTGCTGAAGACATTCTGATTCAAATTCAAGTGGTGAATCGAGGACCAGAAGCAAAGACACTGCATTTATTACCTACCCTTTGGTTTAGAAATACCTGGTCTTGGGATAAAGAGGAAATTAAACCTATACTTCAACAAGCTAAGTTTGGTCATGCCCAAAATACCATAGAAGCTGCTCATCCATCTTTAGGCAAAAAATGGATGTACTTTGAAGGCGAAACAGAGTTGTTATTTACCGAAAACGAAACAAATACTGAAAAGCTGTTTGGTTTTCCTAATGCTTCTGCCCATGTAAAAGATGGTATTAACGATTACATCTTACACAGTAAACAAGAAGCTATTAATCCAAATAAAATCGGCACAAAAGTAGCAGTCCACTATGCAGTCAATATGAATGCTGGTGAAACAAAAACTATACAATTGCGATTAAGTGATGCCCCCAATATAGCTGAACCTTTTGGCAAACACTTCGAGGCAATCTTTGCTATTCGCAAACAAGAAGCAGATCGATTTTATAAAAATCTGACTCCCTTCTCACTTAGCCAAGATATGGGAAATGTACAGCGACAAGCCTTTGCCGGAATGTTGTGGACTAAACAATTTTATTACTATGATGTAGAAAAATGGTTGAAAGGTGATTCCGCGACTCCACCAAAAGAACGTAAAAATGGTAGAAATCGCGAATGGTTTCATCTCAACAATCAAGACATTCTTTCTATGCCTGATAAGTGGGAGTATCCCTGGTTTGCGGCTTGGGATTTGGCATTCCACTGTATTCCTCTGGCAATGATTGACCCTGATTTTGCCAAGCATCAATTGGATATTTTAACGCGGGAATGGTATATGCATCCTAACGGACAGATTCCCGCTTATGAATGGCAATTTAGCGATGTTAATCCTCCTGTTCATGCTTGGGCAACTTGGCGCGTTTACAAGATTGAACAGAAAATATATGGACGCAGCGATCGACAGTTTTTAGAACGAGTATTTCAGAAGCTATTGCTAAATTTCACCTGGTGGGTAAATCGTAAAGATACCGAGGGAAATAACGTTTTTCAGGGAGGATTTTTGGGATTAGATAATATTGGTGTCTTCGATCGCAGCGCAACACTACCTACAGGTGGGCATATCAATCAATCTGATGGTACAAGTTGGATGGGAATGTATTGCTTAAATATGCTAGAAATAGCTTTAGAACTAGCAAAAAATAACCCCGTTTATGAAGACATTGCTACTAAATTTTTTGAGCATTTTCTTTACATTGCTGATGCCATGACTCATATCGGCGAGAAAGAAACTAGTTTGTGGAACGATGAGGATGGATTTTTCTATGATGTGCTGCATCTCCCAGAACAAGAAATTACCTTAAAAGTCCGGTCAATGGTGGGACTTATTCCTCTATTTGCGATTCAAACCATTGAACCAGAGACATTAAAAGCACTTCCTGGTTTTAAACAAAGACTGGAATGGTTTATAGAAAACCGTCCCGATTTGCGGCAAAATGTAGCTTGTATGGAAACACAAGGGATAGGCGCGAGAAGATTATTGGCAATTGTTTCCAGAGATAAGTTGCGGAACATTCTACAAAAGATGCTGGACGAAAGCGAATTTTTTGGTCCCTACGGTATCCGAGCAGTTTCTAAATTTCATGCCGAACATCCCTATATTTTTGATGTGAACGGTTCCCAATTTCGAGTCGATTACGAACCTGCTGAATCCAGCATTGGTTTGTTTGGTGGAAATTCCAACTGGCGCGGTCCGGTTTGGTTTCCCGTGAACTTTCTCCTCGTTGAATCTCTACAAAAGTTTCATTATTACTTAGGAGATGACTTCAAAGTAGAATGTCCAACAGGTTCCGGTCAAATGATGACTCTTTGGGAAGTTGCGTCTGAATTATCCCAACGGCTGATACAAATTTTCTTGAGAAATTCTTCCGGTCAACGCCCTGTTTATGGAGGAACCGAAAAATTTCAAACTGACCCTCATTGGCGAGATTTGATTTTGTTTCATGAATACTTCCACGGCGATAATGGAGCGGGAATTGGTGCAAGCCATCAAACTGGATGGACAGGTTTAGTTGCTAAACTCATTCAGCAATTTGGTGAATACGAAGCACAACATCGGGAACCAGAAATTGAGAAGAAGAAACAGGGTATATTTGTATAAAAAAAGTCTTTAAATTTTGAGATTTACATAGATTGGGTATTGCTCACCTAACCCTATCAACGTGGCTCAAAAACTAGGCAAATTCTGCCCAATTCTCGGTATTTTTCCTTCGTGTCCTTTGCGTCTTTGCGGTTCAAAAACATTTTTTAACCGCAAAGACACAATTTTGATGACACAAACTTCTACACAAGAGTCAATGCATTATATAAAGTCCACGTAGGTGGACTTTGTTTGTATAGCCCCAGAATTCTATTCTGAGGGCTTTTGCCAAAACGGGATGCTCCCACTAGCATAGCTTTCACATCAAAGTAAATCTCATGAAAGAGACAACCTCCGCAGCCATGTCTTCGTGTTTTGAGAAATGGTGTCAACGGTTTGATAAAGTTTTTAAGAACTTCTCAGCGTAAATTAATTTAATATCTTATAAATTCATGTATCCTTTTATTAACAAATGTTGGCAAAATCTTATTTCTAATTTATCAGAGCTTATTCTCTTCGCCCAAAACTTCTCAAGTTTCCTTTTACAACAGCTTTACAGACTCTAAAGAACAGTAAAATAAAAATCTAAAACACAACCAAGACAGTGAAGCATATCAGAAAACTTTGGAGAAATATAGACCCCTTCTCATTACAGCTACGCCTAACAATTGGCATGGCGGCATTTTCTACTTTGGTATTAGGTAGTCTCGCTACATGGACGAGTTGGAAAATGCAGCAAATTTTGATTGATAGTCATAAACAGAACATAGAACAAATAGCCCAGCGTATACCCCAGGATGTACAACTTTATAGTGAAATGATGCAACCAGAGGCTGGATTGCAAAAGACTATTAAAAACTTAGAAAATACCAATACAGTATTATGGCTAAAAAACCCCAATCAGAAAATATTGGCACAATCTACCAATTTAAATTTGTTACCCAAGTCTACGGTAGCTGAGTTAATGACTTTAACTAAAATGCCGCTTAAACCACAAGTTTACAAAATTAACCAAAGCTACTTTATTTTATCTGAAAATTCTGTGCAGGTTGAAGGTAAGGTACTGGGTGATTTATTTGTGGTTAAAAATGTTACCCGCGAACAGTCAACGTTTGTGGTCATGGTACAAAGCTTAGGTATTATTAGTGTTTTGGCAATAATTGTCCTCACGGTCGCGATCGCATTTTATATCAAGCGTTCTCTCCAGCCTCTACGCCAGCTCAATCAAATGACGGCTGTTATTTCCCTAGAAGATTTAGGACAAGCACAGTTATATCTTAGTCATGCACCCAGTGAAGTCAAAGAATTAGCTCAAACCTTAACTATGCTGTTATCCCGTCTTTCCCAATCCTGGGAGCAAGAGCGAGAATTTGTGAGTAATGTTTCTCACGAGCTACGTACACCGTTGACAATTGTACATGGTTACTTACAAAGCGTCTTGCGCCGGCAAAATAACTTAACTCAAATCCAAAAAGAAGCTTTAGAAACTGCTGCATCAGAAGCTGAACGTACCATCCGCCTGCTACAAGATTTACTAGATTTAGCCCGCGCAGATAGTGGTTATTTGCACTTTCAGATGAAATCTTACGTGCTCAATGACTTAATTGAAGAAATTGTGATGATGGCAAAGAAATATAGCGATCGCGTCATTACCATTGAAGCAGTACCTCACCCTATTGAGGTTAAAGTAGATTACAATCGTCTCAAACAAGTTTTACTGAATTTGATTGATAATGCTATTAAATATTCTGACTCTGGTACACCTATAAATTTTAAATTATGTCAACTTCAAGACAAGGCAATTATTCAAGTTTGCGACGAGGGTTACGGTATTCCTCTGCAACACCAAGCACGTATTTTCGAGAGATTTTACCGCGTAGATGAATCTCGCAGTCATGCAACTGGCGGTAGTGGTTTGGGTTTATCGATTGTCAAAACACTTATAGAGGGAATGGGAGGTAGTGTCAGCGTGCAATCAAAGTTAGGGGAAGGAAGTATTTTTACAATCAGTTTACCTTTGTAGACCTACTCCCCACTCCCCACTCCCTACTCCCTACCCCCTAACCCAGACGTTCAATAAGACGATCGCCAACGCGCAAAGCATTAGCAATAATCGTCAGCGTAGGATTAACAGCAGCACTAGAACGAAAGAAACTTCCATCTACCACGTATAAATTATCAACGTCATGAGTGCGACAATTCACATCAAGAACTGAAGTTCTAGGGTCTTCACCAAAGCGACAAGTACCACACTGGTGCGCTACACCTTGCAGCGGAATTTTTTTGCGGAAATAGAAGGAATAGGGAATAATCCGTTCACCACAACCAATCATTTTCAGGACTCGCGTCCAGCGATTGAGGAGACGATTGTAAGCTTCAGTGTTGTTCTCGGTGTAACTCAACTGAATAGAATCACTCCGGAGTGTGACGCGGTTGTTGGGATCGGGTAAATCTTCCGTTGTGAGCCACCAGTCTACGGAGTGAGTTGCGATCGCCTCAAAAGTATGTCTCTCCTGAAACGAAGCTCCCAAAACCGATGGGGACTCCTGGGCAATCATGTCTGCATTAACTTTCCCCAGTAACTGTACGTGTCCCATAGGGTAATCAAAATCCTCATCACCCCAGTAAAAATCGTTAATTGCTAAAGTTTTTTGAAATGCTGTAAGATTGGGTTTTAAGCTAACTCCAATGATAGCTCCGTTTTGATGCTTCATTAAGTTACGTCCTACGAGATCGGAACTGTTTGCCAATCCATTGGGATGGCGATCGCTAGCAGAACGCAACAACAAAGCTGCTGAATTAATCGCTCCACAAGAAACCACAACAATATTGCCAGAAAAGAAACAAATTTCTCCATTCATTTCGACTTCCACAGAAGTCACTTCTCGTCCGGATGGACTTGTATGTAGTTTTTTTACTTTGGCTTCAGTTATGAGCGTAACATTATCGTACTTTTCTGTAGGACGCACGCAGTTCACATCAGCATCTGCTTTAGCATCCACCAAACAAGGAAACCCATCACAGGTATTGCAACGAATGCAAGCACTCAGACGCCGATTCACCTCATTGAGTTTAATAGCCAGTGGTAAATAAAACGGATGATAGCCTTCTCCTTGTAGAGAATCGTGAATTTCTTGAATACGCGGTTCGTGATTGATAGCCGGATAGGGATAATCCTCACTAGCAGATGGTTCAGTCGGGTCTAAACCCCGCTTACCATGAACTTCGTAAAGTTTTTCTGCCTCAGTATAATAAGGTTCAAAATCATGGTACTTCAAAGGCCATTCTGGAGAAATACCGCTCTTATGAATCACCTGCTCAAAATCTTGTTCGCGCCACCGAAACAGCGCACCGCCATAGACTTTAGTGTTACCACCTACAAAATACCCAGTACCGGGATGAATTGTACGTCCTTTTGAGTCGTACCAAACTTCATTAGTGTGATAGCGGTCTTTCTGAACCACTTCCACCGTATCCCAGTTTGCTTTTTCACGAGGTAAAAAAGAACCACGTTCCAAAATCAGAATTTTCTTACCTGTAGGAGCAAGACGATAAGCGAGTGTACCGCCACCCGCACCAGTACCAATGATAATCAAATCGTAATGTGAAGAGGTCATTCGTTTTCTCCAAGTAAAAGTGAGCGGTTGTCATTTGTCATTTGTCATTTGTCATTGGTTATTGGTTATTTGTCCCCCTACTCCCTACTCCCCACTCCCTACTCCCTCCCTTGGTCACTGGTTAGAGCATAATCGGATGCTGCTTGGGCGCGACGGCGGCTCATTTTCTGTTCATAAGCTTCGTAAGCAATGCACATCCAGATTAAAGTCATGAATAAGATATTTTTGTTAAAGCTTTCTGCTCCATTAGGAAACAAACTGCCAGCAGGTATAATACCGAATGCCAGAATGATGCTAAATGTCATGAGAATTAGGAGTAACCCCGTCCACCGTACCCAATAGTTGAGAGCAAACAACGCACCTAGTATAATTTCTGCTAAAGGTAGCAACCAAGCATAGGGAATGGCGATTAACCCAGGTAGCGGTCCTATACCTTCCCACCCAGGTGGAATTCCAGGGCCAATGATTTGGAGTTTTTGAGTCAGAACTGTTTGGTAGAAACCGTTAGTAACGCTGAAGTTGAGGTAGTTAGCAATACCAGAGACGAAAAAGAATACGCCCATTGTCACGCGATTGACAGTTACAGCAGTCCGGAGATTGAGTAAGTATTTCATAAGTAGGCTCCTAAGGATGAGATGGGGGTTTTTGAAGTGGTTTTTAGCAGAGATATTGCTCGCTTCCCGCTAGAAGATTCTTGAAAACCGCAGAGGCGCAGAGGACGCAGAGATCGGAGTTAGAGAGATTTAGGTAATTTTAGAGCGTGTTGGGAGTAGGAAAAACTTTATCGAGAAGGGGGCGCAAGTTGATTGAGTAAGGTCGGTACGCCTGTCCAACTTAGGGTTTGCTGAAATTGGGTTGGTTGAGCAGCTCGCCAAATGAGAGGAGTTGACAAAATTAGTCCGGCTGCTACAGTTGCAACTCCAGACAGCCAAGGCGTTTGTCCTAGCTGCATGTGGGAAAATGGGCGATGGCGGTGGAATAATTTATCGGCTAGCCATTCTGTTGTGACTTTGAGGTTACGACCAGGAGTTGGTAGCAGTTCTAAATATGTTGCTTCCCGGATAAAATGACCGGGTTGACCTTTAATTTGGACTTTATTAAATAAGTTGGCAACACCTTCGTTGAGTCCTAGTTTCATCAATGTACCGCGCATTTGGATTTGCACGGGAATGGTAGGTTTTTTTTCCCAGAAATGCTGGAGATTGCGTGCGATCGCAATTCCTTGTTGATAGGCAACTTGTGCTGTAGGTGGTTGGGGATTGTCGCTATCTGCTGCACAGTCTCCCGCCACAAAGACTTCTGGAAAATCAGGGAGTTGTAATGTCGGTGTCACTACAAGTCGTCCTCGTTTGTCTCGCCTTTCTTCTGAGATTGGTAACTCCATCAACAGAGGATTAGGAGTGGTACCCGCAGTCCAAGCAATTGTTCCAGCCTGTAAAATCCGTGTTTGGTTGTGTTGCCGATACTCTATACTATCTGCCTGAATCTTTGTGACAGCTGCGTCAAATAAGAAATCTACGGGAATGACACGATGTTTGAGCGCCCTTTGTGCTATGCAACGCAAACTGCTGTTGATGTCTCCCTTGAGGATTTCACGGCTGCGGTTGACTAAGACAACCCGAATTTCAGCTGCATCACCGCCCAACTCGTCGTACCAGATAGGTAACAAATCTGCCAATGTACACGCTAATTCTATGCCTGCGGGACCTGCTCCAATAATGGCAACGGTGAGCAGCAAACGCCGACGTTCTGAGTCTTGAGTTTGAAGTGCTATATGCAGTCGGTGTCGCAAGTGTTTTCGCAGAGCGATCGCTTCTGCACCATTTGTAAATGGCATTGTATGCTCTGCTGCACCAGGAGTATTAAAGTAAGTTGTTTTACCGCCCAGTGCTAGCACTAAGTTGCTGTAGTCAAAAACCTTTCCAGACGCTACAGTCACTTTACATTCATGTAGATGAATCGATTTCACCGTGTCTTGCACAAAGATAACACGACTCCCTGCTAAAAGCTCTTTGTATCGTGGATAAACCTGCTCGCTATGGAGTTCTCCACTGAGTAGTTCATACAACAACGGTTTGAAACTGAAGCGATCGCGTTGCTCAATGAGAATAATTGGATGTGAATAATTTTGATGGCTTAAGTTTAGAGCTGTAAACAGTCCAGCAAAGCCACCACCTAAGATGACTGTGGGATGAGACGCTTGCTGCATAAGTGTATGAGTTGTTTTTGTGAACTGCTTTTAGTATTGCGGTACTTAAAACAGATTACGTGATGAACTGCTAAAGCTTGGCTGAGAAATTCAAGGGAATTGGCGATAAAGTTTTCATTACTTTCTCAGGAAGAATTTAGATTGTTGAAGTATTGGGATTTTGGATTGATGCATATAAAGACGCGCCATACTAGTCTCTACTCGGATAAGGAACTTCCAAATAAAAAGATCTCCCAAAATTTCTTGTGGTGCGGGCGTCCTCGCCCGCCACTAACATAGGACGGGCGAGGACGCCACTAACATAGGACGGGCGAGGACGCCACTAACATAGGACGGGCGAGGACGCCACTAACATAGGACGGGCGAGGACGCCACTAACATAGGACGGGCGAGGACGCCCATCCCACATGATGGATAATTTATTTCTTGGAAGTCCCTAAGCAGAAGTTAGAACCCCGGTTTCTTCAAGAAACCGGGGTTCTGACACCTCAATTATCAGTAACCGAGTAGTCTTGGAATTTATTTCACTTCACTGGGTTCAAATTTAGCGACTTTACCTTTCTTAACAGAAACAATGACATCATAGGTTGAACAGTAAGAAAATGTGGTATCGTTGGCTTTGTTATAAAGGTTAACAACGTGACCTGCTCCTCCGGGCTGAATACCAATTGGCTCCAAATCTCCATAAAAGAAACGACGTAGCTGATCGCCACTACCAATCTGACCCTTATTTTTAGTTATTAAAGCTACTTTCTGCTGTACGGATAATTCTTGGGCTGATGCCTGAACTAATAAAGGATTTATCGCTTTCAATGGTGCTTCCCATACTGTTAAAAAACCAGTCAAGGCAACTGTAGCGATTAAGGGGGCGAATTTCATTTGTGTCTCCTGTTATCCCGGACATCCAAAGCTTCCCAGTAGCTACTGAAGCTCATCTGAAACTAAGCCATGATTTTCATGAATTTATTGTTTAAGTTAATTTAGGAAATTCTCAGCATTTTCTCAGATAATTGCGCTCGAACAAAGTCACAATTTAATTTAAGTATTCTCTCAGCAAAACCTCATCCGGAACAGAATTATGGTCTACTAGTATAATGAGCAATGTTTTTATTGCGGTGGTGTTATTGTGATTGGACTAAGAAGACCACATCGCTTAATTCAAAGAATTTCGGGACAAACATACCTCTGGCTAGCAATCCTAATTTTTGGAGCATCTAGTGCAGTCACCCGCAAACTCACAGAAATTGGCTCTCATCATTTCATAGATGGTCGCAATCCAATTTCTTTGTGTAATGTTTTATTCGTGGGAAACCTTTGTGCTTTAATGGTCTTGCTGCTAATCTATGGGCGACAGTGGAACAAAGCGACTTTGAAGCAATTGTCAAGGAAGGATTGGGTTGGTTTAACAGCAGTCGCTATTTTATCAGGAGCAGTTGCTCCTGGCTTAATTTTCCAAGCACTAGCACTCACGGGGGTTAACAACGTCATCTTGGTTGGACGCTTGGAACCGCCTCTAACTCTAGCTTTATCAGTTTGGTTATTGAAGGAACGGGTAAATTTTTGGGAATTTATGGGGGCGATCGCAGCGTTTGTCGGCGTTACTCTCACTATTCTCCTTCAGCCTCCTGGGGAAACAATGATGAATATGGGAGGTTTGCAAGTGGGCGTAGGAGAAATTCTGGTAGCAGTAGGGTCTATGGCTGTTGCAGTTTCCACAATTATTGGCAAAAAATACCTCTCCCAAATCCCCTTAGGAATCTACAGTATCTTTCGTACTGCTTTAGGAACTGTCATATTTTTCTTTTTTGCTTTAGGGCTTTACGGTCAAGACCATTTTGCTGATGTACTCTCACCTTTTCTATGGAAATGGATGTTCCTTTATGGCACGTTGATTGTAGTGGTTGGTCAATCATTTTGGCTCAAAGGCTTGAGAAGCTCAACAGTATCTATGGCTTCTTTAGTTGGCTCTTTTACCCCTATTGCAGGAATTGTAGCAGCCTATTTAATTTTAGGCGAAGCTCCTACCCTAGCTCAATATATCGGCGGTAGCGTTATTTTAATTGGCATTTTCTTAAGTCAAGTTGGTATTCGTCGTCAAGCGTCTCGCAGAAGTGCCTTTTCCAAGGTTGATTCTACTCAAGCAGAACAAAAGGTGGAAGCTGGTGTAGGATTTAAAGGAATTTGAAAGCAACCTATATAATTTTCAGACTTCAATTCTAATTTAAAGGGGATTGCTGTATATCCTCAGCCAAAGCTTAAAATTTGTTCAGGAAAAACTCATCTTTCTTCTTAATAAAGATATTAAATTGTAATTATAAGCCAAAAACAGATTTATCTCAACTTGACTTATGAAGTTCAGATTAAAATATAGCAATCCTAAATTATTTGTAAAATTCTCTCTTCTCTCTTATCTTGGCGCTCTTGGCGTCTTGGCGGTTGATAATTTTTACAACTCAAACAGGACTGCTATATATAGAGATGAGTTATTCCAATGAGTTTTTTAGACAAGTTAAAGAGAAAATTAGCCAGAGTTGTTGGTGATAGACTCGATCCCTCATCGCTACAATTTCGCCTAACTGTTGGAGTCTTTGTTATCTTTACAATTGGATTAAGTAGTTTTACAATGTGGACAAGTTGGGAAATAAAACAGTTTCTCATCGCGACTTATCAACAATATGGTATGTCCAATGACGACCATAGGCTGTTAATTATGATTCAAAGTGTGGGAACTATGAGCATTCTGTTGCTTGTTACCACTACAATTCTCACGTTTATATTTGTCAGGCGATCGCTTTTACCATTACAACAAATGAATCAGTGGGCAGCAATTTATGCTGCGGAACTGAACCCATATCAGTCCCAGTTAAGTCGCACACCAAGCGAAGTGAAAGCCCTAGCCCAAACCTGGAATAAATTATTAACCAGGCTTTCCGAAGTTAAAGAACAGCAGCAACAGTTTACTAATGACTTGGCTCACGAGTTACGCACGCCTTTGAGCATGGTTTATGCTTATTTACAAAGAACTTTGCAACGCAGTCAAAATCTGACAGAATCGCAGAAAGAGGCTTTAGAAATGGCTTTTTCTGACGCAGAACGAATGACTTATATCTTGCAAGGCTTACTAGAATTAGCAAGGGCAAGTAGCAGTGCATTGCCCTTGCAAACGGAACCACTTATATTAAATGATGTAATTGCAGACATAGCACAGATGGCAGAAAAATTTGACCATCGGGCAATCCATCTAAAACTTGCCTCGTTTCCTATTAAAGTAAAAGCAGAACCCAATCGGTTAATGCAGGTGTTAAATCATTTGATTGATAATGCTTTTCAATATTCTGACGTGGGTGAGGCAGTGACAATGCAACTGGCTCAGATTGATGGTTGGGCAGTCATTCAAGTTAGCGACAAGGGCTGTGGCATTCCCCTGTCCGAGCAGTCCCGTATTTTTGAACCTTTTTACCGAGTCGATCCATCCCGTACCCGTTCGACAGGGGGAACAGGCTTGGGTCTACCGATAGTAAAACGTCTTGTGGAGCGCATGGGGGGCAAGATTGGAATTCGGTCAGAACCCGGTCATGGCAGCACTTTTATTTTAAGATTACCCGCATTAGGAGCAAGAATATGACAGCACATATCCTCCTGGTTGAAGATGAAGTCAAACTAGCACGATTTGTTGAATTGGAACTTAACAGCGAAGGTTACAAGGTTAGTGTGGCGCATGATGGAATCACTGGTTTGACCTTAGCACGAGAATCGTCGCCAGATTTAGCAATTTTAGATTGGATGTTGCCTGGGTTAACCGGTTTGGAACTTTGTCGGCGGTTGCGGGCGACTGGGAACAAAGTGCCAGTAATTTTATTGACAGCAAAAGATGAAGTGAGCGATCGCGTTGCAGGTTTAGATGCGGGTGCTGACGATTATGTGGTTAAACCTTTCAGTATTGAAGAATTATTAGCCAGAATTCGCGCTCATTTGCGTCGCACTCAAGAAACAGAAGAAGATTTATTGCAGTTTGAGGACTTAAAGCTCAATCGCACCACGCGTGAAGTCTTTCGAGGTAATCGAGCCATTGAGCTAACAGCAAAAGAATTTGATTTATTGGAGTATCTCCTCAGCCATCCCCGTCAAGTGTTTACTAGAGATCTAATTTTAGAGAAAGTTTGGGGTTATGACTTTATGGGAGACTCCAATATTATTGAAGTTTATGTCCGCTACCTACGCCTCAAGCTCGAAGAAAATAATGAAAAGCGTTTGATTCATACGGTACGTGGTGTGGGGTATGCCTTGCGGGAGTAGTAGGGATAGAAATAATTTAAAAATTGGCCATCTGACTTTTCCCGTTAAGAGTATGGTTTGGGTGCGATCATACCTTTATCACTATTCTCATTGGGGTATTGTATTTTTGACCGATGAGAATTTCCTCATTAATTGTTCATCTTCTTTTCATGCACATATTGAATTCTAATAGAAAGAAAATTTTACTTCTTCTAGAGCCTCGGCACAGAAATCACAAAAACCCGGTTTTTTCGAGTTGAGCATACGAGATACCAAACTTTCCGACAGAGAGAAACCGGGTTTTTTGCCTCCTTTTTGACTACTGTATCGGCGCTCTAGGTACTTCCCTCCGTTCCTCGGCTGGTACGATTCGGTGAAAAAAAAGCTAAGTCAAACAGTGCTCAGTGTATTCTGGGTACTGTTATTCTTCCACTAAAAGGATTACCAACAGAAGACTCTGGGGCAAAATAGTTCGATGTAAGTGTAACTATTTTGTCCTAGATTCGAATTGCTGTTTCTCAAACGTCCTTAGCTATGCCTTGGAAAATGAAGTATGTGTTGAGTTAGTAATACTCCTTCGTTTAAAGTAGAACTGACATTAACGCGATCGCGCCCTTGCCTTTTTGCCTGAAACAGTGCTTCTTCCGCAGCATTTATCAGTAAATCTGGTGAATTTTGAGAACTTGGTGTGACAGATGCAACTCCAACGCTGATGCTTAGCACTTCGGAAGGCAATCCGTCAATTCCCGGTAAGTTATATGGAATTCTCAAAGATTTAACACGATCTCGCATGCTTTCCCCAACTTCCACGACTTCGTTGGCATTCACATGGGGCAATATTGCTGCAAATTTTGTACCCCCATAGCGCACCAGGCTTGATTGCTTTTGCTGAATGCACTGACTTATGGCATTGGTAATCTGTTGCAAAGCACCATCTCCAGACACATAACCGTGTGTATCGTTGTACCACTTAAAATAATCTACTTCACACACAATCAATGACAGGGGTAAACACTCTTTTCCCCACTGCTGCCAAGATGTTTCTAGATATTGCTTGATATAGGTACGGCTGACACTTTGAACTTTTTGCTCTAATTTGTTTGAGAGTTTGACTTGTTGCTTTTCTGGAGTTGATTGTTGCAGTTGAGTTTCTAAATGTTTTTCTGCTAAGTTTTGGCGAAAATAGAGGCAATATAGTTGGCAGCTTGGCTTAGCCTGGTTGCCATCTAGTTGAATCAAACCCATACTTTCTAACTTAAAAGCAGCAAGGGCATCTAATTGCACGCTTTCATGAGCAGTGACAACTTGTAGTAGTGCTGATGCTAGTTCTGGTTGTTCTCGCACCATTGCCAAATGATTTCTCAAATGATTGCTGTAAATACCAGCTGCTGTTGGAGATGTTTCCAATAATTGCTGTAGTGTCATTTCTCCAAGATAGAGGTGATAAAATGCCAAGTTGATTAAATAGGGATGTCCCCCTACCATAGCCATCAGTTGTTGGCTGGCGCTGCTATCAATCCAATTCAATCCATAACGCGATGCCAAATCTTGCACTTCCTCTAAAGTAAACTGAGGCAGCTTAATTGACAGCCCAACATTAAAAGGAGATTGATTAATTTTGATAGGAATGTGTATTTCGGTGGAATGAACGATGACCAACCGGAGATTTTGCCAAATTTCTACCGTCCGTCCCACTTCATGCCAAAACCGAAGCATCGACAGAAAATCATTGGCTATCTGGAGATGCTCAAAAAGTGTGTTGACTTCATTTAATGCCAAAACAATGGGAGCGTTGATTTGTTCGAGCAGATATTCCTCAAAATAAATTTTGCAGCTCACCTTGCTACCCATGTCTTCATCCCAGTAATCATCAAGCTTGCTGTTGAGGTTTAACTGTCTGCTGACATTCGCACAAAACCAGCGCAAAAATTTATCGAGGGACGTAAATAGAGTTTCGTCCGTCTCCTGAAAGTCTATGTAAGCAATTTTATACCTAGAAGTTTGAGCGCGAGCTATCATGCGGTTGAGGAGTGAACTCTTGCCCATCTTTCTTGGGGCTTTAATACGGATCAAGCATCCCGGTTTGCTAATCTCCTTGTATGCGAGTTCTTCTATCCGCAGACGATTTATGTAGAGCGAAGAAGTTAACGGTACAGGTCCACCTGGGTACTCTATTTCCGTTCTTGTGTCTGTAGAATTTTTCTCTGTTGTATAAAAAGTATTTTCCTCCACCAAATCTACAACTGTGTTCTCCGGTTCTGCTTGTAAAAAGCTTTGCTTCGTTTCTTCGTTGGTCTCTCCTTGGTTTTGCTGATACCGTTCTAAAACAAGATGTAAATTTTTCTTGGTCACCTTTTGCCCTACCGCTTCTGACAGGTCATGCCACAATTGAGAGCCAACCTCTTTGAAGTAATTGCTACCGTAGCCAGAGTCTTGTGCCATTTCACCATAGCCTTTGCCTTGCCATGATTGGCGCAAAATCACTCGTTCAATGGGGCTAAGTTGTCTAGATAGTAGTACTTTTTCGACAATATCTAGAACTAGATCGGCATTCATTTATTATGATTGGTGTATTTTTACTTAGATTTTTATTTTACAATCCTATGGCAACTGCGTACTTTAACGCAAGCAGTGCGATCGCATCTCGGTAGCAGTTTCATTCGTTAAAACATAAGATTATTTTATAAATATTGGCTTTTTTTTGTTTATTATATAACTATATCTCATTAAAAATTTTATTAATCTGATTTATACTCCTTCTCTACGTAGATTTTTGTATTTAAATTTAATATTTTTTCTCAGTTTAAATGTTATATTTTTAATACTTATATAAATCAATACTATCTATGGTTAGTATTTAACCTACTAACCACTAACAATGACAGGCGAGACGCCTGTCCGACACTACTAACCACTAAGGATGACAGGCGAGACGCCTGTCCTACACCACTAACTAATTCTATTCATTCATATTGTGATAGGTAGCGACAGCAGAAGGAGAGATGCGATTTAAGTAGCGGAATATCCAGTATTTAAAAATAGTATCTAAGATGACTGGAAATGTAGCAATAAAGAGAAAGATGAAATCATGATTAGCTGGCAATCCCCAGTGTCGCGATACACCTTCTAGAATCACTTCCCAACCATGAGGAGAGTGGAATCCTACAAAGATATCAGTAAATAGAATAATGATAAAAGCTTTGGCGCTATCACTTAGACCATAAACAACATGGTCAAAGAAATCTTTCAGTACAGCAATTTCTCGCTTACTCATAAGTAAAAGCCAAGTGAAAGCAATGACTGATAATATATCTGCAAAAACGTTTTTGATAGCATTCCCACTTTCCTGCTGAAATTCTTCAGCAATTTCGCGAGCCTTCTTTTTTACCTCAAGTTCCATCTGCTCTTGGGACAAGATTTCATTATTGCTAATTAAACTCTTAAATTTTATGCGTTCTTCAAATCTTTCAAGTTCTGTCAGCGCCTCCTCTTCCATTTCATAGTTGAGAAAGATTTTGGCTTGCTCGGAATGTTTACTAAAGTAAGATTCAACAATAGGTCCTACAAACAAAGCTTTTGATATTTGATGGGTTAAAATGGGAACTATGATGAGTAGTAGAAGAAACCTAACAGATATTATGGTTCTTTTTTGAGTGTTACGGAAATTTTTAACAACGTCTTGTTCTGCATTTGGATCTAACTCAATTTGCAAGCGAGTGATAGTGTTAAAAATCGAACGAGGTAGCACTCCAGTGGCATTTGTTTTACTACGAGGAGTGTTATCTGGTTTATTTTTTGAAGGATTTTTCAGTTTTGTTGGATTTAAAGTAAGTTCTACTGGTACAATTTTACTCGGAGGTGAGAGAGTGTTAGGCGCTACTTCATCAGGCTTAAAAGTGTTATATTTTGTTATGACTTCATCAATGAAGTTAAGTTTTTCTAAAATAAGCGAAGGCGGTGAGTACTCAATACCCACTTGCTTTGCAGCTTTTTGATTGGATTCATCCAGAAAAAAACGGCTAAACTTAAATTCTGTCAACCGCATCCGAATGATTTTTAATTGTCTTTTCAGGTCTGACTCAAAATAGTCCGTAACACTACCGCTATGTATAGTTGAATCCAAGTGAATTTTATTACCATTGAAATGCTCGTCTTCTATTGCCTTGATTTGCAAGGCAGCTCTGTATGCCTTATCTAGAGAACGCTCTGATGTTTGTAAGTAACGGTAATAAGCCTTCAATAGGAATGGGTAAATTTTTTGGCGGTAAAAAGAATTAATCATTGTTGCCAGCAATTATCTAACATTGTTTTATGTCTCTTAAGCTTAAGTTAACGTATTAGTCTCTCTGAAATAGGGGTTAGGGGCTAGGGAAATACCTAATGCCCATTTTCATTCGTTCTGGTGTACGCAGTTCATTTATTATAGATCTGTAAAGAAGGTGGTTTGTGGTTTCTGATTCTCTATGGATAACAGGTCCTAGCCGTAGTGGTAAGACAAGTTGCTTGGTAGAGCAGTTTTGCCATTGGGTCTCTAGTGTAAGCAGCAAAACACATTATACGAAAAGCAAAGAGCGAAAAAATAGCAACACCATACCCAAGCGCCTTTCTCCCCAACAATCAGAACTAGGTGTGTTAGTCTTAGCGGCTAATGACGAAAATCGGCGAGATTTGGCAGATAAACTTGTGAGTGCAACGGAGGGGAAATATCCAGTACGCGGTAAGACGCCTCTTGGCTTTATTCAAGACGAAGTGATTCTATTTTGGCCTTTGCTGATCGAGTCGTTACAGTTGAAAGCACAATTCCCAGTGCGACTGCGTCCAGAAACAGAGCAGGAATTAGCAACAAAACTTTGGCGATCGCAATTCAATGAGGAGATACTGCGTCAATTAGGTATCAATGAGTACCGTTTAGTTCGTCGTATTCTAGATACACTGCAATTGGCAGCATATAGTGGGACAAGTTTTGAAGAAATTGAGAATATTTTAGTCCGATCGCTTGCAGAGCAAGAAAGTATAAATCTAAACCCAGAATTAGTCGCATCCTTGTTGCTTGACTGGCGAAACTGGTGTTTGGAAAGGGGCTTTCTAACTTATGGAATTATGACCGAACTGTACAGCCAGCACTTACTACCAAATCCAAGCTACCAGCAGGTGCTCTTCAGACGTTACCAAGCTGTTTTAGCAGATGACGTGCAAGATTACCCGGCAGTAGCACGTCAACTGTTTGAGGTATTGTTGGAAGGAGGAGCGGTAGGAGCGTTTAGTTTCAATCCCGAAAGTGTGGTACGTTTGGGATTGGGAGCAGATCCCAGTTACTTGCAAGAGTTATCAGCCCGTTGTCAGCAAGAAACTTTGACTCAGTTTCCCCTTGAATCCCTTGCAGATAGTTTGGGGACGCAAATACAAGAAATAGCGATCGAACCGACGGGACTGTTGAGCTTACCAGAAGCAGTGCAGTCAATTCAAACAACTTCTCGCTCTCAATTATTGCGGCAAACGGCAGAAGTGATTATCCGTGCTATTAAACAAGAACAAGTGCAACCGAAAGACGTGGCAATTGTTGCACCAGGTTTGGATGCGATCGCTCGTTACACCCTAGTAGAAATTCTCACCAAGCAAAATATTCCAGTAGAATTCCTTAACGATCAACGTCCTCTGATTAGTTCTCCCAATATCCGAGGGTTACTGACAGTTCTAGCCTTCGTCTATCCTAGTTTGGGACGCTTGGTAGATAGAGATGCAGTAGGAGAAATGTTAGTTGTGTTGAGCAAGGGAGGAGAGAAGGATGGGGAGAGGGGTAACTCGGTGTCCTCCATCTCTCCATCCTCTCACATTGACCCAGTACGGGCAGGATTAATAGCAGATCACTGTTTTGTCCCGCATCCCGAACAACCCAACTTACTTCCCGTAACAGCCTTCGATCGCTGGGATAGGTTAGGATATTCAGCAACAACAGCTTACAGTGAGATATTGCAGTGGTTGGAAGAGCAGAGAAAACAACAGGAATTGCGTCTAATTCCCAGCCCTATTTCCCTTTTAGATAGAGCAATTCAGCGTTTTTTATGGAATGGCAGCAATCTGCCCTACGATCAATTAGCAGCATTGCGGGAACTGTTAGAAACCGCCCAACACTATTGGGAAATCGATACCCGATTGCGGCAATTTTCCCCCACTTTCCAATCCCCAATCCAAAATCCAAAATCCAAAATCCAAAATCCCCAATCCCCAATCGCTGAATTCATACAACTGCTACGACGCGGTACAATTACTGCAAACCCCTACCCCATGCGTCCTGTAGGACTCCAATCAAACGCTGTCACTCTAGCAACCATCTTCCAGTATCGTTCTTCTAGGCGATCGCATCGCTGGCATTTTTGGTTAGATGCAGGTTCTCCCTTATGGGCAAAAGGTGGTGCGGCTACTTTGTTTGGTGCGCCATTCTTCCTGAGAGAAAGGATGGGACAACCTTGGACAGCAGAAGATGAAAAATTAGCAGACGAACAACGATTGCAGAGGATATTGGCAGATTTACTAGCCCGAGTTTCTGAAAGAATTTATCTATGTCATAGCGATTTAGCTGTGAACGGGCAAGAACAGTTAGGTCCCTTACTGCCCTTAGTTAATGCCTGTGTTCCTCTTGTAAGTAGTGTAGCAATGCAGGAAAACCACACTCAACCTGTAGAGTGGGATAGTTTACAATATGAAGTTAAGTAAAGAAATTTATGAGAAATCAGAATCAAGAGCAATGGTGTTATTTGGATTTGGTAAAAAATCAACCCCGATCACTCCCGAACAAGCGTTACCCGGACGGACAGAAGAAATGCCAGTACCCGGTCAGCACTATGTGTTAGGTAATCCACTCAAACCACCCTTTCCAGAGGGTATGGAGATGGCAATCTTCGGTATGGGTTGCTTTTGGGGAGCAGAACGTAAATTTTGGCAACTAGAAGGAGTTTATACCACAGCAGTTGGCTATGCTGCGGGAATCACTCCTAATCCCACTTATAAAGAAGTTTGTAGTGGAATGACCGGTCATAACGAAGTTGTGTTGGTGGTTTATGACCCCAAGGTCATTAACTACTCTCAGTTGCTAAAAGTTTTTTGGGAAAACCACAATCCCACTCAAGGAATGCGTCAGGGTAACGATGTTGGCACTCAGTATCGTTCGGGAATTTATGTCTATTCTGAAGACGACAAAAAACTAGCAGAAGCATCAAGAGACGCTTACCAAGAAGCCCTGAACAAGTCCGGTTATGGCAAAATTACGACTGAAATCCTTGATGCTCCAACATTTTATTACGCGGAAGCATACCACCAGCAATATCTTGCTAAAAACCCTAATGGATATTGTGGGTTAGGCGGAACAAATGTTGCTTGTCCTGTTGGAGTTGTACAGTGACCAGTGACCAGTGACCAGTGACCAGTGACCAGTGACCAGTGACCAGTGACCAGTGACCAGTGACCAGTGGTTACTGGTTAACAACTAACAACTATCAACTAACCACTAACCACTAACCATCAAAGTTTAAAATCCTCAGTAATCTCTTGAAGTATTTCTTTAAGTCTTGCCATTGCCTCCTCTGATAGCTGCGCTGCTCCATGTAGTTCAATTTGCACTTTGAACTTCAGATCGCTACCAGCTGCTGCATTTTCAAGTTCTACAATTCTTTCAGCTAACTCTTGAAGTTCGTGGGGTTGCAAGTAAGCTGCTGTTAAGCGGACATTCCCCTTTGGTTTAAGTTCTGAGCTATTGGTTCGGTATTGAGCAGATGAATCTGAAACTCCAGGTTGTTTAAATATCGCATCATTCCTTCCCTGGACTTTAAGTTGACGACTTTTTCCTTCGTCTTGAGCTGGTTTGAGCCTTTGTTTGAGAATTAACACCGCCATTTGAGACAAGGAACGCTCTTCTGCTTCCGCCAGTTTTTGCAGGGCTTCCTTATCATCTTCTTCTATATAGAGAGTCACAGTTACTTTAGCCATATCCCCATCATAGGCTCTGTTACGTGTTTTGAGGGTAAATACATAAAAACACACAGAAACACATAATAACTGTGTTATGCTAATTTCTATCAATCCTTCATTAAAAGTCAAAAGCCAATGCTCAACTTTTACGGCTAGCACTGGCTTCTGACCTCCCTATTTCAGGAGAATTTTCACATGATAAAACCTGTTGGTTGTCAAACTGATGGGTACAGGGGCTATCTCCAAGCTTTAAATGACTTTGGTATCGCGCAAGTAGCTGCAAGATTCCCGACTTCTTGGAGAAGTCGGGAATCTGGACTCACTTGAGCTGTACCAACATTCATTTAATTGCCAAGAAAATCTGATTATGAATCCTCGTCCTCTGACTCAGCAAGAGCTAGATTTAATCCGATTCTATAGTTGTTGTCAACTGGGAATGACTCCCACTCAATTTTACGCTAAGTGGCAAGTCAGTTATGAAATGCTAGCTCAAATTTGCTCGCGATCGCCTTCAACTGTGAAAGGTTGGTTTTCTCATGGTTCCAACTACCGCAGTCCCAAGCCTTCGGATTTACGCCATCTTGCGTTGATGGATTTCTTATTGGAACACTTTGACGAACTTCCGCCCGAACTCCTGCTCGAACTTTGTTTTCCCAATTTTCGCACTCAATAGGGCAAAGTGTAAAAAAAAGCAAGTCCAGTTTGAAATGTCTTTTTCAGACATCCTCACGTAAGCTTGCTTCAGTCCAAAAATTTAGTCAAGATAATTTTATGACATACGCAGACAAATTAAGCCCTTGGTGTCTAGTTCGGCTTCAATCCAATATGCAAAATGAAGTCGTTGCTCGGTTCCGTCGCCGCAATGATGCGGAAGCGCATTTACAAATTATGCAAAGGCTGACTGCGGGCGGAAATTTTACGATCATTTTCAACCCGGTATTAGAATTGCAAGAACAAATCCCTGCGCGTAAAGGATAAAGGATAAAGGATGAAAGTTAACCTTTCATCCTTTATCCTTCAGTTGTCTTTCCTTTTTTTTGTCGTGAAAATGGTGGTAAACATCATTAAGAAACCACCTAAGAGAATTGCGATCGCAATTCCGCCTGTTATCAAATCAAGTGTATTGTTGTCCATGTCACAAGAAAATATGAGCTATTAATTAAAAATCTACCCCACGCTTGAGTTCTACACCTTGGTTGGCATAGTGCTTGTGACAATAAACCTCAGAGTGTGTACTGGCCAAGTCAAAGTATGCTGGCTGATGTTGACAGCGACCGGTGATAATAATTTCAGTATCGCGTGGCTTGCGGAGTAAAGCTTGAACAATTGGTTCAATCGGTAATAGTTCTAAATCTACGGTGGGATTGAGCTCGTCGAGAATAATGGTTTTGTACAAACCAGACGCGATCGCAGTCTTGGCAATTTCCCAACCACGTTCAGCTTCTACGTAATCTAATTGTTGGCGGGAGTTTCGCCAAACAATGGCATCTCGACCACAGCGTTGATGGTCTACAACTTCTGGATATGACTTTTGTAAAGCAGCTATAGCCGCATCTTCCGTGTAGCCAGTACCGCCTTTGAGCCACTGCATAATTAATACACGGGTAGAACCTGGATGGTTAATTCCCCTACCAATTGCTTTTAGAGCTTTACCCAAGGCACTAGTAGACTTGCCTTTCCCCGCTCCGGTGTAAATTTCAATACCCTGTATTCCCTGCAATTTTGCTGTTGGATGAACGTGAGGTTTCATCTCTGAATGTAAATCCGCAATATCGAGTAACTGTTGTGGTGCAGCACGTCCAGTCGCAATGATTTCTAATTCTTGGGGCTTAGATTTTAACGTCCGAACAACTTCATCAACAGGAAGCAAACCTAAATCCAGGACTGGGTTAATTTCGTCTAAGACAACAACTGAATACAAACCTGAGGAGATAGCACCTTTAGCCACATCCCAACCCCGTGCGGCTTCAGCGCGATCGTAGGGCGTAATTTCATCTGGTCCAAAAAATTCTGCTCTACCAGTACGGACTTGATCGATCAGATGAGGAAACCCGCTTTGCAATGCTGCAATAGCCCCGTCTTCGTCATAATCTCGTTCTGGACCTTTAAGAAACTGTAGTAATAAAACACGGTTAGAATTGTTTCGTGCATTAATTCCCAAGCCAATAGAGCGTAAAACGACTCCCAGAGCAGCTTGTGACTTGCCCTTTCCCGCGCCGTCATAAACATGAATCTGACCTGTTAGTCGTGAGGAACGCAATTGTGCTGTCCGGATACCGATGCCGTTTCTTGTCATCTCTTAAAAAGCTATAACGTGGCAGTCTTCTATATTACACAAGGTTTTGCCTAATTGGATGTGGTAGCCTGAGTGTTGCAGAATATCGAGATATGTAAAGAAAAGCAACAAAGACAGATTGGGGCAAAAAGATGGTAAAAGAAGAATAAAATAATCACCTCTATCATAATTCAGTATAGAGGGTATACTTTCTGAGGTTACACCTTACCGATCGCTGTTGTATGTTTGAACTTCCCGAATTACCATTTCCCAGGATTTTCCCTTTTGGCGCAATTCTGTTCAATTTCTTATTTTTACTGGTAGCTATTCCTATAGAATCCTTCATTTTAAATTCAAGATTAAGATTTGATAGAAAAACGAGCGTTTTTTATGCCGTTGCAATCAATCTTTTTTCTAGTGTCATTGGTTGGGTCGTATTTTTCTTTTCAGAGCCGATACTACCGATACGGATAAAATCAGAACTCATTAACTACATTTTCTTCGATCGCTTACAATCAGGTAATATTCAATCTCTGATTATCTTAACGGCTTTTATTATTTTCTTTGGCACGTTCTTAGTCAAATACATTTTGTTAAGAGTCTTGCTAATGTCACTAGCAGAATTTGGAAAAGCTCCACCAAAAGAAACCGTACCATTGCGAAACTCTCGTCGTGCCTCTAAAAGCAAATTGCAGAATTCAAATGTAGTCACTAGCGTACTGATAGCAAATGCCCTCAGCTATAGTTTTATAGTTGCTGTTTTATTTATTCGTTCATTCGATCTCTAGGGGCTAGGGAGACAAGCGAAAATAACCAATCCAAAATCCAAAATCCAAAATCCAAAATTTCCTAAACCCTAACTGGAGGAAAAAAGTATGCAGATAGTTAGAGATTTATTTGGTGTATTTACTATTGTTGGAAATATTTATGAACGAATAAAGAAAATACTCATTCCACCAAAAGCATATTCCTGGCAGACATTAATTTATCTGAGTATTTTTTCTTGGTTCATGTCATCCATGTCTACAGGCTTTATCAAAGATACTATTGCCTTTTGCGGATGGATATTTTTAATTTTTGGTACTGCTTGGTATACAACGGATAGCCCAATACTGGTTCCTGGAACTAATATGCCCTTAGGGGCGGTGATAACCGGATTTTTAGTCAGCGTTTTTGCTTTCGGTCATGACGAAAGTGTACTGACAACCAGAACAATAGTGCTTTGGCCAACAATTTCAGCAATTATTACTGCAATACCAGAATTTTTTGAAGGAACTGGTACAGAAGCCAAAACGCTGATTCCTAAAATAGAAGACCGCCAAAAGATTATAATTTTAATTGGTAGCTGTGCTGTCATCAGTTGCTGGTTGCAATTTTACTTTGTGACGGAAAACTGGTTGAATGAATATCCCAGTTTGCAGGTAGATAATTACCAAGGCAGCGCTTTTGTAAGTAGAATAGAATCAGCAGAGAGAATTCCGAGAAATGGCGTTGTTATTTTAGATAAACTGGCACCTCAAATCGAACAGCAATTAAACGAACAGCCTTGGTCTCAAGTAGAACAGTGGCTTATAAATGCCAATCAAAACGTGGGTAGACTCGGTAGACAAGTCATAGAAACAAACTTGGCACAATATGAAGAGAAAGCCTTATGGGTTGTGGAACCGCGTGTAACAAATCTTAAGTCAGGGTACAAACTCGACTTACTTAGTATTTGGACGGGTCCTAGTTCTACCTCTGATAGGTATTATCTCAGCAAGACCTGTCAAATAGAACCCGTTGCAAAAATAGGGAACACTAGAAGCAGGGTTAGTGATAAACCTGATGAGAAAAATACTTTGGCAGAAGTGAGTTGTGAAGCAAAAACATCATTCTTCGCAGGTCCACTCCCACCTCAACAATAACGAAGAGTTAGTGGTTAGTAGGGGCGCAAGGCCTTGCGCCCCTACAGTAGTTAGTAGCAACTAACAACTAACAACTAACAACCAACAACTAACAACTAACAAAATTTTTATGAATTTCAATAGAGTTTCTGTACTAGCAACTAACGTGTTTCGAGAAGTGGTGCGCGATCGCATTCTTTATATTGTATGCTTTTATACTATAGTACTGGGAATTGCCATCCGCTTACTTCCTGATTTTGCCGCCGCAACAGAGGACAAAATGTTTTTGGACTTTGGTTTGGCGGCGATGAGCATCCTTGGTTTGATTGTTGCCATATTTGTTGGTACGGGACTGATTAACAAAGAAATTGAAAAACGCACTGTTTTAGTACTCATTGCCAAGCCTGTCAGCCGAAGTGAATTTATTACGGGTAAATACTTGGGCTTACTCATGGTGCTAGCCGTGTTGATTGCTGCCATGACAGTGATTTACTTGATATTTTTGCAAATTGGTCATATTTCCTATCCAATGGTCAGCATTCTTGTGAGTACCATTTTTCTATTTTTTCAGTTATCCCTAATGGCAGCGATCGCAGTTACTTTAGGTGTGTTTACCAGTTCTATTCTGGCAACAGCATTAACATTTGCAGTGTATTTAGCGGGTAATATTACTCAAGATTTGCTTCAACTTGGTCGCCTGAGTCAGAACCCTGGAATAGAACGCATAACTCAAGCTTTATACTTGGTGTTACCAGATTTATCTCGATTAGATTTGAAAAATGATGCTGTTTATGGATTTGGGGCGCTACCCGATCCAATAACGCTGTTACTGAATGCTGGATACGGCTTGCTATACACCATTATGCTGTTATTAATAGCTATTTTTAGCTTTTCTCAAAGGGAGTTTTGACCAGTGACCAGTGACCAGTAACCAGTGACCAGTGACCAGTAAATAGAGAAGGTAGGGGAACGAATGCTACCTTGTCCCCCTTGCCCCTGAAACTTTGCACCCTGATTTTAAAATATACTAAAAGAATAATTCTGGGTAATGAATTGTACCATCAGGCATAATAGTACCGTGTAGCTTTGTATTTGTGAGATTTGTCTCCCAGAGATTAGCCTCACTCAAATTCGCCTGTGTTAAATTTGCCCATGTGAGGTCTGCACCCGTTAAATTGGCTTGATTTAGATTTGCTTCTAGCAGAATTGCCCCGCAAAGCTTTGCTCCTGAGAGATTTGCCCTCACCAGATTGGCTTCAATTAGTGATGCTTCAATTAATCTAGCTTCACTTAAGTCTGCTTCACTTAAATCTGCATCACATAAAGAAGTTGACCACAGGTTACTGCGACACAATTTTACTCTCCATAAGAAAGCTCCACACAAATTTGCAGCCTGCAAATTTGCACCGTTTAAATTGGCTTCGCATAGAGAAGCTTCGTACAGATAAGCATCTTGTAAGTTCGCTTCCTGCAAATTTGCGCCACTTAAATTTGCACCAGTGAGGATTGCCCCACTGAGGTTTGCACCACGTAAATCAGTTCCTATCAAGTGAATTCCACTTAAATCAACTGCTCTTAAGTCAATTCCACTTAAGTTACATCCACTCAAGTCCCTTCGATGAAAACACGTATCCGTAATTTGACCGAGAATAAATTCCTGTTTTTCAGCAAAGTTTCTCATGGTATGACCTCTGGGTGTGTAAATATCTCCACGGGAGATACTTAACAATTACTGCATCTCTGAGATTACACTGCAAAAGTAGACAAGCTGGGTAAAGAATCGAAAAAAATTGGAGAAAATTTCTTGAAAAATTCGGGAAGACCTTAAAATAAGTAACTTATGTGTGTTTTATGTCAAAATATCCTGATAAAGGTCACAAAAACTTGATAAGTTTATCTTTGGGAAATCGTAGATTTTTAGACATTCTCAGAAGCGTGCCAAACCTCTCACTAACTGAGTAAAGCAAATTCCTTATGCAATAAGCGTTTCAGCGTTTTACAAGAGAGCCAAAATGCCAAAAGCCCAATCCTTTGTGACTGGGCTTTTGATTGGGGTATATCCCCTTCTGTTCGTTATATAAGTGTTATAGGGTTTCGGTATAGGTTGCTTATCTAATAATGTCTACCACTCATGGCATAGCTATTCCGGAAAAAGACCAACCTTTTTTTCCCTTAAAAAATAAAGTGTGAAGCCGATAACATGAAGGAAGCCCCAAAAACTAGGGATTTTACAGATTGGAAGGATGAAAAAGTTCATCTTTTATCCTTTATCCTTCATTCTTTCTTCATTATGTGTGTCACAATAATAACCCAATTCCCCCAAAGGCAATGAGAATGCCTTGAATATACCCTTCAGTGTTCTAGTTTGTTACAAACTTGTGCAATCTTGGACTCAAGATGACTCGTACTGATAAACTTTAAAGATGCCATACTTGTGCTTAAAAAAAATTACCAAAAGCTTTGGCTCATTCGTAGCGAATGAAAACATTAGCTTTAGTGTTGAAGCTGGAACAATTCATGCCATATTGGGTGAAAATGGCGCAGGCAAGACTACATTAATGAACATTATCAGTGGTCTTTATCAACCCGATCGCGGTCATATATATTTGCAGGATAAATCTGTCAAAATTACCTCTCCAAGTACAGCCATTAAACTGGGTATTGGCACGATCTATCAACACTTCATGCTAGTTCCGCAGTTAACTGTTACAGAAAACATCATTTTGGGGACATCAAAAAGCTGGCGTCTGAATTTACTTCAAAAACAACAAGAAATTGCAGCTTTGTCCCAAACTTACCGATTAGAGGTTGACCCAACTGCTAAAGTGGGAAATTTACCAGTCGGGGTGCAGCAGCGAGTGGAAATTCTCAAAGTTCTCTATCGTAATGCTAAGTTATTAATTCTTGATGAACCCACAGCAGTTTTAACACCATCAGAAGTAGAATCCTTAATGGTGACTTTGCGACAACTAGCAGCTAACGGACACATCATTATTTTTATCAGTCACAAGTTGGATGAGGTCATGAGCTTGTGCGATACAGTCACAGTGTTGCGGCGGGGACAAGTAGTCGCAAATACGACAACTAAAGACGTAACCACCCAAAAATTAGCGGAATTGATGGTTGGGCGTGAGGTTGCTCTAAAGTTAGATAAATTAGCTGCAACACCAGGGAAGGTTGTATTGTCAGCACAGGGGTTGCACGTTGTAGATGAACGAGGTGTGGCTGCTGTTCGCAATGTCTCATTTGAACTGCGATCGGGAGAAGTTTTGGGAATTGCAGGGGTCGATGGTAATGGACAGCGAGAATTGGCTGATGCATTGACTGGTTTGCGAACTGTGATGCAGGGAAAAATTGTCTTCAGTTCAGATTCTTTGTCAAAAAGGATTGTAGGCTACATTCCAGAAGATAGACAAAAAATGGGTTTGGTATTACAGTTTAATATTGCCGAAAATCTGATTTTGAAAGCTTTTAGGAAATTGCCCTTCTGTCGGCGTTTTTTGTTACAGAGCAAAGCGATAAAGAATCATGCTAAGTCTGCTATGCAAGAGTTTGATATCCGGGCGAGTAGCGAAGCCGTCAAAGTCAGTCAGCTTTCTGGGGGAAATCAACAAAAAGTTGTGCTAGCAAGGGAACTCGCACGGGAACCAATGTTCATTGTGGCTATGCAACCAACACGGGGGTTGGATGTGGGCGCAACTGAAGCAGTACAGCAACAATTATTAGCCCAACGCGATCGCGGTGCTGCTATTTTGTACATCTCCACGGAGTTAGAGGAAGTTATGGCAATGAGCGATCGCATTGCGGTGATGTATGGGGGTGAGTTTGTTGCTATTTTGGATGCAAGAACTGCAACTGTAGAGGAAATCGGGTTTTTAATGGGAGGAGGGAGCAGGGGGTAGGGAGTAGGGAGTAGGGAGTAGGAAATATGCCGAGTCTGTACGTGATAGGTGGTGCAAATGGTTCGGGAAAAACCACTGTTGCAATGAATTTGTTACCAAATTTTCTGGAGTGTTTTGAGTACTTGACCGCTCTCTGGGCTAAAGCCACAGAGATTCAAATCGTTATTTCGAGGCAGGCTAAAGCCGTGCCTCTCCGTTTTTTGGATTTGGTATTCCAGAGATAAACTCTGGTAGGCAGGGTCAGCACTGCCCTACAGACCTTGGCTAGGCATAAACCTAGCTGTGCCTCTACTTTTCTAAATAGGGCTTGCTGAAAAAGTCAGAAAACAGCAAGATAAGGATTGATGAGCTGCTCAACAAAAGTCAGTCATAGTTTTAGATTATATATAATTAGGGTAGCTATCATTTTTAATAATAGGAGATAGGAAAAAAGGTGTTGTTTTTAAAAATAGACATAAAAAAGCATAAAATAGCCGTGAAAAGCCAGTAGAAAGATTCATGACTAAAAAAGTAATAGCAATCGCAGTTTGAGAAGTATGAGAAAGTTTAGTCATCACTCTACCGAGGCTAAATCTCCTTTTCCCCTGACCAAATTTTCCCTCAATACAATTACGAATTCTCTCAGATTCTAAAGCCTGTTTCTTTTTTTCTTTACTGACATTGGCTGGAGGCCTTCCTAAAGGAGGACCGCTCATGATAATACCTCTTTCTTGACACCAAGCTCGGTTCTCCCTGGTGCGATAAATTTTATCAACATGAACAGATTCTGGATAATGACCCGTATAATTTTTAAAGGCTTCTATTTGGTCTTTTAAGTCTCCCGATTCATTAAAATTATCCCAACTTATATGGTCTAAAAATACATAGCCATTAAAGCAACTAGCAGACAATTTTGCCCCAAATTCTACGGATTTACCAGCTTTCCCGCGAATAATTGGACGGATATGTGGTTGGGTTAAACTGACAATGCGATCGTCAATACTCTGTTTTTTATTTTCATACAACCAGAGTTGTTGACGATAGACGAATGCCACTACAAGTAACATCTTATATTGTCTAGTACTTAGACGTTCCAGAGTAGCTCCTGACAAAATTAACTTCTCAATGTGAGAGAAGTTTCTTTTAATATATTGAAGTTGTTTTTTAATCGCTTTTCTCCTGTCTTTTTGGGAGACACGACGTTTTTTGGCCACTTCCAGATAATCCTTTCTTGCTCTCTCTCTATATGTTCTGGGTTTTTTCTCCAATTGACCCAAAATCTGTTCGTAAAGTAAGTCTATAATTTTTTCCGTTTGTTTTCTGGCTTGATTGAGTATCTCTAAATCTGTTGGATAGCTGATATCACTTGGAGCACAAGTGGCATCTATTATTAATTTTCCCCGATTTTTAGGTGTATCACCTTCTTTTTCTATTTCTTCGGTTTTTTTTTCAGTTGGTTGAGAAGATATTGTCTCTAACATCTTCTTCCCCATTTTTTGATTCACTTTGTTGACTAGCTCGGCACTGATTCTTTCCCGAAAATGTACTAACATTGATGCATCAAATGGAGGTTCATTACTATACGATGACATCCCTATAAAATACTGTAGATAAGGATTTTCTTTAATTTGTTCTACTGTTTCTCTATCACTTATTCCTAGTTTTTCTTTAATTATTAATGCTCCTAATGCCATCCGATTCATATTTTGCAGGTGCTCCCATCTGTGCAGAGAAATATGAGGAATATTCCTCTTCAAATTCTGCCCAAGGAACGAAAGAAGCCATGATTACCCAACGATTATCTTCTGATAGCTTGCCCTCGAACGGGAGTTCAAAGTTTTCGGCTGAGATTGAAGTTTGTCCTTGTTTTTGATACATGGTTACTAACAGCATACTTGATGCTGCTGAGCGCGGTGATGCAAGGATTTTTGACTATTCTACCCTTAACTCTCGCACCTGAATATACTTCTAGTTTGTGAGAATCTAAATACTGTCTCCTTCTCTTCCTTTTTCAGCAAGCCCTAAGGTAGAAGCCCCTCAATTTATTGATGGAAAAGTAAGATTTTGTTCTTGCCATTTCAAATCCCCTCAATTTATTGATGGGGATACAACTTCGGTCTTCCCTCTTCCTTCTTACGAGCGTTAACTCTCAATCCAGAATCCATGGCTATTGAAGCAGGAAGGTTGATGATTCAAAGATTGCGATCGCTATCAGATTCCGGTAGAGATTTTGCTTTTGAAACAACTCTTGCAGCGAAAACGTTTGCACAATTTATTGTTAATTGTAGAGCAAAAGGTTACACAATTAACCTAATTTATTTTTGGCTGCAAAGCCCTGACTTAGCAGTAGAAAGAGTAGCGAGGCGAATTGCTAGCGGCGGACACTCTATTCCAGAAGATGTCATTCGCAGGCGCTACGAGCGAGGACGGAAAAATTTAGTTTCTTTGTACTTGCCTTTATGGGATCGCTGGATCGTTTACGATAATTCTAGAGTAGATGTTAGATTAGTAGCCGAGTACACTATAAATCAGAAACTTGTTCTTTATCAAAGAGACATCTGGAATCAAATTAGAGGAGAGTACAATGGCTGAGCATGAATCAGAGCTTTTATCCAAAAAAATTGATGCTGGAGTCAAAGCTGCAATTGCTGAAGCGATTGAAAGACACCGTAAGTTAGGTCAATCGATTAGTATTATGCAAAATGGTAAAGTTGTGACTTTAACTGCTGAGGAAATCCCCTCAACTTCAATATCAAAATAGCTCGGTCAATTATCAGTCTTATACCAATTAAAAAAATGGTGGCGACAGATAGGTGGGTAAAATCAATTCCAAGTGAGGCTTTTTCAATCCAAAATCTAAAATCCAAAATCCAAAATCCAAAATGGTATGTCCAATGACAAACGACTAATTTTATCCCCTATCATTGCGATCGCAGCATCATTGCTGGTTAGTGCAATTCTTATTCTAATTGCTGGGGCAAATCCTATTGCTGCTTACACGGCTTTGTTTCAGGAGTCTCTCTCAACATACTTTGGGTTTGGCAACACGCTGACTAAAATGGCACCACTGTTGTTAACAAGTTTGGGGGTGTTAGTAGCTCTACGTGCCGGTCAGTTTAATATTGGTGGAGAAGGGCAAATTTATCTGGGTGCTTTAGGAAGTGCTTTGGTAGGGTTGTACGTTACAGGATTACCTTCATGGATTCATATTCCTTTAGCACTGACTGCTGGGTTTTTGTTTGCGGCAATTTGGGGTTTGATACCAGGTTATCTTAAGGCTGTGCAAGGAGTTAATGAGGTGATCTCGACTCTACTGTTGAACTACATTGCTTTTAACTTTATTAGTTACCTCGTACAAAATCCTCTAAAGGCACCCGATGCACCTAGTCCCTATTCGCCAGAAATTGCTCAATCTGCTTACTTACCTATAATCCTACCAGACAGTCTTGCTCATGCAGGAATTTTACTTGCGTTACTGGTTGCAGGGATTGTTTGGATATTATTGGTGCTGTCACCTCTAGGTTATCAAATTGCTGCTGTGGGATTTAATCCTGTTGCTTCCCGTTACAGTGGTATTTCTGTAGAACGCACAATTATGCTAGTTATGGCACTAGCAGGTGGTTTAGCAGGGTTAGCAGGTGCAATTGAGGTGATGGGAGCAAAGTATCGCCTGTATGAGGTAGTTTCCCCCGGTTATGGATTTGATGCGATCGCCATAGCATTCCTCAGTCGTGGTAGTGTAACAGGTGTTGTGTTCACTTCTCTCTTCTTCGGTGCTTTAAGAAGTGGTGCGAATGTGATGCAGCGTAGCGCTGGAGTTCCCGTAACTGTGGTTTATGTCATTCAAGGTTTGACCGTGTTATTTATTGCTGTTAGTCTGGCAATAGAAGGAAAAATTAGGATTAAGAGTTAGTTGATAGTTGATAGTTGATAGTTGATAGTTGTTGGTTGCTAACCACTAACCACTAACCACTAACCACTAACAAAATGATTAACTTTTTTTCAGATTATCTAGTGTCTAGCCTTCGCCTTTCAGTACCTCTTGCATTTGCGGCGTTAGGAGGGCTGTTCTCAGAAAGGTCGGGGGTATTGAATATTGCTTTAGAAGGAATGTTGTTAATTGGTGCTTTTACGGCTGCTGCCGCAACTTTTTACACTGGTAATGTCTGGATTGGTGTCATTGCTGCGATCTGTTTTGGCGGATTGACTGGATTACTTCATGCTTTTTTATCTGTGACTTTACAAGTGAATCAGTTAGTTTCTGGACTAGCAATCAATCTTGTTGCTTCTGGATTAACATCATTTCTGTCTCGATTGGTATTTGGTGGTGGAAATGCCCAAAGTATTGTAGGAATTAACCCAATTATCGTTCCTATTCTTGCAGATATTCCAGTTATCGGAGCTTTACTTTTCCGACAAGATGTTCTGGTCTACTTACTATTTCTTTTAGTGTTTTTAAGTACATATATACTGTTTCACACTAGCCCTGGTCTAACCTTACGAGCTGTTGGCGAATACCCTAGTGCTGCTGATACATCTGGAATTTCAGTACAACAGGTACGTTACCTGGCTGTCATAACGGGCGGTTGTCTGGCGGGGTTGGGCGGTGCTTATTTAAGTTTAGTGCAAGTCAAATACTTTGCTGAAGGAATGAGTTCGGGCAAAGGTTTTATTGCCATTGCAGCACTTATCTTTGGTCGGTGGAATCCTGTAGGAACAGCTTTAGCTTGTTTGTTATTCGGCGCAACTGAAGCTTTACAATTGCGAATTCAAGCATTGGGTGCAAAACTTCCCTATCAGTTTTTGATTATGCTACCATATGCGGTTGCACTCTTTGCGCTCATGGGGAAAAAGAGCAAATCTACTCCTCCTGCTGCTTTGGGCGTACCTTATTGGAGATCATCCAATGACCAGTGACCAGTGACCAGTGACCAGTGACCAGTGACCAGTGACCAGTGACCACTAACTACTAACTACTAACTACTAACCATGCAAGTACAAGTTGCGATCGCGATACTTTACCGAGAAAATAAGTTTCTCATGCAGTTGCGGGATAACAAACCCAATCTTCTCTATCCGGGACACTGGGCGTTTTTTGGCGGACATATGGAACCGGGCGAAACTCCAGAGGAAGCAGTACAGCGAGAAATTTTTGAGGAAATAGGTTACACTTTACCACCAACCTTTTCCAAGTTCGGCTGCTATTCTGATGAAATAGCTCTTCGTCACGTTTTCCATGCACCGCTATTAGTAGAATTAGATCGATTAGTTTTGAATGAAGGTTGGGACATGGGTTTAGTAGCGCCAGAATACGTTCAGCAAGGGAGTTGCTATTCAGCAGTTGCAGGAGAAATCAGACCATTTGGAGCAGTCCATCGACGTATTCTGTTAGATTTTATGAGAGAACCCATGCTCATAGCTAATACCTAATTCTTAACTCCCATTAGCAATTAGCCATTAGCAATTAGCCATTAGCAATTAGCAAATAATTAATGACTACAAACAAACTACCACAATGGTTAAGTCTGGGCTTAGCATTTCCCCTCGCTATACTCAACGCTTGGGTATTGCTTCAGGTTGTACAGTATTTCCAACCCCTAGTGAGTATTCTTGTCGCCGCCCTCTTGCTAGCTTTTGTTTTAGATTATCCAATTCGGTTTTTCCAAAAACGAGGCATAAATCGCAACTTTGCTATTGTCAGTGTCTTGCTGTTAGCTGTCGTAATTGTTGGGGCTTTGGCTGTTACCTTGGTTCCCTTGATTCTGGAACAGCTCAACGAACTAGTGAATTTTTTGCCCAATTGGATTGATTCTGGAACGCAACAAATTCAAGCTTTTCAATCCTGGATTGCCACCCAAGCCGCCACCCAGGAACTACCATTTAACTTAAGTAGTTTAGTCACTCAATTATTGGATAGATTTTCCAACCAACTTCAGTCCATCACAGGCCAAATTCTTGGTTTTGCAGTAGATACTATTGGTAGTTTGGTGAATGTATTGCTGACAGTAGTTATCACCATCTATCTAATACTCAACGGAGAAAAGCTTTGGGATGGAATTTTTCAATGGTTTCCTCCTTATGTTAGCTCACCAATACGGCAATTATTACGTGAGGACTTCCAAAATTATTTCATTGGTCAAGCCATCTTAGGTGCATTGTTAGCGCTGACACTTATACTCATATTTTTGGCGCTGCGAATTCCCCTGGCTTTACTTTTTGGGATTGGAATTGGGTTTTTCTCCCTCTTTCCTTTTGGTACAGGTATAGGGATTGCAATAGTCACTCTATTAATTGGATTACAAAATTTTTGGTTGGGTGTAGAAGTTTTAGCTGTTGCTGTACTTGTGGATCAAATTAATACTAATTTTGTGGCTCCTCGAATTTTAGGGAATTTAACTGGCTTAAACCCCGTTTGGGTTGTTATTTCCTTATTAGTAGGCGCAAAACTTGGAGGATTATTAGGTTTGTTGGTTGCTATACCCATAGCTAGTTTTATCAAAGATGTAGCAGATAGCTGGCGTGATGGAGGTTTTAGAGTTCCACTTGCTGAGGATGCCTCAAGTGATGGTGTTACTTCTGGAAAAACGGCAAATGTGGTTTTGGAACGATAACTTTAGGTGTTGAATAATCGAGGGGATTTAGATGGAAGGTAAAAGATTTATCCGCAGCCTGCAATTAGAAAACCTCTTATCTTATGGAAGTGAAGCGGAAGACATTGAATTACAACCATTGAATGTATTAATTGGTTCTAATGCATCTGGTAAATCGAATTTAATTGAAGCACTGAATATTTTAAGGGCTACACCCACAGACTTACTAGTTCCATTTCGTCAAGGAGGAGGTATTAGTGAGTTTTTTTGGAAAGGGGATAAAGGCGTTCCTGTCGCTAAAATACAAGTTACTGTTGATTACCCGAATCAACCTTTATCCTATAGATTAATGTTTACTGTAGCTGGTCGAAGACTAGAAGTCATAGAAGAAGAAATAGAAAATGAATATTCATCTTTTAACGAAAAGAATAATGATTTTTACTATCGTTATCAAAACGGTCACCCAGTTTTAAAAGTAAAATCAGATAACTCGGTACAACAGATACGACGGTCTATAGTACCAGAAGGACTCATTATAGATCAGTCAATTTTATCACAAAGAAAAGAGCCAGATTTGTATCCTGAACTTTCCTATTTAAGCTATAAATTTTCTAGTATAGGAATTTATCGAGAATGGGATTTAGGACAACAATCAGAAATACGTAAACCTCAAAAGACTGATTTAGTAGAACATCCTCTTTTTGAAGATGCAAGTAATCTTGGTTTGTTTCTAAATAACTTACAATACAAGTTAGGCAATAGACAAGTTATAGACCAAATTAAGAAATTTTACGAGATGGCAGAAGAACTTAATATAAAAGTATACGGTGGTACGGCACAAATATTTATCCGTGAGGAAGGGCTTACGCAACCAATTCCCGCAAACCGTTTATCTGATGGTACATTACGATATTTATTTTTAATGGCTTTACTTCTCGATCCTGCTCCACCACCTCTTATTTGTATTGAAGAACCAGAAATAGGTCTACATCCAGATATTCTACCTACAATTGCGGAAATGCTTATTGAAGCATCTCAAAGAACACAACTGATTGTAACAACTCATTCTGATGCTTTGGTTTCTGCAATTCCACCCAAATCAGTGTTGGTTTGTGAAAGAGATGACAAAGGAAGTCATTTACGCCGCCTTGAACCAGAAAGATTGAAAAGTTGGTTGGAAAATTATACTCTCGGTGACTTGTGGCGAATGGGCGAAATCGGAGGAACTCGATGGTAAAGGAGATCCGTATTTACATTGAAGGTGGTGGCGATGGAAAAAATACAAAAGCTTTGATTCGTGAAGGCTTTAGCAAATTTTTACAAGAGATTGTGGGATTAGCACGCAGTAAAAAAATCAAATGGGGAATTACTGTTTGTGGTACCCGTAATAACGCGTTTCGCGACTTTAAGAATGCTTTGAAATCTCATCCAGATGCTTTTAATGTGCTGCTTGTTGATGCAGAAGCCCCTGTTAAAAAGTCTCCTTGGGAGCATTTAAAGAATAGAGATAATTGGGAGATACCAGAAATTGACGCTCGCTATTGTCATCTAATGGTTCAAGCAATGGAAGCATGGTTTATGGCTGACATCGATACTCTTAAAAAATTTTACGGACAGGGATTTAAGGAAAATGCAATTCCTAAAAATTCTAATGTGGAAACTATTAATAAAGATAGCTTGGAACCATGCTTAAAAAATGCTACTAGCAATACATCTAAGGGCGAGTATCAAAAAATAAAACACGCCTCCAAGCTTTTAGAATTATTAAATACCAGCAAAGTCCGTAGCGCTTCTCCTCACTGCGATCGCTTTTTCACTGTGCTTATGGAAATGATAGAAACTTCTACTGAGAATAGCAAAAATATTGTTAAGGATTAGGGTTTTTTTTATAGATTTTTTGGCTTGCTTCGGCATAAGCTCTAACGTTTGTTTAATTGATAACCATATAACTGCTACTGGTCCTAATGCTAAATTGAAACGGTCAAAATCAGAGATGCTGCTTTCTCCGGTAAAAAATAAAGCTAAATAAAGCAATCAAAACAGTAACTATAATAACAAGCATACAAATAATGTTATTTCTTTAATTAACTTTCATCCTCTTCATCACAAGAGCTAGATGGTGCTTTAGAAGCAGCGTATAATGCTCCTGCAAGCGTCGCTCCTCCCACAATAGTTCCTAATTTTTCTTTTAAAACTTTTTCAGAAAACTTACGCATTCACCTAAAATCAGGACTAAAACTTGGATTGAAATTAGGGATTCTTTCTGTACTATTTTTAGTACTGACTCTTGTTGTGTTAAATAGTTATTATGGATTAATTAGTCTTGTGCTAAATCATTACAATGGACAGATTGTTTCTGGTTTTTTGGTGCTGATTATAATAATAATATTTTTCGGACTGTATTATGGACTAATTATGGGACTAATGAAGGGGCTGGTATATGGATTTTTACGGTCAGATTCAGATATAGAAAACAAAACTGCTCCTAATCAAGGAATTCGCCAATCAATTATTAACAGTGTTCTTGTAATATTAGTATGCTATTTATCATTTATATTAATGCTTTTAATCCTTCAATTACTATCTTTTTTTAGAATAAAATTGACATTACTTGTCTTACAGAATACAAGTAATCAAAATAACAATTTAGAGAAATATTTAATCTCTGGTTGGCAGCCAATATTATTTGGGGGAATATATTTTGCAACACTTCTTGGAATACGTATAAGTGGAATTTCTGCCATTAAACATTTCGTTGTGCGTATAATTCTCTGGTCTAATGGTTGTGCTCCTTGGAATTATGCTAAGTTTCTCAACTACTGCACTAATCGCTTATTTCTGCAACGAGTCGGTGGTAGTTATCGATTTATGCACGATCTATTGCGTCAGCACTTTGCCAATTCCTATGCTCAAAACGAAAAACGCTATGAAGAAGCGCTGACATCTTTTGATAAAGCAATTCAATTAAATTCTAAGCCTGCTTGGGCTTGGGGTCGGCAAGGTAGGTCACTACTGAAATTAAAACGTTATGAAGAAGCGCTGGTATCTTTCGATAAAGCAATTCAATTAAATTCTAAAAACGCTTGGGCTTGGGGTCATCAAGGTTGGTTACTACTGGAATTAGAACGTTATGAAGAAGCGCTGGTGTCTTTCGATAAAGCAATTCAATTAGATTCTAAAGACGCTTGGGCTTGGTATCAGCAAGGTTGGTTACTACTGAAATTAGAACGTTACGAAGAAGCGCTGATATCTTTCGATAAAGCAATTCAATTAGATTCTAAAGACGCTTGGGCTTGGGGTAAACAAGGTAGGTCACTACTGAAATTAGAACGTTACGAAGAAGCGCTGGTATCTTTCGATAAAGCAATTCAATTAGATTCTAAAGACGCTTGGGCTTGGGGTCAGCAAGGTAGGTTACTACTGGAATTAGAACGTTACGAAGAAGCGCTGGTATCTTTCGATAAAGCAATTCAATTAGATTCTAAAGACGCTTGGGCTTGGGGTCAGCAAGGCTTGGTATTACATAAATTAGAACGTTATGAAGAAGCACTGATATCTTTCGATAAAGCAATTAAATTAGATTCTAAAAACGATCTGGCTTTATATAACCTATCTTGCAGTTATGCAATTCAAGGAAATATTGAACTGACGATTGATAACTTACAACGTGCAATTGAATTAAACACTAATTGGAAAGAATCAGCGAAAACTGACTATGATTTTGCTAATATTAGAGAGCATGAACTATTTAAAAAATTAGTAGATAAGTAACAGAATGGCAGTGAATATATAATTTATGATTTTGGCTTGGAAGAGATAAAAGAAATAGTTGCTGGGGAAGCAATTTTATTAAATCAGAATATTCAGAAGGCAGAGGGCAGAAGGAACCCACACTTAAAAGAGTGGGATTGAAGCTTGGACGCTGTTTTTCTGCACTTCGTGCCGCTGCGCGAACGTGCTATGCATCTCGAAAAACATCTTTTTTTTAAATGGGCTTTAAACCAAATGCCCGTGAACGATCGCACTCAAGCAGTGATTGTTGCCGTTAAACGAGGCATTGTTAGTTTGTAAGCTAATTGTACTAGTAGTCTCTAATCCACTCAGAACCTATGGATGCTAGAACGTTAACTGGCATAAGCAGAGGATTTGAACATCAGTCGGATAAAAGGTTGTCCTTTATTTTTGTACCGGACGTTTAGCTCCGAGTGCTCGGCGCAAATCTCGCCAGATTTGAGTAGCAGCTAATGCCCCGTCCGCAGCAGCAACTACAACTTGATTGAGTCCGACTTTGAGATCGCCGATCGCAAAGATGCGAGGATGGGAAGTACGTGCCATTTGATCGGTGATCAAATTGCCGCCCTGCTTTTCTAGATTGAACTTCTCTAGATAATTAGCGTGATACTTCGATCCCATTGAAATCAATCCAGCATCTAGCCCTATCACCCTGCCATCTTCTAGTTCCACTCCGCTCATTTGATGGTCTTCACCTAGGAATTGCTTGATTGGGGTTTCAACCAACTGATAGCCGTTCTCTTGTAATTTCTGACGCAACTCATCTGCGACTTCAAACAGTCCCTGAGTGAACAACGTGATATAAGGGGTAAACCAACCGAGTGGAAAAACTACTTCCGCATTGCTAAGACTGTTGGCAAATACTCCCACTTTTTTATCTGCCATTTCATAACCATCACAAATTAAACAGACGTGCAGATTATAGCCTGCATAGTCATACACATTTCGCATATTGTCTAACTCGGGTAAGTAGTCAATAATGCCACTGGCAGCAACCAGGTACTTCGAGCGGAACGTCTGATAGATACTGTCGTGTCTACCAATTTTAACACGTATAGCAAAAGTTTCTCCCTCATCTACGATGTCCTCTACAAAGCCATCAAGTATATCACCGCCGAGCGAGAGGTAGTGTTCCTTACCTTGCCGCAGCAAAGATCGCCCTGGGGTATCCGGGGGCAATCCGAGATAGTTATGGAGTTCTTGCATCCAGAAGGAACGGGCTTTGCCTTTGTCGATAATCAAACTCGAAAGAAGATAGCGTTGCAGGTAAATGCCAACAGACAACCCACCTGCTCCACCTCCGACCACAATCACGTCATAATCATTCGCAGCACGTTCTGAGAGATTTTGCTTTGTCAGTTTCATAGATTATGTAGCCTTTTTCAGTTCATCTGCGCCCTTGGGTGCGTTCATCTGTGGTTAATTAAATATTCTGTACCTCACGAAACTGTATTTTCATATATTCAATATAGGCAATTAATTTTGGTTCACCATTCACTTTAAGTTAAAAATTTTGCACAATAAAGTGATTTATAAATCAGTTTATCTTAATATCGGAGTCAGGCTCAAACTAAAGTTAGAATCCAAATTTAAACCTGAAATTGTAACCCGTTTCTCCCTGCCCCTGCTCCTTTGCTTATAATTGAGGTGGAATAGATTCAGGTAGGAGAGGATTAATGACATTGCAAGAATTGCAAAAACAGGCACTGCAATTATCGATTAGCGAACGTTGGCAACTGATGCAAACCTTGATGGAATCCCTACAGCAGGAAACGCGTCCAGTACAGAAAGGCAACCTATCTCGGTTACGGGGTATTGCAAAAGGTTCTGACGTATCAGATAATAAAAATACTGAAGGTGATTATACCACCTATCTCACTCAGAAGTACCAGTAATGCGGCTTCTAAATTTCCAAGATTTTGAGGATGCAGTGCAGTATGCTTGTGGAATGGCGCATGGGGTTGATGCAATTGTAACTCGTGATGTGTCTGGTTTTGTAAGTGCAGGTATTCCAGTAATGTCACCTGAAGAATTAGAGAACATATTAGCCAGTAAACTACCCCCACTAAACGACTCGCTTTAGCATCGCCATAGTGGGAGCTTTACAGACGGAAGAATATTTTTTTAATAGAAGAAACTCATCAAAGCGGTTAACAAAGCTTAAACAATTTGTGAGTATCCCTAACATCACGTTATCATCGGATATTGGCAGGCAGCCTTGTGTATTGGTAGATATTCATGACCGCTTCTCACTCTACACCCCAAACAACTGAACCCAGTAACCCGAATGAGCCAATCGGCGACTACCGTATGGTAGATCGCAGCAAACTCAGCAAGATGTACCAGCACTACGTGGAGGTGAAGGAAAAGTATCCTCATGCTCTACTGCTGTATCGGGTAGGAGATTTTTTTGAAACATTTTTTCAAGATGCTGTTGTTGTATCCAGAGAACTGGAACTGGTTCTGACTAGCAAACACGGAGGAGAAGTCGGTAGGGTACGCATGACGGGTGTTCCTCATCATGCATGGGAACGGTACACGACTCTGTTAGTAGAAAAGGGATATGCTGTTGTTATTTGCGATCAGGTAGAAGATGCTTCGGAAGCAGTCGGTTTAGTCCGTCGTGAGGTGACGCGCATTCTGACCCCCGGTACATTGTTGGAAGAAGGAATGCTTCAGTCAAGCCGGAATAACTACTTGGCGGCTGTGGTGATTGCAGGTGACTATTGGGGTTTGGCTTATGCAGATATTTCCACAGGTGAATTCTTAACCACTCAAGGTAGCAATTCAGAGCATTTGACACAAGAACTCATGCGCTTGCAACCTGCTGAAGTGCTCGTTCCCACTAACGCACCAGATTTAAGAAGTTTATTGCGTCCGGGAGAAAGATCGGAACATTTACCAGAGTGTTTGCCTCCATCTTTTTGTTATAGCTTGCGATCGCAAATTCCTTTTTCCCAAGGCGAAGCCAGAGCCAGATTGTTGCAAAAATTCAAAGTTCGTTCTTTGGAAGGATTGGGTTGCGAACACCTTGCGCTTGCTGTGCGTGCGGCGGGAGGGTTGCTGGAATATTTAGAAGAGACGCAAAAAGAAAACTCGATCCCCCTACAAACGCTACGGACTTACACTCTCACCGACTTTTTGATTATTGACCATCAAACAAGGCGCAACCTGGAAATTACCCAAACTGTACGTGATGGCACTTTTATTGGTTCTCTTCTTTGGGCGTTAGATAAAACTTCTACACCAATGGGGAGTCGTGCTTTACGGCGATGGTTGTTGCAACCACTGCTTGAGATTAAAGGTATTCGAGCAAGACAAGACACAATTCAAGAACTTGTTGATAACAATTCCCTGCGCCAAGATCTGCGACAGTTATTGCGTCAAATTTATGATATAGAACGACTCACGGGACGTGCTGGTTCTGGTACTGCTAATGCTAGAGATTTACTCGCTTTAGCTGATTCCCTATCTCGTTTACCTCAAATAGCGAATTTGGTTGCTAGTACGCGGTCCCCCTTCCTGAAAGCTTTGCAAAAAGTGCCACCAGGAATGGAAGAGTTAGCACAAAACATTCGCATTCATATCGTGGAGTCACCACCTTTACATATTAAGGAAGGGGGATTGATTCGTTCTGGAGTTGATGCTCTATTAGATGAACGACGTGCCATTGTTGAAGATGACCAGAAATGGATTGCAAATTTGGAAGTTGATGAACGCGCAAGAACGGGAGTTTCCAATTTAAAGGTAGGATTTAACAAAACTTTTGGTTACTACATTGGAATTTCTCGTACAAAAGCCGACCAAGTACCATCGAATTATATTCGCAAGCAAACGCTGGTTAATGAAGAACGCTATATCACTCCAGAGTTGAAGGAACGGGAAGCCAGAATTCTAACAGCACGGGATGATTTGAACCAGTTAGAGTATGAGATTTTTGTGGCGTTGCGAGAAGAGGTAGGTACGCAAGCGGAAGTCATTCGTAATATTTCTCGTGCAATAGCAGCAGCAGATGTTTTGTGTGGGTTGGCTGAGTTAGCAATCTATCAGGGTTATTGTCGTCCGTCCATGGTGGAAGGGCGAGAAATTACAATTATTGATGGGCGTCATCCTGTCGTGGAAAAGTCTTTGCCTTCAGGTTTCTTTGTGCCTAATTCTACTCAATTAGGGAGTAGGGAATTGGGAGTAGGGAGTAGTGAAAAGGAAAATTCCCCCGACTCCCCACTCCCTACACCCCACTCCCCAGATTTAGTGATCCTCACCGGACCAAATGCAAGTGGCAAAAGTTGTTACCTCAGACAGGTGGGATTAATTCAACTTATGGCGCAAATCGGAAGCTTTGTACCAGCACGGGAAGCACAATTGGGGGTGTGCGATCGCATTTTCACTCGTGTCGGTGCGGTCGATGATTTGGCAACGGGTCAATCTACTTTTATGGTGGAGATGAATGAGACAGCAAATATTCTCAACCATGCAACATCAAAATCATTAGTGCTGTTAGATGAAATTGGTAGGGGAACAGCGACTTTTGATGGTCTTTCTATTGCTTGGGCTGTCGCAGAATACTTGGCAGAGGAAATTCGCTCGCGGACAATTTTTGCAACACACTACCATGAATTGAACGAATTAGCTTCGTTATTGCCAAACGTTGCTAATTATCAGGTAACAGTCAAAGAATTACCAGATCAAATTATCTTTTTGCACCAAGTTCAACCGGGAGGTGCTGATAAATCTTATGGTATTGAAGCCGGAAGATTGGCAGGTTTACCAAAAGTAGTTATTCAACGAGCAAGACAAGTTATGGGGCAGATTGAAAAGCACAGTAAAATTGCACTAGGGTTACAAAACTTGGAATAAAGGTCTTGGCGATTAGAAATCGCGACTATACAAGCAAAACCCACCTACGTGGGTTTCAAAACCTTAATTTCTTGTTAGTCCGTGCAGGCGGACGAGCGTTTGTGTAGCCCCAGAATTCTATACGTTGTCCTGCCTCATTTTATAGTACAATAGTATTTATTTGGAAATGTGGAGATTGTAAAAAGCTTTTAAAGAAAAACTTCACAAACAATGAAAATAATGTTCTTTACGGTGTTTACAGAAATAGATACTAACAAAATTAAAATGTGCAAGGAAACACGAATGATTAGCTGTCATGATGTTGCAAAATATTTTCTAGCTCAAACTGACGAAGAAGCTGGGGATTTAATTTCTAATCTTAAGCTTCAAAAATTAGTCTACTACGCTCAAGGGTTTCACTTGGCGTTGTATGATGAACCCCTATTTGCTGAACCTATAGAGGCGTGGACACATGGTCCAGTTGTGCCTGAACTATATCACGCATACAAACATTATGCTTCAGGTGCGATTCCTATTCCTGACGATATTGATTTTTCAAAATATGATAAGCAAACTCGTGACCTACTAGACGAGGTTTACTGTGTTTACGGACAGTTTTCTGCATGGAAATTGCGAAATATGACCCATGATGAAGAACCTTGGAAAGATGCATATAAAGGCAATATGGTTATAGATCATCAAGCTATGAAACAATACTTTAAAACTCAGCTTGTAAATGGCTCGAATGAGTAACAGGAAAAAATTTAAACAACCACCAAAGGAGCGAGGGAAAAATTTAGGAACTCCACCTGACAAAACAGAGATACCTCCAGAACAACTACCTCCTATATTTTCTCTACGTTACCTAGACGGTGAATATTGTTTAACTAAATGTGACAAAGATGACCAAGCTGCCTTTGCTCTTAAAATTCATAGGTTAAGTAAGTTAACTTGGAGCCAAATACAGTCTCAAGACAGGCACAAACTAGGTTACGAAAGAATTTCCAGAGATTCGCTTAAAGTACCAATTCCTAGATTTATTACTGAAGATGTGAATCTTATTGCTTTTCGGTTCTCTGGGATGAAACCAATGGTGGGCTATCGTGATGGTTGTGTCTTTTACATTATCTGGCTAGATAAAAATTTTACTCTTTATGACCATGGTTAAAATATTATAGCAATTTTCAGATTAATGGACTACATGAAGTGAGGCAGGCAAGGAGTGCGATCGCTCTTGCCTCTTACGAGTAAACTACTGTTGCGACAACCAATTAGTTAAATCAGAAACTTGATTAAAATCGAGTAATGCCTCACCTAATGCTTCCAATTGTTCAACTGATAGCTCACGCAAACGGTCAATCAGTGTGTCATCAAGATTACCTAAACGACGATTAAGTAGGCGTGTAGCAAATGTAAACGCTTCTTCCTGCTTGCCTTTCTCAATACCGATGCGCTCGAAAGATGTGACATATTTCATGCGTTGTTCTGCCTCAAGTTGTTCTACTTCAAGTTTAAACTCGGCTTCCAAATTTGGAGCCAAATAAACTGTAACCAAATTGCGATGGATACCAATTTGGATTGTCATCACCCAGTACCGCTATTGAAATTTAATTAAAACCAGTGAAATAGAGGCTTTAAACCGGGAAACGCAGCGAGTGGCGTCTTGGCGGTTCGATAAATCAAGGTTTCTAGCAATTTTTGCGTAATTCCTGAATTTTATAATTGGATATTTTACATATAGTAGTAGATTTGTTTTCAATGTCAATGCCCACTAGAATGTTTACTGATAAAACTGTTTTTCAGCAAGAGTTTTAGACATGGGAAATGGACATTAGTCAAGGCATTTTTTCTAATTCTCTGTTTTTAATTGCCACTAATGATTATTAACAGTGATTTTTCTAGCAGTGAATGCTCAGTTCAGTTATCTCTACCCTTTGGCAAGCCGCTTTTAAAATCCTTGCGACTGAATCTTCGCTTATATAGGGAATTCTTGTACTGTTACTTTCTTGTTACTTTTAACCCTTAATTTGAAAATCAGCAAGAGTTGCACATTAAATTGGAATACATTCAACATGGCTAAGATTACAATTTCTCAACTGCATACTGTTGATTCTGCTTCTATCCAAGAGTTGACAAATGCTGAGATTGATACCACAAAAGGTGGACTTGTACCCCTTCCTGCTGAACTGTTTGGCGGTACATTAGAGAGTCTTCAGAAATACCTGTCTGACGGAGTACTAAAAAGCCTAGGCTTGGGTGTATAAGTACTTTTCACTCAGGTTCTTACAAATCAAAGTAAGGCAGTGTATTTCGGATAATTAAGCGATTGTTAACCCGCTTTTCTTTACGAGAGCGGTTTTTTTTGAGAGCATTTCTTATAAATTATTGATTCACGAGAAATCAAGGATGCTATCAGGGCATATGGGGGATAGTGTAGTTGTTGTTTGCGTTTACATACTTATAATAATTTGGGTATTGCATAAAACAATTATGAAAAAATCATGAGAAAAACCTTATGTTTTTCCTTCTTCCTTCTTTCCTCTTCCTTCTTCCTTATTTCGGTCAAAATTACCAGTTAAAAAAATAGAAAAAACAGTACTCAGTGTATCTAGGTACTGTTTTTGACAAATCGTATGGTAGAGAAAGGAAAACCCTTCTTTTACAAATCTCAATATAAAATATGCGTATGAAAAGAAAATGAACAAGCAATGAGGAAATTTTCATTTGTCGAAATAAAAAAGTGAAGCATTCCCCAAGCATTCCCTGCTGAGAAAAAAGTGAAACTATTCCGGGTTACTAGACTATGATAGTTGTAGGTGGGGAATGTGGGAGAAAAGTGAAACCACTAATGTCTCAACAATATTTTAATCTAACAGGTGAAAAAAATGCGCCTGATATAGCAATCCTATTTGATTTGTGAAAATTCACAGTGTTCAGATCCTCAACTTCTTTGAGAAGTCGGGGATCTAACTTTTCAGTCAATGATTTGTAAGAAATTGCCCCAGACAAAACCCGCTTTCTAAAATAAAGCGGGTTTGATATTGGCTTACTTATCCAAAGTGTACTACCTCACTCTGATTTGTAAGAACTTGAGTGAAAAGCACTTATGCCATGCCTATGCTTCTTGGCAAACCCTCAGTCACATATAGCTGAGCACTGGAAGCTGCACTACTTACAGTATCCAATGCAAAACCACTAACACCGAAAGCAAAGCCGAAAATATCAACCGGAAGGGGCGGTAAGAGTCCACCCTTTGTGGCATCAATCTCAGCATTTGTTAACTCTTTGATAGAGGCAGTATCAGCAGTCTGTAGTTGAGAAATTGTAATCTTAGCCATGTTGAAATGTACTCCAAGCTTTGGTTATTTTTCTTTGGGATTTGATAAATGTCTTTTCTCGTCCCATTCCTCTAATCTGTTACTGACTCTTTAATTCCGGGTCTTCGATCATTTCATAATGGAAAAAAATCCCTTAGTTACATGAAACAATAATGAAAAAAAATGAGAAAAACTTCATGATATGCCTACCATAGCTTTAGAAGAACCGCACTCACTTATCTGCGTCCATCAGCGTTCATCTGCGGTTCTTAAAACCGCGTTTCATACTCCACTTCCAATCGACTTTCATCTTCCAAATCCGTTGAACCTCGCACGAGAGTATTGTCATTCACCCGGTAAAGCACGTTGTAACGGAAAGGCTCATTAGTTAAGAAAACCCTAGATAGCGAAACAGAGAACCCTCTACTAATATCAAAGACACCTTCCGCAGCCAAACCCAACACAGAAGGCTTCGATGCTTCATTACCAATATTTGTAGGAAATATACGAAATTCACTAAATCCGATCGCTTGTCCTAACGCACTAATACTTCCTTGCAGTCCCCCCAACACCGTAGAACCCGCAAAGGTCGCAATTCCCAACGCAGTATCTGATTGACCCAATGTATTAATAATCGAGCCACCTAATAATGCAATAATTTCTGGTTCGCTGCGACGGGGTTCGCTCGTTAATACCAAATTATCAGATAATTGACTGGCTGGTCCTTCAACTCTCGCTTGAACGCGTACTGTTCTTAAAGTCCCAATACTTGTTGAAGGAACGTCACTAATCTCCGAAGAAATGAGAGGAGAAGTCAAAATTCTGCTTCCACGGGCTTCCGGTACAAAAGCAATCATCCGGACATCTAGAATCGGGTCTAGTTCCCGACTGGGAATAAACTGTGCTGTGTGTTCGTAACCCCGCAGTAAAGTAAACTGAGTTGTAAATAAATTAACCTGCCCACCTGTGAGACTAATGGTTCCTTCAGGTACGGGTTTTGCTAAAGTGCCATTGATAGTCAGGTCTCCCTTGGCAACAAAGCTCAGTATCGATTGCGTTGGGTCTGCTACAGAAGGTATAAAACTACCAAAAAGGGGTTGCGTGGTGACACGAACATCATCGCCTAAAACCAGTCGTAAATTTGTAAACTCGATAGGAGAATCGGTAAGTGCGGGCGCAGCACGACCTGATGAACCACCTGTATTTTGGGCTGTTGTAGCGGCTGAGACTGCATTACCTTTTGTACGACCACCTTGTGGAGTGTCCGTCGCTTCTTGTTGTCCTATCCTGACTTGACCATCACTTAAAAGAATTTCACCACTGATGTCGGGGTTCAATACAGTTCCCCCAATGACAGCCTCACCACTGACACCACCTTGATACAGATTCTGAACACTCACATCAAGATTTTCCAGAGATACTTTGAGGGGATTTGTTGCTGCTTGCTGTTCAGCTTGTTGGCTTGCAAAGATGGGAATAATTCCCTCAGCCGTCAAACTACCTTGATTGTATTGCCCTTGAATGCCTTGGACATCTACCCTATTCCCGTTAAATTCTAGTGTTCCCGTCACACCAGTTAATGGATCTTGTAGAACTTGTGCTTGAAAAGTTGCATTATTAACTGTGGCAGTTCCTGTAATAGTTGGTTGGGTTAAAGTACCCCCAATCTCTACGTTGACTTGTCCTTGACCGTCTACCCAAGTGACTAGATCGGTAAATACGTTTAACAGCGCTAATCCTCCATCTTGAACGTTAGCCGTGACGTTAATGAGGTCGCTCTCTGGTTGTACGGAAGCAAAAGGCAAAGGAACAGGTACGCTACCTTGCGCTTCAAGGGGTTGCGTTCCTGTAATCAATAGGCTACTGGCAAAATTCAAACGCGCATTGTCATAGTTGAAGTTGAGTTGTCCTGTTTGCACTGGTTGCTGGTTTAAAGTTGCATTTTCTAATGTCACTTCTCCTATAGCACTGGGGTCTTTTAAACTACCTGCAAGAGTTGCGATCGCATCCACTTGACCCGTAACATCTATGGGAAACCTTTCTATAAAAGGTTGCAATAAAGATATTGGGAAATCAGCAACACGCAGTTGTCCCGATAGTTCTTCAGTTCCTAACTGTCCTGTAAATGCCAGCAGACCTTCACCCAAATCTACGCGTACTGGTATCAATGTCACGATTCCATCTGCAAACGTGCCTTGGGCAATAACTTCTTCTAATTTATACTCTCCCCATTGCCAGTTAGCACCTTGAAAATTGAAACTAGCGTTCAATCCCGACTGTAAGGAACCAGCAACCTCAATTTGTCCGTTCAAAGCACCTTGTAATTCTGCAAGCGTGGGCAAAGTTTGAGTTTCCTGACGCTGTTGTTGTTCTTTTGCAAGCATTGCTTCAATTTCCGCAAAACGGCGTAATTGCGTTAACAAATCTGCGTCAGGTAAACTCACAGGTGTTGTTTGAAGAACTTCCGCCCCTGCTAATTCGGGAATTTCCACTCCAGAAGCAAAGTCTTGGAAATCAAAAATATTAGCTGCTTGTAAGACTCTTTGGATATTCAGTTGCTCAAAATTAGCTTGAGCTTGGAATTGGGGATTATTACCAGTTTCTACATTACCACTCACTGCGATCGCACTGTCACCAATCCGCAACTGTCCGTTGTTTAAAGATGCACTCCCATTGGCATAACTAATACTTCCTTCAAACGAATCTGCTGCAACTCTACCAGCTTGAGGTTTAGCGATCGCCACGTCTCCTACAACAGCAAACTCCTCTAAGTTAACTGCTAAATCTCCAGATATCTCCCCAGATAGGGGTTTTAAATTTAAATTGTTGTCAGGTGCAAAACCTTCCAAAAGAGCCACGGGAAAACTTTGGACGTTAAGGAGGAGATTGTCTCCTTCCGTTCTCCCTGTTGCGACAGCGTTATCTAAACGAACAAGAAATGACACTGGGCGATAATTTGAATTCAAACTAACAGCAATTCGATCTTGCTGACCCGCAAGTTGTAGTTCTCCACCTTCTCCTCCCTGAAAATTGACTCTTCCAGTTAATACGGGGTCGAACGCCACACGATTCACCTTCAAACCCCGCAACTGAATATTTCCTTGAGCATTGGGAGTCTCTGGAGTACCCCTCACTTGTCCTCGAAAATCCAACAACCCTGCTAGCGCCACATTACCGGGAAGGTTTACAGGAATTTGTTGTAAGTTATAACCCCGTGCAAGCACATCCAGATTAAACCCAGAGACTTGAGGCGTTCCCTCTGACGGTAATTGAAGAGCTATTATACCAGATGCACTCAGTCCGGGAGCAGTTGCGCGTTCGATCGCAATTTGTTGTCCGTTCCATTGAACTTGCGCTGTCAGTGGTTTTTCGAGAACAGCTAATTGAGAAAACTGTACTTGACCTGCGGCGCGAATATCTGCGAGTTGAAAAGACTGCGTTGTTCCTGCAACTCGTAGATTGGAACCGAGCCGTCCTTTTAGCTGTTCGGAAAATTGATTGAGTTGAACTTGAGTTGCATTTGCCACCGCTTGCCAACGCCCGTTGTTGAGGCTAATATTTCTAACATTAACCGTACCTCCTGCAACATTACGCAAAGTTGCTTGTCCCGTCGCTTGAATAGTTTCGGGTTGGAAAGATGCAGTTGTTCCCGCCAAGTTTAACTGACTGCTTAAAACTCCTCGTTGAACTTGCTGTGGGACTTGAGCAAAACGGCGCAATTGAATTCCTTGTGCATCAACAAATGCTTGCCAACGACCTTGTGTCAGCTGACCTCTTGCTCTGATTGTACTGCCAGCTATGTTGGCTATAGCATCTCGAAGGAGAATATTTTCTCCCTGTTGGGAGATGACAGCTTGACCAATTGTGGGATAAGTGGCGGTTGGTGCTTGGATTTGGGCGAGGGCTTGTAAGTTACCCAGAGTTCCAGTCACTTTGGCATCTGCGGAAACATTGCCAATGGTAATCTCTGGTGAAGTGTTGTAAGCTTTAGCAATGGCGTCTCCTGGAAGATTGTTTGCTTCCACGTTCAATAAGACTCTACCTTGGGGTGCTAGTTGAACTTGACCGTTGGCTGCGATTTGTCCTCCCACTTCTGGTGTTGCTAGAACTTTGGAAACATTGACTGATAAGGGTTGACCGAGAGTACCCGTGACTGTGGCATTAGCAGAAATACCACCAATGTTGATGGGAACTGATAAACCGTAACCTTGTGCGATCGCATTTCCTGACAAACCTTGTGCTTGAATATTTAACGCTACGTTCCCTTGAGGAATCAGTTGAATTTGACCATCAGCATTAATTTTCCCTCCTGCGGCTGGAGTCGCCTGAATGTTGGATAAGTTAACAGTCAGGGGGGGTTGTTTGTCCAAGGAACCAGTCACTTGGGCATTTCCCGAAACATTGCCTACAGTAATGGGAGTTGTAAAACCGTAAGCCTTTGCGATCGCATCTGCTGAAATACCTTCTGCTTGTAGGTTAACCTTGACATCACTCGCCTTTCCAAGTTTTACTTCACCTTTCCCCACAATTTGTCCCCCTGCAGCAGGAACCAATCGCAAGTTAGAAATGTTAAGTTGAGAAGCTGCTTCTGATATACTCAGTTGGAAGCCAGTTGCGATCGCATTAAACAGCACGCGATCGACCGTTACTGGTTTTATAGCACTCGCCGTTCCACTCAGGGTTGGTTGTTTGATAGGTCCAGTCAACTGAATGTTGGCTTGAAAATCTCCAGCAACAGGAACTGGTAAGCTAGTATTGAGGGTATCTAAAGCATTTTTGGCACTGACTGACTTAACTTGCGCCGCAACGTTAAATCCTTTTTGGAGATCGACGGTTCCATTTGCTACCAAGGGCGCTTTGCCATAGTTTGCTGTCAGCTTCTCCAAAGAAATCTGTTCTCCCTGAAATGTCAATCTCCCAGTCGCATTAGTAAACTTTTGGGGAACGTTTTGAATTTTGGCTGTCACTTGATAAACGTTAGCTGTTCCTGTTACAGAAATTTCTGGAGATGACTGTTGTAATTGAACTGTCAAGTCACCATCCACACGACCTGCTTGTAAAACAGTTGGCAACTCAATTAATCTGCTCAAGTCAGTTGCTTGAAAATTCTGGGCTTTTACCTTCAGGTTAGTTTGTAGCGATTTTATTTGAGTTGTTCCATCTAGTTGAACCGTACCTCCCCTGGTAGGCTGAGCACTCACTTCATAATTAACAAGTTGATTTTGAGACTGAATTCGAGCTATGCCATTGACTCGGTCTAGCGTTACTGAACCCTTAGGTTTGATCGCTCTAGGTGTTGGGTCTAAGACGACATCACCATCTTGAATCCGAAGTGTTTCCAAGTCAGTTTGAATAAAACCGCTTCCTTCCCCGGCTTTTAGTTGAGTTGTTACCCAGTTTGCCTGCTTGTCCTGTTGGATGTAAACATCAGGTTGAATCAGCGTCACATTAAGGCTCAGTGTTCGCGTAAACAGGAGTCGTAGGGGAGAAAAATCGACTTCTACAGCTTTTGCTGCTACTCTGTCCGGATCTGTAGAAGTTGCTGGTACTGATAGCGCACCAAATCTTAGACTAGTTAGGGAAAAACGCTCTACTTTCCCTATTTGTATGGGTCTTCCCAACAATTGTTCGAGATTCGTTTGAACCAGAGGCGCTAATTCTTGGTAGACGAAGTTCCTTACCCACCAAGCACCTGTACCAATTCCAATCAGCAGAATGACACCTAGTACAAGACCAGTACGCCCTAATAAAAGGAAGCCCAAACGAGGATTGCGAGGGCTAGAAGGCTCCTGTTCATTTTCTGAATTGGGAGGACGCGTCATAAGCCTTTACCAGAATCGTTTGCTGAATTTATTGACTATTCTCTATGATTTCATAAAAGTACATACTTTGGTTGACTGTTTTGTTTTTTATAGTGAGTGCGAATACACCACGCGCTCTACAAATATAGCGGGAAGCGAAGTTAAATAGATATCTATCCTGTAAAGAAATAAGAGAAAATACTACTATTGAAGTAGCTGCTCTCTATCTTAAGGTGAGGAATTGGTTCAACAATTTTTTGCTTCTTTCAATGCTGCTTGAACCATAAACTGATTCAAGGTAGCACCAGACAATTCTGCAAATCTTGTCAGAATTTCTTGAACGCTCACAGGAATTCTTGCTGTTACCCGGACTGTATTCTCGTGCCTGTTAGGCATATGCAATAAAATACGATATTCCATAATTATAACTGAACGGTGTCATTTTGGCACCATTGATTATAAAATGCCAGCTTCAGTCAATGCTTGCTTCAACGCATCAAATATATTCAAACGCTCAGCCCATTCTGTCAAATATATGTAATTCAGATTTCCACTTTGTAACTTCAGTATTCCCAGCACATCGCGCCATTGCTTTTCCGAACGGCTTCCTCTTCCGCATAGAAACTTTTGTAAAATCAAGTCTTCTGGTGAAGCTATCCAAAATTGTTGCATTCCTTCTACGTCTAATAATATTCTGCGGGACATTTGAGAAATGGCAAATGGTGAGGAGTTATCCATCACAATTAGATCGGCATTAGCGATCGTTTCCATGTGAGTGATGTTGAGAGTTTTTTCTCGTTCTTGCTTCATATCTTCTACCGCCCCCGCAGGACAGTAATACCCAGCTACTTCTAGTGTCTGTACTAAAAGGTCAATCTGGCTGACTTGAATCTGAATAACCAAATCCAAATCTCTAGTAGAACGTGCTTCTCCGTGGATTGAGCTTGCAACGCCGCCACTAATATAGTAAGGAATGTTTATTGACTCAAGTAGTAGGTGAAGTGTACCTGCTAATGTAATAGAGTCTTGAATCCACATTGTTTCATCACTGCTTGTTGGCTTAAAATCAGGAGAAAATTTCTCTGCTAGGACAGCACGGGCAAAGAGTAGGCGGATTTTTTCAAGTTGAGCATTCCGGTGTCGCCATTTAATTCCAGTTAAGCACAGTTTTTTCACCCCACGGTCATGGGTAGCGCACAATTCTATTCTTTGTTTAAGCGAAAGTTGCCGTAACTTGTTAAAGAAGTAAACATCGGCTTCAACACTCGTATCTTTAGCTTGCGGTTGGTAACTTGGTTTGACAATGACCGTCATTGTTTGGTTTTTTCTGTAGTTTAATATATTTAAGGAGTAATCAACTATGTCTTCAATTGAATTCTCACAAGAGATAGAAAACCGCCTTAACCATCTTGTTAAAGTAACAGGGCGCTGTAGCGCAGATTATCACCAAGCTATTTTGCAGTACATCGAAGACTTGGAAGATACTTATCTCGCCCTTGAGCGGTTACAAAACCCAGGTCGTCGTTGGACAATGGAAGAAATCAGGAAGGGTAAAGACCTTGTGGACGATTGAATGGGACGACGCCGCACGTAAGGAGTTGCGAAAGCTCGATTACACCGTGCAGGAACAGATTTTGTCTTATCTTGAAAAGAGAATTGCAACAGAAGAAGATCCTCGACGTTTTGGCGAAGGACTGGAAGGGAGTAGGAACTCCAACCAAAAAATCATTTTAGCAGTTGCCTTTAATAGTATTATTGTACTATAAAGAAAAACTAGTCATAAGGTGAGCAAATGTTATGAAGCAGGTAATCAGGCAAATCAAAGAGCGAAGTATGATAGTCCTGGAATCTAAAGGTATCAAATATCATATGTGGAGAATAGATGATTTGGAAGACAACAAACTCAGGGACAATAGCCTCCGAATCGAAGACCCTGATTTTTGGTTTTACCACTCGCTTTTTCGTTCTCAACATGGTAAGGAAGATGAATTAAATTTAGCAGAATTCTTTGTAGTACTAGAGTCAATATTTGGGGAGAGTAGCGATTATTTTGATAAATGGAAAGGCTCATTTAGTTTTCCATTATTACTGGTAGTCGAAAAGAAAACAGGAAGTTTCTTTTACCTAATGCAAATTAGCGACCATAGAGGCTCTGTTTATTTTAGACTGAACAAAATTGTCGAGAATGGCGTGGAAGATAATGAGAACAATAAAGTGTATAAACCTTTTGAAGAAGAGTTTTCCCGAATAGAAATTAATTATTTTTTGAGTTATTTTTACGGTTATCTAATTGGATATTTCGAGGTCTTTAAACGGATTACTCTTACTCAACCATTTTTAAACAGAATTGATTCTAATCTAATTTTCTACGGATATAAAGATAACGATTATTTTGAGGAAGACTGCTATACTCCAGAAGAGTATCAAGCAGGAATTCAATCCTTTGAGGGTAAGTATAGTAAGGTATTAAAACAAAAAAACGTGAATACTCTTTTACAAAATATTATGAATAAGTCTGTTGAAATCACTTGAACTTACTACCTATGCACGCACAACGGTGAGAGAACGTTCTTGATGAGTAGTTGTCACTTAAGTCGCCAAGCCTGACTCCAGGGGTAGTGCGTTGCTACGTCGGTCAAAAATAACTAACCACCAAAATTTTCTCCCAACCTCGTCAAATAGGAATCTAACTGTTCCAAACCTTCTTCTAATGGGTCTTTCTTTTTATGGCACCAAACTTTTAATTCAATAGTATAGCATTATTGCTCATATGCGATCGCCTAGTGGATGGCTCGAACCGGAACAGATTGCTGCAAAAGTATAGCCAATAGCAATCTCGATTTGTTGTGCTAAAATAATGGATCTGTTGGCAAAATACGTCTTAGCTGGAAGAGCAAGCGAAATGATATCACTAAGTTTACAAGAAATCGAGCGCTCCATCCGTACCTTATCCCTAGAAGAAAAACTTTGGCTGCTCGAACGTATCGCTAGACAAGTCCGAGAAAAGCAACAGACAGCCAATTTGTTTGCTAATGAGAAATATATGCAGCAACAATTAAGGGCAATGGCTAGCGACCCTGATATTATAGTAGAAATAGCCGCCATTAACGATGAGTTTGCCGTTACTGAGATGGATGGTTTGGAAAAGGTGTGAGCATTCAGCGAGGTCAAATTTATTTAGTAAATCTCAATCCAGTTCAGGGAAGGGAACAGGCGGGTACACGACCTGTTTTAGGTAAGGTCTATAGACAAAGGGCGGTTTCCCACTGAAGCATTTGCTCAAGTTTCCGACGCGAAGATGCTGGAAATAGAAGCGACTGTTCGCTACTGTTTGGGTTTGTAATCAACTTATATCATGTCCTTGCTGTTGGTAAACTAATCTTTGTGATGCCTTCAATCATAATTAACAACCATGCCACAACTCATACCCGAACCGAAGCGTATCGAAGCCGCAGGTAATAAGCCCAAGTTAATTGATGAGTACATTGGGCGCGTATCAACTCAGACTGAATCTCTCAGTATTGCTCATATGCGATCGCCTAGTGGATGGCTTGAACCGGGACAGCGTCCTGAGTTTGATGAATTCACCGTAGTTTTTAAAGGCACGCTAAGAGTAGAATATTCGGATGGGTACTTCGATGTTCAAGCTGGACAAGCGGTAATTGCACGAGCTGGTGAATGGGTTCGCTACAGCACTCCCACAGAAGAGGGGGCGGAGTATATTGCTGTTTGTCTTCCTGCATTTTCACCTGACACCGTGCATCGCGATGAAATGGGTAATGAATAAAAATAGTACCAAACCGCTGAATTTATTTGAGTATGAAAAGTTAGCCGTTGAGTGCTTATCTCAAATGGCTTTGGATTACTATGCTAGTGGTGCTTGGGATGAGGTCACGTTAAGAGATAACCGGGCGGCTTTTGAACGATACAAGTTGCGTCCGCGAATACTCGTAGATGTGAGCAAGCGCAATTTAGCTACTCATATCTTGAGTCAACCCATCCAAATGCCTCTCCTCATTGCTCCCATGGCTTTTCAATGTCTTGCTTGTCCTGAAGGAGAAATTGCTACAGCAAGAGCAGCTCGATCTTCTGGTGTTGGGATGGTGTTGAGTACTCTCTCAACAAAAAGTATAGAAGAAGTCGCAACTGTTTGCGATCGCGTAGCGGCGGCTTTGCAGCATCGCTCTCATTCTCCTGCTCTCCAATGGTTCCAACTTTACATCCATAAAGACCGAGGACTAACTCGTGCTTTGGTAGAAAGAGCTTATGCTGCAGGATATAAAGCGCTTTGTTTGACTGTAGATGCGCCTGTCTTGGGACGCAGGGAACGAGACAGACACAATGAGTTTGCTCTACCACCAGGTTTGCAATTGGCTAATTTGGGGAATATTTCCGGGCTGAATATTCCCCATCAAGAAGGGGAATCTGGTTTGTTTACCTATTTTGCCCAGCAATTAGATCCTGCAGTGACTTGGAAAGATTTAGAATGGTTACAGTCTTTATCTCCCCTACCCTTGGTGTTAAAAGGGATTTTACGGGGAGATGATGCTGTGCGTGCAGTAGAATATGGAGCAAAGGCAATTGTTGTTTCCAACCACGGCGGGCGTCAATTAGATGGTGCGATCGCGTCTTTAGATGCTTTAGTAGAAGTCGTCAAAGCAGTCGATGGTGGTGCTGAAATATTGATTGATGGAGGAATCCGTAGAGGAACTGATATTTTAAAAGCTCTAGCATTAGGAGCAAAAGCTGTGCTTGTAGGTCGTCCTATATTGTGGGGATTGGCTGTCGCTGGAGAAGCTGGTGTTGCTCATGTTATCGAATTGTTAAGAGATGAGTTAGATGTGGCTATGGCATTAAGTGGTTGTGCAAGTTTAGAGGATGTGGATAGTACAGTGACCAGTGACCAGTGACCAGTGACCAGTGACCAGTGACCAGTGACCAGTGACTAGTGACCAGTGACCAGTGACCAGTGACCAATCCCCGAGTTTACCAAGTAGCCTCATGAACTGTATGCACTGACATATAGGAAAATTTCTCTTCCCCCACTCCCTACTCCCCACTCCCTACTCCCTTTTTTCAAGTCGGTCTATCTTTTCCGAAGATGTCTATTTCATACTCTTGAGCATTTTCCATTTCATTTACATAGCCGCACTTGGCATTTGGAAAAGAATCACAGTAAGTTACGTAGGGCTTGATATCGAGTACGGGCGTTTGGTCAAGTAGATCGATTCCCTCGACGTGCAAAATTAAACCTTCTATTTTGATAAGCTTGGGTGCGCTGATTCCAATGGGGTTGGGACGATGGGGGGCGCGAGTTGCTAGCGTCCCTCGTCGGATGCGCGGTCCTCGTGGCAATATAACAGTAGGGTTCCAATGTTTGTTTAGGTGCAGCCATGCTATCACCCAAATGCGATCGAAGCCATCCATGTCTTTGAGGGCAATGGGAGGTATTCTATCAGAAAAGAGTTCTATTTGCGCTATTGCTGGCTGGTAATATGATGGGGTGCATTGAAGTTGGGCTTGACGCGGTGTACCATGTCTCTCTTTGTAGGGGGAGTGAACTACACCAATAGGGTGCAAAGTAATTCCATCAGGAAAGGAAACCGCTTCAACGTAGTCTTTCGGAGGGAATTTAGGCATAGTATTTCCAAAATATCATTTTCCGACTTTTTGCTCGAAAGCTGGCTTGTTTTTTAAAGTTCTCAATCTCCGAGCTTCTTCTGTTTCAATTACCATCAGTAACATAACTTCTAAGTAGGGCAGAACCCCACCTACATTCCTTAAATATTCTTTAGGTTTAGGCCAAGCTATGACTTCTGTTAGAGGAATAATTATTTTTTCGCAATTAATCTTATTTTTGTAGGCAGGCTGCTCATATAAGTGGAATTTGGCTGATTTTAACAGCAAGTCCTTATTTATAGTGATTTTGCCATGTCCCGCAACCACAAAAAGTAACGAAATAACGGAGTCTTGTGATGACAAATCTGATTTCTAATGCGATCGCCCACATCAGTGCTCTACTCAAAGAGTTTCAAGTTAAGCGTTTCGTAGCTGTTGTCCTAGTTGGATTTCTGGTGCTGACAACAAGCGTTAATGCTGAGCGTGGTGCTCAAGCTGTAACCAAGAGAGTTGACCAAGCCGTACATCAAGATGGTTCTGACAGACCAAAAACAACAGGAGAGTGGAATAGAGAAGCTCGTAAAACAGAAGATGCTCCTGTCCAACGAGCTCAAAGAATTGCAAAAGAATCAGCAGAAGCTGTGAAAGACCTTGGATCTGTATATCCAGACACTGTTAAAAGAACTGCAGGCGATCGCGACTAATTGTTTGTTCTTTGACGCTCCCCTTCTCACATCTAGGTGTGGGGAGGGGAACTATAATAAACTATACTAATAGCTAACCTTAACTCTGTATACTTTTATTTACCTGGCTGCGGTGATACGCCATCGCAAAACTGATACTTATCATTTTTATACAAAAATGAACATTACTATTATTGGTTGCGGATACCTAGGTTATGCAGTGGCTGAATACTGGCAGAAAATGCCTTTCACGATTACGGCTACCACAACTACCCCCGAACGTTTACCCTTATTGCAAGCAGTAGCCCAACGAGTTGCGATCGTCAAAGGTAGCGAACGCGAAGGTTTAAAATCAGTTTTACAAAATCAAGATGTGGTACTTTTGAGTGTTGGTGCAAAGGGCGCTGATAACTATGAAGAAGCTTACGTGCAAACTGCTCAAACTTTAATCGATACCCTAAAACAGATACCGACAGTACGACATCTCATCTATACAGGAAGTTATTCTGTATACGGCGATAGAAATGGGGATTGGGTAGATGAAGATTCATTAATTGAACCCACCAACAAAAACGGGCAAATTCTGGGAGACACCGAACAAGTTTTACTATCAGCCTCTGATGAAAATCTCCGTGTTTGTATTTTACGGTTAGGAGGAATTTACGGTCCTGGTCGAGAGTTAATCGAACTATTGGATCGATATGCTGGTACAACCCGACCTGGTAACGGTGAAGATGTGACAAACTGGGTTCACTTAGATGATATTGTTAGTGCAATAGAGTTTGCTCGCGAGCATCAATTACAAGGTATTTACAACTTAGTTGATGATGCACATCTTATAAGTCGCGAATTATACGATCGCCTGTTTGAGGCACACAATCTACCAAAAGTCACATGGGATTCTTCCCAACAGAGCAAGCGTCCCTACAATGCCAGGGTGTCTAATAAGAAAATAAAAGAGGCGGGATACAAGCTCATTCACCCCGATATGATTTTTAAATGATTACTCAAGATAAAGCAACATCTTCCACCCATTTTTACAATTGGAAAAACTATCGTGCTGGCTACGAAACCCTCAACCCCGGCTTTTCAGCACCTGAAGGCACGCCCCTGTTATTGATTCACCCCATTGGCGTTGGCTTGTCACGACAATTTTGGCGGCGGTTTCATACTGAATGGTACAAACAAGGACACCGCAATTCCATTTACAATCCCGATTTGTTGGGATGCGGCGAAAGCGATATGCCTCACGTCGCTTACACTCCCGATGATTGGGCAAAACAGTTGCAACACTTTTTGCAAACAGTTGTACAAAAACCTGTCATCGTTGTCGTGCAAGGTGCTTTATTTCCTGTTGCCATAGAATTAGCCCAACAAGAACCTAATTTCATTACCGGATTAGTACTAGCGAGTCCTCCAGCTATGCCTTTATTGACGAAAAACACACCTCAGTGGCAACAGAAAACAATCTGGAACCTTCTAAATTCACCTTTAGGCAACGCTTTTTACCGCTACGCACGACGGGAAAAGTTTTTAAGTTCCTTCTCAACTCGTCAACTGTTTAAATCAAGCGAGGCTGTGGATGCTGAATGGATAAACACCTTACAACAGGGTGCAGAAAATCTTGAGAGTCGTCATGCCGTTTTTGCGTTTTTAGCTGGCTTTTGGCGTAAGGATTATAGCAGCGCCATATCTTCTATCAAACAACCAACATTAGTTGTTTTAGGTGAGGACATCTCAAGCATTGCCAAAGAAGGTAAAGGATTGAACTCAGATGAATGGTTAGCTGATTACCTTGCTCGTTTGCCCAAAGGTCGGGGAGTGAAGATTTCTGGTCGCAACGTTTTGCCCTATGAATCTACCACTGAATTTGTTAGAGCAGTAGCACCATTTATTGGCGATCTGTCCTAAGAGGATGTTTTAAAAGTCTCAATTAATACAGCCTTGGCGATTGGAAATCGCGACTATACAAGCAAAACCCACCTACGTGGGTTTTAATATCTTGATTTCCCGTTAGTCCGCGCAGGCGGACTTAGTTTGTATAGTAGCGAATTATATTCGCCCAAAACTTTTCAAACATCCTCTAATTTTAACGTGAGGTTGACAGACCTTGCTCTGCCAACCTCCCTCTCCTAAGGGAATTCAATATAAAATCTCAGACATCCTCAAACATGAAAGTCTTACTCAACTGACAAATTAAAAAAACGTAACAGCACACTTGTAGCACTTTTGCGGCACACTGTTGTGAGAAGACAAAATTAAGATTGAAAAAATGGCAACCGAAAATTCTCGTATTGTTACGTATTTACCGCCAGAACTTGCTGAGCGGTTAAAGCAATTTTGTGATGAAAAGCAAACAAAAACCAGCGAAGCTATCAAACAAATTCTCAGTGAATTTTTTGGTAAACCTCCGAGTTCCTCTACCAGTACCAAAGACTCAGAACCTCAAATAGCAGGTCTTGAGGAGAGATTATCTATATTAGATAATATTACACAAAGAATATCTGCGTTAGAAAGTTCTTTTGCCAGACTCCAGGAAATGAATGTTCCTCCGAGTGTTCCAGCACAAGATATTCCACCAGTGTTGGTAGAAAGTGCGCCAGAATCTCATCCAGAAGCAAGCAAAACATCTGATGAGACTCCTAAAGTTCAATCTCAGAAGAAAAGCAAAAACGGGGCTGTTCCAAAAACCAGCAAAACATCTGATGAGACTCCTAAAGTTCAATCTCAGAAGAAAAGCAAAAACGGGGCTGTTCCAAAAACCAGTAAAACATCTGAGGAAACTCCTAAAGCTCAATCTCGGAAGCAAAGCAAAGATGAGTCTGTTCCAGAAACCAGTAAAACATCTTCCGAGACTCCTAAAGCCCAATCTCGGAAGCAAAGCAAGGACGAGTCTGCTTTAGAAACCAGCGAAACATCTGATGTCACTCCAGTCGAATCGTCCAAAGAATCTACCGCAAGCCAAACGTGTACTGTAAATGAGTTGGCTAAAAGATTGAGCGTCACGAAGACGACCATTTCGCGCAACAAAGACCGGGAGCATTTTCGCTCTTGGTCTCAGGGACATGACCCGGAGGGAGTGGCTTGGGAATTTCACCCTGAGGAGATGCTTTTTTATTCACTCAAGGAATAAACAGTGACCAGTGACCAGTTACCAGTGAATCTCCATACTTACTCCCGAACCGCCAGAAAATTACCTATTAAAAAACCGCCAAGACGCCAAGGACGCCAAAAAAAAGAAATAACAGGAGCGGTAATCTTACACCGGGAAGGGAGTAACAGTAGGAGATTTGAATAATGAAAATAAATTTTTTTATCATAAATAAATTTAGGGGCTTATACCGTACACGTAACTGGTCACTGGTCACTGGTCACTGGTCACTGGTCACTGGTCACTGGTCACTGGTAAAGCGATAAACCAAAAAAACTCCCATTGATACGATCGCGCCACCCAAAACTACAGACCCATTCAATAACTCTCCTAAGAAGACATGGCTCAGTGCTAGACCTATGACTGGTGTAATAAAAAAGAAAGCAGAAACTGTAGTTGCACTATAGCGATGAAATAGCTCAGCTCGCAGTACGAACGCGATCGCATTCACCGCAACACCTTGATATATTACGCCCAACCAAGACCGAGAGAAATGTGGGATGGTCAGTGGAGATTCAAAAACCAACGTTAACAACCAAAAAATAGGTAAACTTAGACTTAACTGCCAAAAGGTAGCTTGAATTGCAGAGACACGCCTGTTTACAGTCCTCAGATGCAGTACCATGATTGATAGTAAGGTCGCACTCAGCAACATTAAACTATCTCCTATCCAAGTCGTTTCTCCTTGGACATTCAAGCGATCGCTAAAGACAATCAAGACACCAGCGAATGCCAAGGACAAACCAGTAAATTTACCTATATTTATCCGTTCGCCCCTGCTACCAAAGCTATTGAAAATCGCTATTAAAAATGGATAAGTAGCGATAAAAACACTCGCCCTGCTTGCTAGGGTTAGTCTCAGTGCTGGTAAAGCAGTAACGTTCAACAATACAAATAAAATAGCAGAAATCGAATGTAATCTCCACACGGCTCGTGCAGGCGGTTGCAATTTGATTGACTTAATCCGAGCGTAAACAAACAGTATAATACTGGCGAGCGAAAAAGCCAGCGATCCGCAAAACAAAGGCGTAAACTCCGTTAATGCTACTTTACGGGAAACTTGGTCTCCGCCAAAAATACCGCAAAGAACAAGTGCGAGTATTATACCAATAGGAGATATACCAGACTCATTTGTTTGGGTTGTTTGCTTTGCCATTAACCGCTTAATTTAAATACGACACTGTTCTATTTCTGCATATTTTTTAAGCAAAGCTGCTAATTTGTGTCGCATGATTAATCCTGGTTTATCAGATGCCATATGCTGTTCTTTGCTTAAGACTAAGGGAACATCGTAATCTGTCGTTTCCAGTATGGCTTTATCCTCTAAAGTGACAGCACGGTCAAAGGCAATAATATCACGAGCCGGAGTATCTGCTTCTGTGTCATTACGGAAACAAAACTGGATCAGTTGCGAGGCAGAATCGTTAATAGGAGTCATTGCAGAAAAGATAGCATGTACTAACCCATTGGGATAGCGAATGTAAAGTATGCGGCTAAATGGCATAAACCAGATTAATTCATTTGTCCGCAATGTTGTTTCTTGACTAATTTTCAAATTCTTTTGCTGTAGTGGTGGATTGATAACCGGATAAGCAGTTTTTACATGAATGCCATACTCTAACTCTACAATGTCTACTGAAGCTGGTTCTGGTTGTTTGCAATTACCAAAAGTCCCTTGATGTACAAAGCTAAAGTGAGCATTATCAAATTCATTTTCCATAAACCTCAAGCCACTACATTCCCATCGTTCGTAAAATTCTGGAATGTAACGAAAATGCTCCTCAGAAGCTTCTGGAATTTCAGGAATTGGTGCTAGGGGATCTGACAAAGCTACCCACACATAACCATAGCGTTCGGTACAGTGGTAAGAAGGGATTCTGTAGCTAGAGGGGATAGGACTATCTTTTAACTGAGGGACTTCTACACATATCCCACCAGCATTATATTGCCAACCGTGATACGGACAGCAAATGTTACCCTCAATGACTTGTCCTTTAGAAAGTTGAGCAGTCCGGTGACAGCAGCGATCGGCAATAGCAGCAGGTTGTCCATCTGCTGTTAGCCACAAAACAATCTTTTGTCCCAATAATTCAAACGCTTGCGGACTCTTTAACAAATTTTCAAGAGTGATAACCGGATACCAAAATTGTTTTAAAACAGTTTGTTTAGTCACTAACATTTTTTTAACCTTTAGCAACTCTTATTAAATAGATTTAATGGGAATATAATATTAGCTTAAAGTTACCTATTCGTAAAGAAACAATGGCACTTATATTGAGTGGATCGCAGGCAAACGTTAAATGGGTGGACAGTATATAATCAACGACAAATTGTAAAGATAAGCTAAGAAAATAGTACTTAAATAAAGAACTAAAATGGCACGAGAAATAGAACGTAAATTTTTAGTCAAAGGAAATAGTTGGCGAAATCTAGCAGAGGGGAGTGTATACCGTCAGGGATATATTGCCACGCATAAAGGAGCTACTGTACGCGTTCGCATAGTAGGAGATCGGGGTTATTTAACGATTAAAGGACCTACTGTCAAATACTCAAGAGCAGAGTTTGAGTATCCTATTCCGCTCGAAGATGCTCAAGAAATGCTGGATACCTTGTGTGAGCGACCTTTGATAGAAAAAATCAGATATAAAGTGGAGTGGGGTGGTTTGATGTGGGAAATTGACGAGTTTGATGGTGTTAACAAAGGGCTAATCTTAGCAGAAGTTGAACTTAGTGATGAAAAACAACAGATTGAATTACCCGTCTGGATTGGTGAGGAGGTTTCAGATAATCCTCGATATTTTAATAGCAATTTAGTAAAAGAGCCATTTTCACAATGGTGAGGAGTGGGGAGTAGGAAATAAACGTAGGACTCGCGCATTTTTTCTCTGCGCTCTCTGCGTCCTCTGCGGTTCAAAAGTAATTTATTTAACCACAGAGGCGCAGAGTACGCAGAGGTAAGAGGAGGGCGAACTTGTGGTACACCGCAGCTTATTAAGAAGAGCCTTATATAACAGATGCCATTTCCCAATCCCGGTAGAGCCTTTCAGCATAAAACATAATCTCTTCATTCGGAAGTCTGATTTTAGCTTTTTCTCTGGGATACAAGTTCTCAATGGCTGTTGTATCTTGCTCAACTACAGTAGCTACAGCTTTAAGAATTGAATTTTTTAACAACAAATCCAAACCAGGTAACTTCATTTTTGTGTAGACAAGAACAAAAGTTTTAGTACTATTTTCTGTTTCCGGATAGAGAACATGAGTTTGCAAAAGGTCAACAACAGGAGTCTGGGTTTGAAAGGCTGTAAGAGCAGGGAAAGCATACTCTAGAATACTCTTGTACATTTTAGGCGCGATTAGTAACGCTGGATTGCTGAAAATTTCGCTGAGTGTATTGTCATCTCTGTAAAGTTCTTGGACAACTTTAGCCCAATAGCCATCATGTTCAAAGCTAGGAATATGATTGGCTTTGATTTTAAATAACTCGCGATGGGTTCCATTTTGGTGGTTATAGTCGTAATTAATTAAAAGGTTGTCTAAAAAACTGCCTTTGATACTTTTAATTCCAGCGACTCCTATAAAATTCAGCCCTGTTTTCAGTTTGGAAATTAAATCGGGAACTGGAATTTTTGGTTCAAACCCGCCATATGTCCAGATACAATCATCGATAACAATCAGTTCTAAGGGTTTTGCGATCGCTTGACTATCTGTTTTTCCTTCTCGGTACAATCTGCCTTCCTTATCAAATTCTAGTGCATGAAAGGGACAGGTAATGGTGTTTCTGTCTTTGCAAATCCATCCATCTGACAAAGGAGCCTGCATATGAGGACAGACATTCTCAAGAGCACAGATTTCGCCTTGCTGGTTTTGCCATAAAACATAATCATGACCGTTAAGCGTAATTTTTACAGGTTTGTTTGCACCCAACATAGATTTGTGAGCAATCAACCAAGGAGCACCTGGTAAGATAGGGTTCATATTTTTCTCCGTCAAATGAAATGCTGTTGACAACGGGACTGAGTCCTTCGCATCAGATCTAAGTTTTCTGTAAAATTGTGACAAATCATACCATTTTGGATTTTGGATTTTAGATTTTGGATTGAAAAAGCCCCACTTGGACTTAATTCTACCCAACTATCTGTCGCACTCTTTTTTCAAATTGGTATAGTTTGTGTTCTTATTTATAAATCATGACAGATTATTCACATTTGTCAAGAGAATTTTCTTAGGAACAGCCCCATGGGTTGCAAGCCGTCATGCATGGAAGCAACACTCTTTCCCCCATTCCCTACTCCCCACTCCCCACCCCCCTTCTATGCGCCGCCAACCCAAGCAAAAGCGAAGTCAGCAACGTGTTGAACGCATCCTAGATGCAGCTGCGGAAATCTTTGATGAAGTCGGTTTTGAGGCAGCAACAACTCATGCGATCGCAACTCGTGCTGACACAGCGATCGGTTCTCTGTATCAATTTTTCCCAGATAAGATGACCATTTTCCATGCGTTGGAATTACGTCACAGGGAAAGAGTCTATGCTGCATGGGCAAAGTTCAACAAGCCAGAAATTATTCAACAGCCTTTTGAAGGATTTATCTCAGCTATGGTTGTTATTTACAAAGAACTTCTTCAAGACCAAACCAGCCGGATTGTGTTTATGCAATACTTCAAGTCTCCAGCAATCTTTCAAAATATTGATGAAAGCTTTACTCAAGAAGCGATTGACTTCATGGCAAAACTTCTAAAGCAGCGCAACCGGGCGTTAATTCTGGAACAGTGCCAGCTACTCGCTGAAGTTAGCGTTCATGCTTGTAACACTTTAGCACTTGTGGCGCTACGCAGTGATGAACCCCATCGTCAGGAGATTTTCGATCAAATCCGAGCATTGTTATTTGCGTACCTACACCCTCATGTAGGGGATGAAATAGGGAATGAAGTTTCTCCACACAAGGTAATGAAAGTAATGAAATCAATCCAATGTCCCCATTGTGATTCAAGCGCCGTATCTAAAAACGGTCACCGTCATGGCAAGCAGCGTTATATATGCAAGGAGTGTGGCAAGCAATTTCCGGAAAGCTACTCTCGGTGAATGAAAGTAATGATATTCATTTAGAGGGTAAAGGAATCTTACTTAAGATAGTGGTAATGTCTTATCTTGATGTATCAAAGTAATCAAGCTACTTCTTTAAGGTTGAAACCATGTTTTCACCCTGGCAACTTCCCCTCCCGTTAGAAGAGTACGCAATGAGCCGCGTTGTTGTCTACTTTTACAATGGCAGATGGGTCCCAATTAAGTACTGTGTTTTAGAAAAGGCAATTGAACTTTATTACAAATCCCTGTTTTCAAAACAGGAAGTGGTTTTATTTCCTCCGGGGTTAGATCCTAATAGCTTTAATGATGCGGCTCAGTGAAAAGAGTTCAATAGACTTTCTGCAAAGGTTAAAAAAATGAATTACTAACCGCAGATGCACGCAGATGAACGCAGATAAATTTACTTGTGTAAGAGTTCTATTATGTAAAAAACTATTAAATAGTAGATTGTTTAGGCTTACTAATGAACTTGGTAATTCACGCCACGTTTTTTTTCTTATCTGACCACGGTATACCACCATTTATTTTAATGTCTTCTAATTCAGCACGTGCGTCTCTAATGTCTTCTTCATCCTCTTCATCATCGATTTTCTTTAATAATGCGACAATTTCATCTAAAGTGCTGTCGTAAGCGCCGTGTAGAAGTACGTTGATAGCCTTGATAATTTCTTCTCTTTCGCGTTTTGTTTTCATTTTTACACTTCGTTTAATTACTACTTACGTTGGTGGGTAAACTTGGTTAAGTACCTCCTCCCAAAGTTCTCGCGGAACAAGCCTGACAACTTTCTTTAATCCATAGCATTTAACCAAGGCAATGAGTATTAGATAGCCGTCAGTCGGATAACCTTGGTGAAGTTCTAGAGGACGTGGGAAAAAGTTAATATACTCATTATAGGTCAGAGGATTAGACTTGATTGTGATTTGGGATTTAATCGAGCGTACTTGTTCTGGATTTATTCTTCACTATCCTTATTAATCTCAGAAATCATACAAGTTTAAGATTATCACGACTAGCTCTTTTTGCTGCTGCTAAAAATTCTTTATTTCAGTATTTTTACTCGGAGCGAATGGAATTGCTATACTCAGGTTTACTCCTATCCCGCAAGGGAGATTACCTAATTAAATGAACCGCAAAGACGCAAAGTACGCGTCCGCGTAGCGTCTCCGTCAGGAGAAGAAAGAGAAGAGAGTAAGCACTAATGCCTAAGTATGCGTAGGTTTTTAGGAGCGGTGACAGTACATGATGCTCCATCTGAAACTGATGGCGGAGATGAGGTGGAGTTTCAATAGCATTGCGATCGGGATACCCGATTAGAACTCGAATTTTTTGCGATCGCGAAGCGCAAGTCGTACCCGGCTTATCGCACCCGTTTTTCTACATCATCTTCCGCCAAAGTATTTGGTTGCTCTAGGGATGTTCTGGTGCATTACAATTCGTTAAGGCTTCCCAATCGTCTAAAATTAATTGGCAACATAATTAAAGTAAGATTGTCAATTAGTAATGAGTATAAAATTATGAACCCAGTAGTAATTAAACCTTCATCGTGGTTAACATCGGGTATTCGAGTTGAAAAAGTGAACAATCTCAATCTTTTCAAATTTACTGAAGAGTTAGGCTCACGGATGCAAGAACTTCTAGATAGAAAAAAAGCTGATTTACTAACACCAGAAGAAGCTGCTGAACTAGAGGCTATTGGAGAATTAGATATGATTTTCAGTTATATTAATGCTACGATTGTATCTCAATCATGACTATTCCTAACAAGATTCAAGAGTTTGTACGGCATCGTGCTAATTTTCGATGTGAATACTGTCATTATTTGGAATTTCTCAGTACATCTCCTCTTACTATTGACCACATAATACCGAAGTCTTTAGGAGGTTCAGATGATGTAAATAATTTAGCTTTAGCTTGTCGTCGCTGTAATGAACGCCACTATAATTTCACTGTCGGTCTTGACCCAGACACTCAACAAGAAGTTCCCTTATTCAATCCCCGTCAGCAACAATGGTCTGAACACTTTCTCTGGACAAAAGATGGTACTAAAATTGTTGGCACTACTGCTGTAGGTCGAGCTACTTGTAATCGGCTCGACTTAAATGATGAACGTCGCATTGATCGCTTTATCCAAAAATCTCGACAGCTTTGGATACAAGGCGGTTTTCATCCTCCCCGTGAAGACCCGCAACAAGTATGACATAATTCAGACCAAGATCCCCGACTTCTTCAAGAAGTCGGGGATCTAAATTCTAATTATGAAGTTTTTTAAAGTTTTGATTTCAGTGTTAATTTTTACTGTATCGGAGGGATAAATAGACGAGGAAGGCATTAGGGCGCATTTACCACTAATGCTGTTTTCAATGGTGTGGGACACATGAATCAATCCTATTTAACAAACTTCGGTAAAATCGTTTTGGCAGCTGCTTATTTGGCGATCGCTTCTCCAGTATCGTCAGCTATTGCAGCCTCTGTACCCAAGACTACCGAAGCACAAAGCGCTGAAACTTCTACAAAGCAGCAATTATTAATTGCTGATGATGACGTTGATGACGACAAGACAACTGTTTCATCAGAATTGCCAGAAGAAGTCAAAACAGCGGTATTGAGTGATATTTCCCAACGTGCAAGTGTAGAAGCTTCTGCATTGCGCGTTGTGAAAGCGGAAAGGATTATTTGGCCCAATGGTTGTTTGGGATTAAAAGAAGAAGAAGGAAGTTGTACCAAAGCTTTAGTACCTGGTTGGCAACTTGTCGTTGCAGATAACAGCCAAATGTGGGTGTACCGCACGAACGAGTCTGGTGCGATCGCTAAGCTTGATGAAGCGTCAACCCAAGCGATTACTGCAACAATGATGAAGGTGCGAAGCACCAACGAACAGATCGCCAGTCGCACAACCGCTATCCAACGCCGTGAAACCGTAGTGGTACAACGCAGAACTCAAGCAAGTGCTGTAGAGGCTTCTGCACAAAGTTCTCAATTTAGCGGTGCAAGGGCTGCATCCGTACAAAGCACTCAAATGAGCGCTGCGACTGTTGCTGTTAAAAGCAAAACAGGTTTTACCCTTTCTATTCTGCAACCATCAGGAAGCTTTTCAGAAGTTATTGCCCGTATTTCTGTTAAAGGTAAGCGTGGTAAAGGCTATTTCAAAGAGCGCTTTTTAGGTGATTACAAGTATAAGATTAAGCAGACAGCTAAGTTTGTGAAGGGGTTGAAAGCAGGCGACAGAGTAGTTGTACGTTTGTTTGATACTCAAAATCGCTTTATCGGCTACAGCGAATTTGAATCTTTGTCTGCAAATACAGTCGTTAACCTGATTTTGTCGGCAAATCCAACACAATATAAAGTTGTCCGTACTGTTTACGGCTTAGATGCTGACTTTGATGGCGTCGTTGATGAAGGTTCTACCACCTATGACTACTTCTCGGAAGTCAGTGGTCAAAGTGCTAGCTTCTTCAGCAGTTCCCAACAAGTCAAAGTTAGCCAGTTCCAAGTTCAAGGTTATTCAACTGTTGCTAAGACTAGTGTTTATCCTGCTTCCTTCTCCAAAGGTAAATTTGCAGTTGTTCGTCAGTCTCTCAATGTTTTTAGTTCTAACTTAGCAGCAGCTTTAAAAGCTAAACCCGGTCAACTGGTACAACTACAGGAAGTTAGCCCTGACAGTAGATCCACTTACGATATTACCCAAATGATGATGGGCTATCGGGAAGTCGGTACAGCCAGGGGCGTTCAAGTGAAGTTTTCGGATGTGTCTGCAAACCACTGGGCAAAAGATTTTATTGCTGAGTTAGCAGCGCTGGAAATTATTGAAGGTTTCCCCGATGGAACTTTCCGCCCAGATGAGTATGTGACTCGCGCTCAATTTGCGGCAATGTTAAGCCAAGCTTTTGATAAAGTCACAATTCGGAGTGCAGTTAAGTTCAAAGATGTCTCAACCGCCTACTGGGCTTACAATGCCATCCGTGAAGCTTATCAAATGGGCTTCTTGGGCGCTTCTGGGAATGTGTTCAACCCAACTATGAACCTTTCTCGCTTGGAAACTTTGTTTGCCTTGGCAGAAGGTCTCAACTATACTGTTAGCGGATCGACAGAAGCAATTCTGACTGCTTACACTGATGCAACTACCATTAGAAGCGACGTTCGGAATGCGATCGCAGCACTCACACAACGGGGTATTGTCGTTAACTATCCTAACGTTCAGTCTCTCAACGCTGACAAAGTAGCAACTCGCTCTGAAGTTGTCGCTTTAATATATAAAGCATTGGTGAGTACTGGAGAAGTGGTAGATATATCCTCGCAATATGCTGTAGGACAATCGCAAATGCAGGTTGGACAGCAAGGAGAAGCTGAAGAACTCAATGTTGAACAGGTAAAACCCAAGAAACAGCATTGCAACCAAGGAATTGGTAACGGTGCTGAAGGTTGCGATCCAGGAAATTCCCATCCTCATGGTGGAAGTAACGACGAAGGCGGACGTACTCCTGGGATGAAGAGGTAAAAGTTAAATCCCGTTACAATACTACTCGGATAAGCGGAAATTAGAACCCCGGTATCTTAAAGATACCGGGGTTCTGGTACCTCAATATTTAAAATCCAATTTTGTAATTTTCGCTTTAATATAAGATTTCTACATACCCTTCTGTTCCATTCACCCGTATTCTCTGCCCATCTTTTATCCGTTTGGTAGCATTTTTCACTCCAACGACTGCTGGTAAGCCATATTCACGTGCGATAACTGCTCCATGAGTCATAAGTCCACCAACTTCTGTAACTAAACCTTTTAAGGATACAAACAATGGTGTCCAGCTAGGGTCAGTAAAAGAAGTAACTAAAATATCTCCATCTTCCAGGTCAGCATCTTCCATGTTTAAGATAACACGTGCTCGTCCCTCTATAACTCCGGAAGAAACAGCTAGACCTACAATAGCTTCATCTGGGAGATTTTCTCGTTTGTACTCAAGAGTAATGATTTCACCATCAGACGTGATAACACGTGGCGGAGTTAGTTTTTCATATAATTTGTACTCGTTTTTTCGTTTGTTGATGATTTGGTAGTCCAGTTTATTTGTGCGCACGACTTCGTGAAGTTCTTCAAAACTGAGATAGTATATATCTTCTTTTTCATGAATAACGTTGGCTTGTACGAGTTGTTCGGCTTCTTTTAACAAAGCCTGCTTATAAACGAAGTAGCGATTAACTATGCCGTATTTTGGATATTCACGATAACCGATAAAATTCCGGTAATGACCGATCGTTCGTTTTGTCTCTTTGGCTTTTTGTTCCCCATCTGGTAATTGTTTCAATCGATGTAATAACTCTTGTTCTTTTTTCAAAGCTTCCTGTAGCCCTTGCTCAAATTTCCGATTGCTGGCATTAGGCTCAAGATTTTTGATGTTACTGAGAATCATAGGGACAAGTGTAGTTGGTTTTTCGCTCCAACGAGTTTTCGTAATATCGATTTCCCCGGCACATCGCATTCCGTATTTGCTGAGAAAAGCACAGATAGCGTCCTGGGTTTTCTGTCCACCATCAAGCTTAACCAGTTCATCCAAAAAGTTATCATCTTTTACAGATTGTAAATACTCAATTACTTCTGGATAAGGACGAATCACATCTGCGACATCCAATAACTCCAAGCCCATGGACGAAGTAATGTTGTTGGGTATAGATTGAGAAAGCGTGTCTGCTACATTTTTTTCACCTAACCACTCCTTCATTTTTTCATTGATCCATGATGAAGCATTCATAGCAGTCATAATCACACCAAAACTTTGTGGATCGGATAAACTCTTCTTTAATTTCTGGGTGTCTTCCAGAATAAAATCAATTAGATCCGATCCTGATTTCGTTTGGATGTTATGTTTTAACTCGTCTATCGATGTTTGGCTACTCTTAATCAAATCAGAAACGATTGTCGGATCGTATTCGATTTGTGTTTGAAAATCCGCAGGCGACATACCTTTATTGCTTTTGCCGGGACTCAGTTCTTTTTTATCATTTGGTAACGATTTTATAAAATCTCCTCGCTCTATGATGGTCATAAGTGCGTCTTTTATGAGCGGCTCGGATTTTCCTAAGACATCTACTACAATTTCTCTTCTAACAGGTGAAGCCAGATCGTGTGTGATATCAACAAACAACCTTCCACCAGCTTTATACATGGGTCGAGCAGCTGTTAACTGGAAAAAAGACAATCCCAGTGGTTTCATTGGATCGGTCATCATTTGTTGATGACCGACAGATACATAAACGTGATTTTCTTCATCATTCACTTCAGGGATGGGATATAAAGTAGTGATTGGTCGGCTCTGGACTATATAAAATGTATCATCAGCCAAACACCATTCGATATCCTGGGGGCAGCCGAAATGTTCTTCGATCTCTCTGCCTATGCGCTCAAGCTGTAAAATTTGCTCATCCGTCAGCGCTTGTCTATTCTGCCTCTCAGGCTCGATCTCCTGTTCTTTCGTACTGCCATCTTTTAAGGCATAAATAGCCAGTTTCTTGGTGGATATCTTCTTATCGATAACCTTGCGGTTACACACTTTATAGATATCAGCATTCACCAGACCGGAGACCAAGGCTTCTCCAAGTCCGAAACTGGCATCAATGGATAACACTTTCCTATTAGAAGTAACGGGATCGGCAGTAAACAAAATTCCTGCCACCTGCGGGAAGACCATCTTCTGAACAACCACAGACAGGTAGACTTTACGGTGGTCGAAGCTGTTTTGAAGGCGGTAAATTATTGCCCTCTCGGTAAATAGCGATGCCCAGCACTTGCTGATATGCTTTAGAATTGCCACATGACCGATAATGTTCAAATACGTATCCTGCTGGCCTGCAAAAGAGGCTGTCGGTAAATCCTCAGCAGTTGCGCTGGATCGTACTGCATAGGCATTTTTTTCATCAAGCCTGGAGAGGAGGCGAGTAATCTCTTCATTAATGTCTTGAGGAATGGCTATCGCTTCGATGACCCTGCGAATCTCACCGCTAAGTTCACCGATTTTATCTCGGTCTTCCACCTTTAGAAGCGATAACTGAGCGAGTAATTCGTTAATCGACGACGTTTCCCTAATGATTCTTTTAAAAGCTTCAGTAGAAATACAAAAGCCATCCGGTACGTGGATTCTTTCAATCTTGGAAAGTTCCCCCAGGTTTGCGCCTTTACCCCCAACAACCGTGATTTTTGTTCGATCAATATCTTGAAAACAAAGCACAAATGAACTCATAAGTATTTCGCATCTCCAGAAAATCAAGATTTAGGTATTGTTAAACGACAATGAAAACCAAACGTTAAGTTAATTGTCGCACCTTTCCCGGAAAAACAGCGAGGATCTAAGGAGTTTTTCGGCCAAGCATCTTCTAAAATCCCCTTGAAAACTGCCTTGTAGCCTTAACTTGTGACAAATGATATAATGATAATATTCTATCAATTTTTAGTGTATGGAAATCATAAAGGTCACAGATGAAGGACAAGTGATGATTCCCGAATCATTGCGAAAATCTCATGGTTGGGAAATTGGTCAAGAATTGATAGCAATAGATATGGGTGATGGAATTCTTCTTAAGCCGAAAAAACCTTTTTTAACAACTACCTTGGATGACGTTGCTGGTTGTTTAAAATATCAAGGCGTACCAAAAACTCTTGAAGATATGGATAACGCAATTCGCCAAGGTGTAGAGGAATTATGGCATGGACGCAGTTGATACTAATATAATTGTGCGTCTTTTGACTCAAGATGACGAATTACAGTACCAAAAGAGTCTAGAAATTTTCCAGATGAAAAATATTTTTATACCAGATACTGTAATTATTGAAACTGAGTGGGTGTTAAGGTATGCATATAAGTTTAAAAGAGACGAAATTTGTAGAGCTTTAAGAAAACTTTTCAGTTTATCAAATGTTAATTTGAATAATGCAAACTTCGTAATCTGATAGACCCATAACAACAATACTCCCGTCCACTAGTTCCATTCGCCAATCTGGGTGTTCTGTTTGTAATTCTCGTAATTCCGCAATGGTAAACATAATGGTACGCGATCGCTGTTTCTTTTTCATTTTAGCTGGAATGCGATTCTTGCCGCTTCACGTCCACGACAATAAGACATGATGGTACAAAATTGAGTCTATGCCTTACAGCAACTTTACGTTCGCAAAAGCTAAAAAAGACTTTAACTTGATAGCGGTTGAAGGTGGACGGTTTCTACCGCAGATTGAGCCGATTCCACCAAGTGCTAGATTACAAGCCGCTTTGGAGGATTTGCCGTGGGCGATCGCTGTTGGTTCTGAACGAGCGAAGTCTGAATCGATTGTTTACCCTGTGTTACAAGAGGTGAGACGAATTCTCAACTTTCAAGTCAGCCTGTTCTCTGGTCGGGATTTTACTGTCGCTCCAGAAAAGGGACTCAATGGCTATGTTGATTATCTTATCAGTCGTTCTGTTGAACAACTCGAAATTGAAGCGCCGATAATCGTTCTGGCTGAAGCCAAACGCGATAATCTTAACGAAGGGATCGGGCAATGTATTGCCGAAATGGTCGCTGCGCAACAGTTTAATCAAACGAATGAAATACCTATCTCGACAATCTACGGGGTAATCAGTAATGGTACCCAGTGGCGTTTCATGAAACTTGAAGACAGAACAGTGACAATTGACTTAATGGACTATCCTCTACCTCCTGTAGAATTCATCCTCGGTATGCTAATTTGGATCGTTAGGGAAGGGTGAGATACTGTCACTGACAACGGAAAACACACCCCAATCAGTTCCTAAGGGGTGTGTTACTACACAAGGAGTATTCATTGAGTTTAGCATCGGATGAAAATTTTCTCATCGAATGTTCATCCTCTTTTCATCCAGAGGTTAAAAAATAGCAGATGTAGAGTTTTGTTTTTGGTATTTCGTCGTTATAAGGTTCAATTGAAATGTTTCAGTTCAACAGTGCTACCTACTTTGGCACTGTTATTTTTTACAGAATTTGTGGCAATTCTTTAGAGACGTTAGCAGCATCTTTTTTCTGTTATTTAACTTCAATTTGAGCAATGATTTCTCGAAGAACACGAACAAATGTCTGTAAGACAGTGGAAGTGTCATCCTGACGCCAAACTGCTACTAACTCTACTTCTACATTTAAGGAACTGAGAGTCGTGTAGACTACCCCAGTTCTATGAATGTTGCGGATGGAAGCAGGTGCAAGGGAAACACCCATACCGGCGGAGACAAGACCGAGAATTGTCTGCTTCTGACTTGCCTTTTGAAAAACTTTAGGACTAAAACCAGCTTGTTGAAATAAACTGATACATAAATCGTAATAGCCCGGTTCGAGATGACGAGAAACCAAAATGAAGGACTCGTTAGCGAGTGCAGATAATTTTAACTCTGACTGGGTGGCAAGTGGATGAGTTTCTGGCAAAATCACCACCAATGGCTCGCGTAGGATTGGTTCTTGAACTAACTCTGTATCGGGTATGGGTGGAATCATCAAACCGAGGTGAATTTGGCGATTTTGCAAAGCTTGAACTTGAGCGCTAGATGTCATCTCTTCCAATTCCAGTTCCACCAGTGGAAACCGCTCTCGGAATATCCTCAGAACTTTAGGCAAAAGACTGTAAGTAGCAAAACCAGAGAACCCTACTGTCAGTCTACCGTTTTCTCCGCGAGCAACTTGCCTTGCCATCTCTACCGCCTGAGATGCTTTATGCAATATCTGACGCGCTTCCTCCAAAAATGCTTTTCCTGCTTCTGTTAACTGTACTCGACGCTTAGTACGGTGGAACAAAAGCACACCTATCTCTGCTTCTAATTGACGGATTTGTTGGCTGAGAGGTTGCTGAGTCATGTGGAGTCGTTCTGCAGCGCGACCAAAGTGCAGTTCTTCTGCAATGACGACAAAGTAGCGTAAATGTCTTAGTTCCATAATCCGATTTGAACTTTTTAAGTGTTAATTGCTTATGAAAAAGGTGTTGGACAGTGAAAAAAATAACCTCTATGTTAAAAACTAACAGTTATTTTTCTGTCTGCGATTAATTGTGGATAAGGCTTTCTCAATCCAAAATCAGTTAATCCAAAATCCAAAATCCAAAATTGTTTAATCCAATGAGTTTAGATTTTAGTACAAAAATTTTTAAGACAGAGAAGATTTTTTTAGCTAACACGGAAGAATATATTGTTCGGGGAGGACGCCATCTTTTTCCGCTTTTGTCTAAAGCATTTGAAGGAGTTCGGCAAATTGGAGTTATTGGCTGGTCATCTCAAGGTCGCGCTCAAGCACAAAATTTAAGAGATTCTTTAGCAGGTACTGGTATTCAAGTCAAAGTCGGGCTGCGAGAGAATTCTGCTTCTATTTCATCAGCAGAAAATTTTGGATTTACCAGAGATAATGGAACTTTGGGGGAAATGTATGAGGTTATTTCTGAGTCAGATATATCAATTCTTCTCATTTCTGATGCTGCACAAGCTGAAAATAAAGAGCGAATTTTTGAGGCAATGCGTCCGGGAAGTACATTGGGATTGTCTCATGGATTTTTATTGGGACATTTGAAAAATCTTGGTGAGTGTTTTCCTAACAATATTAATGCGATCGCTGTTTGCCCTAAAGGTATGGGACCTTCAGTCAGGCGTCTTTACGAGCAAGGCAAAGAAATTAACGGAGCAGGTATTAATTCTAGCTTTGCTATTTATCAAGATATCACTGGTAAAGCAACAGATTACGCTCTTGGATGGGCAATAGCGATTGGTTCGCCTGCAATTTTTCATACCACTCTGGAATCTGAGTATAAATCTGATATTTTTGGAGAAAGAGGAATTTTACTGGGAGCTATTCACGGTATTGTAGAAAGTCTATACAGATGGTTTATGAGTCATGGTTCTTCACGAGAAGAAGCTTATATTTATTCAGTGGAATCAATTACAGGACCAATTACCAAAATGATATCTCAGCAAGGAATTCTTGCTGTTTATGAATCATTCGATAAAACAGATAAAGAAACTTTCAAGAAAGCTTACTTAGCAGCCTATGACCCTGCTTTGGAAATCTTACAAGAAATTTATGATGAAGTTGCTTCCGGAAACGAAATTCGGAGTGCGATCGCAGCAAGTCACCGTCACAAAAGTTATCCTTTGGGCAAAATTGACGGTACACCCATGTGGCAAACTGGTATTCATGTTCGTGCCAATAGAAAATCTGATAACATCCCCATTCATCCTGTGACTGCTGGCATTTACATCGCAACTATGATGGCTCAAATTAACTTATTAAAAGAAAAAGGGCATTCCTACTCTGAAATCGCTAACGAGTCCATTATCGAAGCTGTCGATTCTCTCAATCCCTATATGCACCATAGAGGAATTGCTTTTATGGTTGATAATTGTTCCATAACTGCAAGACTTGGGGCAAGAAAATGGGCACCCAGATTCGATTATATTCTATCTCAGCAAACTTTCAATGCACTAGATAGTCATTTCATCTACGATGAACCTCTCTTCCAACAATTCTTAACAAATGAAATACATCAAGTTTTAGCAATTTGCTCTCAGTTACGACCTCCAATTGATATTTCTCTCCACCAAATCGACATTGGGTAGATTCCAAATTCAGTTTCATTTCCTCAACTCAACCTACGATAAGGCTATTCCATTGTATTGAAAAGCATTGTCCCAAACATAATCGATAACAGCCTTAGCATCATCCAAAGAAAGAACGTGGCAAAATCCCTGATTATCATAAGTAAGTAAAGGAATCTCAGACACATTATCAACTTCCTTACTATTTCCCAAAACTTGGCCACGAATCTCTTCTAAATTATTTAAAGGACCATGGATGTCAAAGTTAATTTTCATACCCACCTTCCTCTCCATCCAAGTTTCAATGCGAGAGTCTAGCTGTTGTGGAGTCAGAGGAGTTGGACAAGTTAAAAGATGATAATAAACCAAAATAATTTCTTTACACTCTTGCTCCTCAGCAATATCCATTAGCATCTGAAAAACACTTGTATTACTAGCTAAATTCTTAAAAAATAGCGTATCCGTCACATCTTTTTGAAATTTAATTTTTTTATTTTTGTACTTATTGTATTGCTGAAAAGCAAAACCACCTAGAGCGATCGCTAACGATAGTGTTGCCACCAGAACGGACATGACATTTTGGCTTTTATACTGTTCTACAACTAAACCTAATGATTTAAGTAGAGATGTCGCATTAAAAACCAGCAAAATGGCAGCAATCAGTAATAACAAATTTGGTAATGCTTTTAAGAGCAAGGGAATTGCTGCTCCAATAGCAGGAATGCCAAATAGCAGGCGATCTTTCCAAGTCATACTAGTGACAACATTAGGAAAAAGCAAGTCAATATCTAGTTTTGGAATATTTTTATAGAAGTAAACATACATTTTACCAGGCGTAAAATTTAACTCTTCTATCTTAATTTTCTTACGGCGAAAGTAAGCCACTTCCTTAAACTTAATCAGTAAAACAATTCGTTCAAAAGTCTCAATATTTTTTTCCTGCTGCCAAAAGAAGAATTTTTTCAGAATAATTTTCTTACTGGTATCGCCTTGATAATAGCAGAAAAAGCAGTCAAAGTCCTCAAAATCAACTTGAGTTTTCAAATCAATTAGCGATTTCTTACCTAATGCTCGTTTTACAATTGATTCAGATAAAGGAATGTAATTAGCCCTTTCTAAAATGTGATGAAACGCTTCAACCACTTTTGACTCCATCGCGTCATATTGGTCAAAAGTTGGTTGAGTCAGCGATTGAACATCTGCACTAGGGTTGAAAGGTACGTAGTTGTCTTTGATAATTTCTAAGGTCTTGTGGAAGCGAAAGTGGTAGTATGCAGATAGAATTTGGCAGAAATCTTTAAATTTTTCAGCCTCAGCAGCATTGAACTGACCATCTTGCAGGCAAAGTTCGATAATATCAGTGCGGCGGTAGGGAATAAACGCTTCTCGATTTTCATAGACTGCCATGAGCTTACATTAAGAGGTAAATGCTGCCAAACAAACTTTACAGTGCTGCTTTTGTTATAGAACCACAAGTTAGGTACTTATAGCAATTTTAGTGAGGATAGTCAATTATCAAGAGTAGGGTTAGGGGTAGGAGCGCACGGCATTGCGCACGCACAAAGGTAGTAAGATGACTGCATGGCTCGTATTTTATCCCGACTTTTCACGGGATGTGGAAAAGTCAGCTAAGTACTTCTGCAACTGCTCAAGATTTCGATGCTCGGATATCTCCTGAATTACTCTTAACGGGATGCCAGCATTGCTTATTTGAGTTAGCATGGTTCTTCTAAAGCTATGGTAGGCACATCATGAGGTTTTTCTCATTGTTTTTTCATCATGGTTTCATCTAATTAAAGAACTTTTTTCCATTATGAAATGATGAAAGCCTTGGAATTGAAAAGTCAGTAACGCATTATAGGAATGGGATAAGAAAAGACATTCATCAAATCCCAAAGACAAATAATGAAATCTTGATGGGAAATTAACATGACTAAAATTACAATTTTCCAACTGCATACTGTTGATGCTGACTCTATTCAAAAGTTAACAGATGCTGAGATTGATGCAACAAAAGGGGGACTTGTAACCATCGATGCTGATGTTCGCAATGCCTTTGTTAGTGCCGTCAATAGCGCGGCTTTCGGTGCTAATCTTGTGGTCAATAATGTGCTAAGAAGTATAGGCTTAGGTGCATGAGTGCTTTTCACTCAAGTTCCTTCACAAATCAGGGGGTTAAAGCAAGACAGTTTGAATAAGTAAACCAATACAAACCCGTTCTTTTAAAGAGCGGGTTTGGTTTGGGACAATTTCCTACAAATCATTAACTGATGGGAAATCAGGGATGACATCAGTCGAAGGTAATTTTCACCAGGAGGATGAAAATATTTTTGAGACATAAGTGTTTTCATTAGTATTAGCAACAGGTGATAGCATTGACAAGCTAGCAGCCGCTCCTAACACCTGCTCTTCCGATACTTCCAAGTAATTGTAAGAGGACATTTCTCTATTCACTTAGTCGGTAAGCATTAACCAAGAGCAATAGTCTATCTGATGACTAACAAAGCTCTCTTATTTACATCAAGAGATTCAGATAAGCAGCCATCTACAAAAATCCCTGGATTTAACTGTGTACAGGAATGACACCAACAAAAATAATCAGCCTGAGTTGCATTCAGTTGAATACGCCCAATATAGTAACTTCCGTCCACGGTATCTTTTGCTATAACGCGAAACCGCTCATACACTAAACGTTGGTCTTCGTGTTTAATCGATTCTGTCTCGTCAGAAAAATTCTCGGACTGCAAATGGTATGTTTGTGAATTCATAGTTAAAGTTGGTAAAAACGCAAGTATTAAAAGTAATACGTAGAGTTTCATTACACTATCAAACAATTCTTTATACGTCATGAGAAAAATCTCATGATTTTTTCATCATGGTTTCATGTAATACTCAAATTATCGTAAGTATGCAAACTCATAAGTATGCAAACGCAGACAAACAACTAAACTATCCCCATATCCCTCATGCCGTAATGCAATCACCAGGAGTTGGGGTTTTTTTTTGTATGTAGGGCGTAGTAGATAGATTGTGTCATTCCATCTCAAAAACAAACTGAATAATAATTGTAATTATTGTAGACAGAAAACCACTAATAATTGTTACTATAAGAACTTGGAATAAAGGGACATCTTGAATTGCATATCCTGTGGTCATAATAATCAGAAATCTAAAAAATTTAAAAAAGAAAGGACTTAATGCAATTGATAGAAATTGTGAAACCTGATAATTATTAATTATTGTTTTATGAAAAATTAGCGAGAAGATAACTTGAGCGACTGTATAAAGTACAATAATAGCACTAATCATCTTTTAATTTTCCATTAAGAAGTTTCCATTAAATACTATTAGCAATCTTCTATTGATTCTATTAATACTTTTCTAGATCGCTTTTTTGAAAACTATATCGGCACTCTAGACATGACTCCCAGGAATTTCATGGACTAATAGAAGTTATTTTCACATAACTACTTCTAAAATACTTACCGAAAAAGAACAATTTCATAAAAATCTCTCTTTAGATAGAGAACAAAATACTTTATTTTAAATAACCAATCTTATTAGATAGGTGCAAGCTACTATAACTTATGCAGTTTCTCAGCCAATCTGTAATAAAAATTTGAAACCCTCCCAACCACCCCTTGCCCATCTACCCGCGAGGGGTGAGTAGGATCGCACGCTTGACCGTGAATCTGCTCACAGCCAGGGTGGACGGTAGGGAGTTGGGATTGGGGATTGGATGGACGCGATGTGGAATCCGCCGCCCTGGTTGCGATCGCAAAGAAATACGGCAGAACTTCTTAGTGAATCCCCTGCCTTTAGGCATGGGGAGAAGTCAATGTCGTAGAAACTTGCCGAACACAGCAATGGTCGAACCAACTTGTGTGTACATGGTAGCGTTAAAGTAAAGAAAGGATGTGACAAATCAAACTCGAGTACTGTATTTATAGTTATCTGTTACGTTTTGGTGGTTGACCGCCAGTTCCATGGCTTGTTGGTCTTAACCCTCTACTATCTTCCTCATCAGCAGAGATTGAAAGTATGTTGCCATTAAATTCGCTACCATTCAGTTCTGCAATAGCACTATCCTCAGTTTCTTGATTTTCTAAGTTGACTTCTACTGTATCTTCAGACAAAAATCTAATTCCCTGAACATCTCCGTATTCTGCAAACAAATTCACTAAATCTTGCTCTGTAGATTGTAAAGGTAGATTTGCAACCCTAATAGTCATGTTTTCCTCCTAAGTTAATCAAGCTAAAAAACAACTCAATTTAAGAACAGAGACCGTTATCTTTGGATTGTACATCGGTATTCGTCCGAAGATAATCTCTTAACCACTCACAGCCGTAAAGGAGTAGTTCATCCTGTTGGCGAAAACTCTTCCAATTCCATAAAAGCACTCTCTTGTCTTCATCACCAGAAACAATTGTTTCACCCTCGGGGCTAAACGCGACTTTCCAAACAGTCGCGTTATGACCTTGAAACGTTGTTAGCTTCTTACCATCTGTTGTCCTCCATAATTTCACAGTCCGATCGCCACTTGCTGAGGCAATGATTTGACTATCAGGGCTAAACGCCACCCCAAAAACCTCAGCACTATGACCAGTAAGGGTTGTCACTCTTGTGCCATCAGGTTTCCACAGTTTCACGGTTTTGTCCCAGCTTCCTGTGGCAATTAGCTGACCGTTGGCACTGAAAGTGACTGCGGTCACTGGGGAACCCACGTTCACAGTTCTCACAAGAGTTCCATCTCGTTTCCAAAACTTGATTGTATTATCTTGACTTGCTGAAACAATTGTTTGACTGTCTGGGCTAAAGGTAACAGCCCAAACCTCATCGGTATGACCGTTCAGAGTGGTAATTGGACTGCCGTTGGGCTGCCAAAGTTTCACGGTTTTGTCATCAGAAGCAGACGCTAACATCTGACCGTCAGGGCTGAAAGCCACTGCGTTTACATAGAAGCGGTGATCGACAAGAGATTTTATTAAGCTGCCATTTCGCTGCCAGAGTTTAACTGTCTTATCCCAACTGGCTGTAGCAATTGTCTCACCATTAGGGTGAAACGCAATATCCCATACAGCATTGCTATGACCCGTGAAGGTTGTCACAGGACTACCATTACGCTTCCATAGTTTTACGGTTTTGTCGTCAGAGGCAGTCGCAATGAACTGTCCATCAGGACTGAACTTGACCCCATGCACTGCAGCACTGTGACCGTTCAATGCGGTGAGTAAAGGATGTTTCCAGTGCCAAAATCTGATAGTTTTATCATCAGAAGCGGTGGCGATAGTTTGACCATCGGGGCTAAAAGTGACATCCCAAATGATTCCACTGTGACCTTTGAGTACGGCAATCTCAGTACCATCAAGCTGCCAAAGTCTGACAGTCTTATCCCAACCGACAGAAGCAATCAGCTGACTGTCAGGGCTAAAGGCGACTCCATGAACCTGACCATCGTGACCTTTCAAAATTTGGTAGGGGCGCGTTTCAAATTCTCCTTTAGTATTTCTTTTCCAGAGTTTCACTGTTTTATCAGCACTGGCTGTGGCAAGAAACTGACCGTTGGGGCTAATTGCGATCGCCAGAACTTTGTCATTATGCTGAAGAGTTGTAAGTAACGTACCATCAGGTTTCCACAGTTTAACTGTTTTGTCCCAACTTCCGGAAGCAATGGTTTTACCATCAGGGCTAAACGCGACAGCATCTACGCTTTCTCGGTGACCTGAAATGGTTGACAATAAAGTCCCATCTCGCTTCCGGAGGTGAACGCGTCCATCCCAAGTTGCTGAGGCCAGAGTTTGCCCGTCTGGGCTAAATGCAACTGCGTACACTTCAGATGTATGATTGAGAGTTGTGAGTAAGGTGCCGTCAAGCTTCCACAGTTTGACTGTGCGATCGTCACTTGTTGAGGCAATGGTCTGACCATCTGGGCTGAAAGCCACTCCGTAGACTGCACCTCTATGTCCGGTAAGCGTTTTTAGCAAACTACCATCTTGTTGCCACAGTTTGACTGTCATGTCTGCACTGGCTGTGGCGACGATCTGACCGTTAGGGCTGAAGGTCACTTTGTGTACTTTAGCACCGTGTCCTGACAGGCGGTTGTACTCATTGGCTCCATATATTGCCTGATTGAGTGCTAAATCAACTTGAGTCTTTGTTTCTGGTATATTTGTACCAAATGTTATTAATTTATGCTTTGCTCTCAGTGCTTCTACGAGGGCATCCAATCTTCTATCGGAAGCAAACAGAGCTTGTGAAGATTTAGTGGTTGCCTGAATTTCATTAATCCGAGCTTTTTGCCACTGCCACCCAGCAAACGCGGCAAGTATTGATGCGATCGCCATCCCACTGGCAAGACCTAGAATAGTTGTTTGCTGCCGTCGCTTTTGCTGTTTGACTTCCCGTTCCCGCAGTTCTAAAGAAGAGTGAATAAAATTGCGATCGCTAACACTCAGTTCTTCCCATCGTTTTGTTTGCCAATATTCTGCATCGGAAAGGGGTTTTCCTCGTAACAATGCCCCTTCATCTAAATTGCTACTCTCCCACTGACCAATTGCCACTCGCAACTTTTCTTGCCAGTTACGAAACTCTCCATCCATTTGCAGCCAGTATTCCAAGCGTCCCCAACTTTTAATCAGGGCTTCATGCACAATTTCTACTGTTTCATAACACGTGTGTCCCTTAAAATTTGTCACGACCAAACGATTTGATGCCAAGTGGGTTACTAAATCCCAGTTTTCTTCTTTGACTTCAGCACGAGTGGCTAACCTCCGGGTTGCTTCACCACCTTCTGCTAATTGAACTAGCTGCATGAATACTCGTTGCGATCGCTGTCTGTCTGTCTCGGAAAGTTGGCTGTATACTCCCTCTGCATGATTCGCTAGCGCTTCTTCCACACCACCAATCTCTTCGTAAGCCTCAATAGTCAGCAATCCCTCAGTTTGTTTTGACCAGAGTTGGGTCAGGGTAAACTCCAATAGGGGTAACCGTCCCGGCTGTCCTTCCAACGCATAAATCAGCTTATTTGTCAACTCTTTTTCTAGTTCCACCTGCATTTGTGCCGCAGGCTTTTCAATGCTATCGCGCAATTCGTCACGGGACATAGGCGCAAGGTTGAGAACTGCTCCTTGCAAAGCATTACTCAAAGGACGATAAGAAAGAGCGTACCCATAAAAATCAGCTCGTAGGGTTGTGACTAAGGTAAATGCGGGAGCGCGAGTACAGGCGTTAAGTAATAATTCTAGGATATGTTGGCGTTCATTTTCAGGACAAAGGGTGTAGAGTTCCTCGAATTGATCGGCAATGAGTACCAGGCGAGTTCCAGGATTTTGTTGAACAAAGGTTTCAATGATTTTGTATAAAGCACCGTCGTCTTGTTCTAGCGCCAGTTCCAATTCCAAATTCACTAGGGAACGGAAGTTTTCATCGGTAAATGATGAATTGTCAGTCAGAGAATTTACACCCGCTAGCAACTGATAATTCGCTTGCGCTGTCAGTTTTAATCCCGCACTCGGAAATCTATCACTGTTGACTGCTTGTGCGGTACTTAAAGGTGCAAAAGCTGCTGCTAGGGCTGTTATTGGCTTATTGCCAGGACGAAAAGAGATAATTTGCCAATTAACATTTGTATCTTGCCGCAACCGAGGTACCAATCCGGCAAACACAACGCTGGACTTACCGCTTCCACTAGAACCTACCACAGCCACAAATGGCTTTTTTTTCACTGCTGTCACTAAATCCTGAGTAAACCTTTCCCGTCCATAAAATAAGTGTGCATCTTCTTCGCGGAACGCAAACAAGCCACGATAGGGACAGGGCGGCATTCCAGACAAATTGAGCCAAGTCGGCGGTTTGACGGCGGGATTTTGACAAATTGTTGGCAACCAAGAAGCGCCTGGTAAGTCATCTTCCAAACCTTGCAATTTTCTGCGTGCTTGTTGTACCGAAAGATATAAAGAACGTCGTTCAACGGCAAACGCTTCTAGAAAATGTTTGAAAAACTCTTGGGCAACATAATTTGGGACTGGTTCCCGCATCACAATAACTGTGGGAATATTCAATTTTTCCAGCGCTAAAGATAATCCCAATCCATCACAAGAGTTGAAAATTGTTAGTTTTAAACCATTTTCAATAGCTGCTTTGAGTGCTTCTTCTAACTGTTCAACCGTCAAACTGTTGTTGGTTTCGCTTTCATTAATATAAAGTCTGCCAGTTTCACCCTCAGTTTGACTGTGTCCTGCAAAAAATACAACGTCCCAACCGATGGAGTCCCAAAGGTGTGTATTCAATTCTTGTCTTGATGGCTTGACAAGAAATACAACTTCTGCATCTGCTAAATTGTTCAGAAAGTGACGTTCTTTATCCAAATCGATCCCAAAGCTGTTCCCCAGAATCGCCAAAATTCTCACTCTTTTTCTCTTGACTTTAGGTTGCGAGACTTGAGCTCGTTTGTATTCCGGTCTGGAGAGAGCTATTTCTGCTAAAGGATAATCTTGAAAGAAATCACAGCGATGCCAAGGTAATTTTCGCAGCAGTAGATCGTTTGTTTGAATAATAACTCGAATTTCATCTGTTGGGTTCAGTGCAGAACGCAATTGTTGGCTAATCTTAAGAATTCCTTGAGATTGCAACCAATCATTCATTCTTTGTTGTAATTTGTTACATACACTATGAAAATCTAAAACTGAGATGTTGGTAACAGCGCCTTCATCTATTTCTAGTTCATCATCATCTTCGTCATCGCGGGGTGAAGAACGCCAGTGTTTGCGATCGCAAATATTTTGATAGATTGATTGCCAATTTCTACAAAGTTCAACGAGCTCTGGTGCTGGGGGTAAGTCGCCAATGAATTGCTCTGGAAGAGGATAATCCGCCCCCCATAGCTGAACAGTAACTCTTGGAAATCCTTGGTCTAAGTTACCTTGACCTAAATTAATAACAATCGACTTGCTCATTCAACGATGCACTTGATTGTCAAAGATTGTAGTGAGTTTTACTTTTATACCATATCCTTGTATTGCCGTGTTGAGTAGATAAAATGAGGTGCTGTGAAAAATTTGTGTGTAGGAGGAGCATGAAACAACAGAATGCAAGGAAACAGGGATTTTGTCTTGTGTGGGTGACCTTTCGGAACTTACACCCTTTTGATTGAGAAAGCTTTTTTACAATTCAAAATACTCTCTCACTCTAGCATCTTCGAGACTGACTTCTAAACTAAAGCGCTTTCCTGGTTCACCTTTAAAGGGTTTGAGTTGAATATAGTTATCTTGACTTCTTGCGGTAACCTCTTGAAGAGTTTTTCCAGCTTTAGAAAATAGTGTTAATTTAATATTTGATGGTAAGACTCTTTCTCCATTGGTAGGATGTAACTGAATCAAAACGCCTAATTTTTCCTCACTCTCTTCTGAGATATTGACCAACAACGCTACTGTTTGATTACCGAGTTGTACTCCCAAGTCAATTAATTTTGCTCTCTTAATACCTGATAGAATATGTCTGGTATTAAACGCCAAATTGGTTTCGCGCTCCAGCAAGTTATCAATAACCTCCCAACCTTCATCACAAACCCCTTGGAACCATTGGCTCAACTTAATTCTCGTTTCCTTGAAGTAGGTTAATAGATTTTCTGAGACTTTTTCGGTTGAAGTCACGGGTAAGGGAATAGAGCTAGGTTCTAAGTAAAGATAATAATGCAATAAATGATTGGGTTCTAGATCGAATACTGATAAGGGTAATTGATAAGAACCATCTTGCAAGCGATCGCTACTGCAATAGGTAACAAGTTGATCGTAACGCAAACAACCTCTAATAATAACTTCTTCCTGTTCTTCAGACACTTCTAGCACGACATAAAAATGAGCTACTAGTTCGGGGTGATGAATAGTACCAGAAGGTATGCTTACCACTTCATCAAGCAGATGCTCGGTAGAAATCACACAAAATTTAAACTCTCCTAGTTGGAGTTGAGCACAGGTCTCAATGACATGAGTTTGTTTTTGAATAGGTTGTTCTGGAAGACGTGCGGTCAACCATTCTTCAAACCCAAACAATCCCAAGCTATTGAGATAAGTTTGCCACTGTTGTGTTTCATTCATAATTCGGTTACTTATTTGTGTTGCTTGATAAAAGTGTTCTGGTTCCAACCATATACTTTCAGGCAATATCAACCTGATACCTGTTGTCTTTATTGATGGCTGGGACATAATAAGTTCTCTCCTGATTTTGAACTATGTTTATTGTTGCTCTAAATATTGAAAAAGTTGTTGTGCGTATACGCTGTTCATTGAGCGGTTTTTACCCACTCTAATTTCTTCAGAAGCTTCATTGAAAACTTCTTCATCAACAAAAGCTTCTATTTGTTCGGAAATAGCTTTGAGATAATCTGGTGGTGGAGGAATTTTAGTTAAACCTTTTTCCTCAGCCTTTTTTAAAATTCTCTCAAGTAGTTTTTGAACTGTGGCATAGCGTACCTTATTTAAAAGTTCACCAGGGTTTAAGATTCGTCTTGTTTGATCCCAGCTACTCATTCCTAGTTTGGGAGCAATTTCTTTAAGAGCTAAACCTTGACCGTAATATAATTTCAATCCGGGAATGAACTTGTGAGCTAGGGGCGCATACTTTTTGCTTTTTTCCAATCGGCTAAGACTCGCTTGAATTTCTTCTTTAATAGCCTTAAGCAAAGCTAATTGTAGTTGCTCGTGCAAAAACTCTAAAAGTTCTCGCTGTTCCACATCAAGTTCACTCAGAGATTCATAAGGTAAATCAGGTCTAAGTGTGTAACCTCCAGTTTCCGGATCTTGAATTTCTATCGATTCTCTATAGCTCCAAATATCATACTGCCTGAGTTGTGCAACAACGAGTTTGAGTTCTTTAATTAACTCCATTGAGTCATTGATAATAACATTTCGTTGTTTCAACCGGGCAAGCATTTCTTGCTGTTGAGCATTAGTAGGATCGGGACATCGTCTAGTTTGGTAGGAACGTTGCTGTTGGCGATCGCGACGATAAACGGCATGAAAAACTTCTACTAAATGACGTTCGCGTTGTGAGAAGCGTTCTAGCTGTTTGGGTCTAGCACGATTTAACAGCGCCCAGTCACTCAGATGCTGAAAACCAAATTCTGATAAAAACTCTTTTAGCTCTGAATTTTGTCTGGTTTGTAAATAAGCCCAGTTTTCTAAGCTCATTCTAGACTGAGAGTCAGGCTTGTAGGTTTGCAGAACCCTAAGAGAAAAGAATTTGAAACTTGCTGTCTTCGCTTGACCGTTTTGATCTAAAAGCAGTTGATTTTTGCCATCTTTATCCAGAACGAGGAGGCTTTCACCATCATCATTAAGAACAAATGGTAGCAAATCTTGGTATGTAAAGTGCTTTTCTGTACCAAATAAATTGTCAATTTTTTGACAAGCTTTTAGGATCGGATCGGAAATGTAGCATCTAAGACAAAGCCCAGCAACAGCACGATTTTTGTCATCAACCTCAAGTGTTTGATTGTAGAAGTAAGCGTAAAGAGCAGTTTCCACATCTCCATTCTGGGAACGTGACAACTGTTTCTGACAAAAATCCTCTGCCAGAGGAACAAAGAAAAGTTTGTACCTCACTTGTTCGCTGGCTGGATTAATTCGCCAAATTTTCCAGTATCTGGATGAAGCACCCATAGTGTTGTATGGTCTCCTGTGATCAACTGACCTAATTCTACAGTTGCAATAGGAAATAGATGTCGTGCCGTTTACCTTATGCACTTGCTTGGGGAGTAGGGAGTGGGGAGTAGGGAGTGGGGTGTGGAGGTGATGAAGTTTAAAGCGATTGTTCATCAAGCTGAAGAAGGTGAATACTGGGCAGAAAAAAGTCCCTGCTTTACCTGGTTGTATTACTGAAGGTGATACTTGGGAAGAACTGATAACTAATCTTAAGGATGCAATTGAAGGATGGCTTGAGGTGGCCAATGAAAGTCATTCGACATGCCTTGCGCCCTTACAATAAATTACCGCTTCCCTAGGGCAAACGCATCTAAAAAGCAGGGAAGCAGGGAGGCAGGGAGTTCAAAGCGTTAGCCCTGACCGCTTCCCCGGTAATATCATGTCCGGTTAAAGACTTATCATCAAGACTGCAGAGCAGGGTGCAGGGAGCAAGAGGATTTCAGATAAAGTCTTAAAAAATTAAAGATCGCTTGGCGGAATGCTTGGAATGCTAGTGGTAGTAATTATTGCTGTGTAGAATGCAAAGTGTGAGACTTAACAGGAAACAGCATTACACTGTGCATACTGTTTCCAGTAGCTAAGTATTGCCCTTTTTCAAACCCTAAGTTTTTTATGTATAAATTTATATCTAAAATCAACAAGCGTGATCTTCAACTTCTTTACTCAAGTAAATCTATCAATGAGAAGCTTAATATTTTGACACAATTAGGCCCTTTACAACCAATATTTGAGAAATTTCTGGAAATTGAAAGCAAAACTCAACCTATTGAAAATGATAAACTAATAGAGCTATTTGATAGCTGTAGTGATAGTACCAAAGATGTTGAAGAACTGACAGAGACCTTACGAAAATTAGCCCCAGGAAATGGACAAGTCGGCTTTCACCAAGTCAATTTTCTTGTCGATCGCCTAAGAAAACAAGTTTGGAACTATCTCCAAGAAAAGGGATATAATCTTGATTTGATACCTCACGATCATGCATTTGGTAGTGGAGGCGATTTTATAAAAACAATGCATGCAACAACTAGTGCATCTATTGTTGTTGCACCTCTAGTCACTATTTGTAAAACGGGAACCACAAACGTGACCTCTCATCATGGTAGTTCTCAAGCCATGATAGAAATTGGATACAATCAAATTCCTGTTAACCCATCTTGTCTTAAAGACCTACTTTCTCAATATCAGTTTGCTTTTGTTTCACTTGCTGATTTAGGTTTTCCCTATTCAAAGACACTCAAGAAAGCTAGAAAAAATTTATGGGGTAGAAATTTACTTGAAATTCATCAGCAGTATAAACCTCAAGAAAATAATTGGCAAAAAGTTTTACAAAATTTAGATATACCTGTAGATATAGATATTTTCAAAATATTAGCGCCAAATGCTCAAGTTTTAAAACCTGTTCACCATTCCACAGGAGTTTGTCATTTAGGAATGATACCTTATGTTCTTGGTATATATCTCCATTTAGATAGTCGCGGTATTATTTACCATAGTTATGATGGCATTGATGAAATATCGAATGCTTCTACTGATTTGTTGAGCGATCGTCCCAACAATTTAATCCTTAAAATTGACTCAACAACTATTACGATCGCTGAATTTTCCCCAGAAGACATTGGTCTTGAAAGAGCGAGTCTAGAAGAAATAAAAGAGGAGAAAAATCTCAAAGAGGAGATTAACACGTTTTGGAAGATTATGTCTGGAGACAAACAAAATTTACAAGCAAAGAGAGACTTTATTGTAGCAAATGCAGCTTTGTTACTTGTGGCTGGTAATCAAATACCCGACCTTGATGGAAATATTATAAGTCAACTAAGAATAGGAGTTGAAATCGCTGAACATTTAATTGACTCAGGTAAATCTTATGAAAACTTTAACCGGCTTTTAAATAGAATAATATAAAAAAACGTAAGATATATAAATCCTAAGACATAACACAACTATCAATACTACTCTGATAAGAATTTTTGTGGATTGGGAAAACCCTTGGAAAAACTCAACAAATGCCTGTAAATGTTGGGTTTCGTTCCTCAACCCAACCTACTAAAAATATTTATTCCAAAAAAATGAATAATTTCTCAACCCTTGGATATTTACTTAAAAAAAGTTTTTGAACAATTTCTGATAGATCGTTAATAACTACATTTTTGTATTTAAAGGTTCGTCCCCTAATTTTGAGATTGATATTTTGTTTATTAGCAATATCATTGAAAAGTTCTGCATGTTGTATATAGTATCCTTCCTCACAACGAATGTACTGAACTTTATCATAAATACCTTGAGTCATTCCTCCTTGAGTCACTTCTACTTTTACATAAAGACGATCTTCGAGAGATTTGGTTTTAGGATCTTGCCATATTTCATCAAATCGTTCATTAATAAATTCAGCCATCGGTGAATTTACAGGTAATTTTAACTGCTTACTCATCGTTGTCAGCTTACCGGAACGGAAAAAGCTAACAAACAAGTTTGGGCTACACATATAAAGAGCGATAGATGGACTAGTATTATAGAACTTGATTTTTAGTTTGTCTGATTTTCCTCTTTTTTCTAACTGTTTTTTAATTTCTTGAATTTCATATAGGTTAGTATAAATATTTTCTTCAATATTGATCTCAGAAAATTCAGGCGATGTATCTTTTAATTCTTTTGTACGGGCTTTAATCAAATCTCTATTTTCTGGATCGAGAAGTAAAATTTCAATAGCAGCATTATTGTTATCAATTGAATTAAAAATTGCACTAATAAATTTTTCTTTATACTCTTTGTCTCTTAATAAACCCGTCCAGGTCTCCATTATTCTAATAGGAGCCGTATGATTTTGAAGAAATTTGTAGGTGAAATTGGTTTGAAAAACCATCTTAATAAATTCTGTCTTTTTAAAGAAATCTAACTCAACTCCTTGCTGTTCTTCCGCCTCTTTAAGTTTACGAAAAATAATTTCAAAGGCAACAAAAGCTGCTACTGCACCCAGTAAATTAAAACCAATATTTTGCGAAATCTCTGAAAAATTTACATTTTTCCCTGATAGATAGGGAGTTATAATCAAAATTAATGATAAAATACTGAGTACGGAACCCACAGAAAATGATGGAGACCGCACCAAGCTTTTCAGTCTGAGAATTATGAGATTAAAGTTTTGATTTTTTAATTTCCTGTGACTTGGTAAGATACGCCTTTGGTTAATCATGGAGATGAAAATGAGATGAGGAGTGCTAATGGGCTGCGAGATCCCCGACTTCTCAGAGAAGTCAGGGATCTGACTGCTAATCTGTTCTTCATCAGTACAACACACCATTTCGTAAAATCTTTAAAAAACCACCTTAAAAGTACGTAAACTAAAGAGTATTGGAAGCTAAAGCTGGCTAATTACAGGGCAAATCCCGCATTGAACAAGACAATCCCTCTCAGATCCCTCCCAACCCGTGACTCCTGACCCCTAGATTCAATGAATTACCTATGCGTCCTCGACAAGACATTACCGAGATGTTCTCAACATTCGTGCAGCTGGAAAAAGACAAATTTGGCAAATGGTTGAGCGATCGCAAACTGCGTCGAAGTATCCAAAATTGCTTGAACTCTTCACCAGAAGTCACTAACTCAGAGAATTTTTGGGCACTTTATTGGCACAAGCACTGGCAAACTCAGTCCCATCACCTAGCCAAAATGCATTTGGTGGCTTATTTGCAAGAACCATGTTATTGGACGGCTTCAAAAACAGTTGCCAAATTTACAAATAGCCAACACAGCTTAGCTGATTACTTCCAAATGGCGAATGCAGAAATCGAAACAATTCTCAAAGACTTCAAGGCAGAAAAATGCTCTAGCTTAAAAGCCTACGCTATTATGGCGATGCCCAGTCGGTTAAGAGATATTTTACGCCAACGCCAGGAAGCCGATCTTTGCACCAACTGGGCATTATTACGCAAAGTCAGTAAAAAGCTGCTTCTCGAAGCTCTAAGTGAAGCTGGATTATCACTTGCCGCAATTGCTCAATATCGTCTAGCCTGGGCTTGTTTCAAAGAACTGTACGTCCAGAAGCAACCGTCCGGGGTTGATAAGCTACCGGAACCAACTCGCCAACTTTGGGAAGCTATTACCGACCTTTACAACCGCGAACGCTTCAATCAACTCACTCAATCTACCAAACAATGCACAAGCGAGACAATTGAAAAGTGGTTAACTCAGACTGCTCTCTACGTGCGTGCTTATCTGTTTCCACCTGTTAAATCTCTAAATACTTTCAAGCAAGATGATGACACAACAATAACGTTTGATGTGCCTGACCCATCCTCCGATTCATCTATAGTTGATATGATAGCCGAAGAGGATATGGCAACCCGACAAAACCAAATTTCTCAGATGTTTGCTGAATTGTTAAATTCTTTACACAGCTTAGATGTAAAATCCCAACAAGTACTCAAGCTTTACTACCAACAGGGACTCACTCAGCAACAGATTGTGCAGGAATTACAGATGAGTCAGCCCACAATATCTCGCAAACTGGTTAAAGGTAGAGAATCATTGCTAGCAGCATTAGTGAAGTGGAGCCAGTCAACTTTGAATATTCCTGTTAATTCCAACCAAATTAAAGATATGAGTATTCTTTTAGAAGAGTGGTTGAGAAATCAATATGGTGAACATAACATGAATCATACAAGGTAGTGAACATGGCGTGCGCGTTTGCAGATCCCAGAGAATGGTTGTTAAAAATATCACCAAAAGTTCAGGCGCAATCCCGGCAGCAGAGCCAGGTTTATGCCACGCCTAGCAGTCGTTGGTGCGCTTACATAAATCAAATTTGCCTCCATGCCTTTTTGGATTGGATTTCTACTGAATCCTTTGCTGAGGTGAATGTTTGGTACAGTTACCCCGGTAGTAACACAGCTTTTTGGGAATTTGTTAATGGCACAGCAATTTTGTTAGAAGGGAAGCAAGTCGTGTTGATTCCCAGTGAAGCAATTGATGATAGCGAGTTAGAAGTTCCTCAGGAATGGGTAGATATTCCCAGTTGGGCAGCAGACTATTATTTAGCAGTGCAAGTCAAACCAGATGGCGAGTGGGTACGAATTTGGGCTTACACAACTCATACCGAACTAAAATCTCTTGCTGACTATGACCCGGTAGATAGAACTTATTGTATGGACGCACGGCATTTGACGCAAGACCTCAATGCTTTCTCTTTGAGCTACCAATTTTGTAGGGGAGAAGAGACAAAAGCACCAACAGATCCTTTACCACAATTATCAACCGAACAAGCAGACAATCTTTTGCAAAGATTAGACACTGATTCAGTGACATTTCCCAGACTATCAGTGCCATTTACAACTTGGGGAGCGTTACTAGAGAACGAACAGTGGCGTCAGCGCTTGTGCCAACAACGACAGCAAACACAATCTTCCCAAGTGCAAGTCAATCTCAGTCGTTGGCTTGAAGGTGTATACGATACTGCTTGGGAAACAATCGAGACTCTTTTAAAGTTAAATTCCAACGCTCTAGCTTTTAATTTTAGAAGTTCTTCTGGAATTGGAGTAGCCAGAGTCAAACGAGCTAAGCTTATTGACTTAGGAATAGAAATAGAGTCTCAGAAAGTAGTCTTATTAGTTGCTTTGATACCAGAGAATAACCAACAAGTTAGTATTCGCGTGCAATTACACCCAGTCAGTGAAAAATTCTACTTACCTGATAACATTAAGATAGCTTTGCTTTTAGAATCGGGAGAAATCATTCAAGAGATACAAGCAAGAGAACAAGATAACTACGTGCAACTGAAGCTCTTCAGTGGAGAAGTAGGAGAATGTTTCAGCATCCAAGTAACGCTTAATAATTACCAGATAACAGAAAATTTCGTTATTTAGTCATTGGTCACTGGTTACTGTTCACTGGTCACTGGTCACTGGTTACTGTTCACTGATTAAACAAATGACTAAACTAGTCGTATTTAGTTTGTTAGGAGGAGATTTAGAGCGAGGCTTTCCTGTTGTCACGGCTCAACTTTGGCATAACGACCAATTTTTTAAAATTATAGGGAGTTTACCAGCCGTACCAGAACTCAGCGAACTCTATAAAAGATGGCAGTTGCTCTATGAAGCTGTCTATCGACGGTTGGGTAGCAATCGTATCAAAGTAAAGTCACAAGATATCACTCATATTTCTGTAAATGATTTCGAGAGCCTGTGCCAACAACTACAAATACATATTAATAGCTGGTTAAAATCCGAATCCTTCCAAAATATTGAACGGCAATTACGAACTCTACTCAGTCGAGATGATGAAATTAGAGTCATTATTGAAACTCACATAACACTACTACATCGATTACCATGGCATTTATGGGATTTTTTTGAGGATTACCCCAACGCTGAGGTTGCGTTGAGCAATCATGAGTATGCGTCTCCTCAAATATTGCAAAAATTTCCTACAGGTAAAGTTAAGATTTTGGCAATTTTAGGTAACAGTGTTGGTATCGATCTTAATAAAGACCGTTCTTTGTTGCAAAAGTTAAAAGATAGCCAAACTACCTTTCTGGTCGAACCTACACGTCGAGAATTGGACGAACAACTGTGGGATCGAGATTGGGATATTCTGTTTTTTGCAGGGCATAGTGTCAGCCTTGCAGGTGGTGAAAAAGGGGAAATTCAGATCAACCAGACCGAGAGTTTAACAATTTCTCAGTTTAAACACGCTCTTCAGACAGCAATTACACGAGGTTTAAAACTCGCAATTTTCAACTCTTGTGATGGAATTGGTTTGGCTCGAAATTTGGCAGATTTGAATATTCCTCAAATAATTGTCATGCGCGAACCAGTATCAGATTTGGTGGCGCAGCAATTCTTGAACAATTTTCTAATGTCTTTTACAGGTGGAAAGCCATTTTTCCTTGCTGTACGAGAAGCGCGGAAAAGACTTCAAGCATTGGAAAATGAATTTCCGTGTGCTAGTTGGTTACCCGTTATTTGTCAAAATCCTACAACTATCCCGATAACTTGGCAAGCGTTACGCGTTCGCGAAGCGGCGGCTTTGCAGCATCGCTCCTGTAACACCGAGACTCACAGTCATACTTCGATCCGGAGCAGAATTTCGGTTTCAAAAACTAAACTATGGACTGTACTGCTAAGTAGTGTTATTGTTACTCTCATAACGATAAGTTTAAGATATTTGGGGGTTTTTCAGAAAGCTGAACTGCAAACCTTTGACCAAATGCTGCTCTTGCGACCAAAGGAAGAGTTAGACCACAGGTTGGTCATTGTTGAAATTACTGAGAAAGACATTCAATCCCGACAAGGAATAACAACAGGACTAAAATCCATTTCGGATAGTACGTTAGCCGAACTACTTAACAAATTACAACAGTATCAACCGCGAGTCGTTGGATTGGATATTTATCGAGACTTTACCGATCCTTCAGATAAATTAAAGCCGATACAACTTGCAACTGAACTAAGCCAAGAAAATGTCGTTGTCGTTTGCAAAGGTAGAGATAGCAAGCACGATCCTCAAGGTGTTAAACCTCCCCAAAAAGTACCTGTAGAACGTCAGGGTTTTACTGATGCAATCCAAGATCCGGATGGTATTATCCGTCGCCAAATTCTGATGATGCGACAAGAGCCTTCTTCTCCTTGTGCAACCGAGCGATCGCTCTCGTTACAATTGGCTGCTCGTTACTTATTTTACGAAAATATTCAACTTGATTTAGATGAGGATTACATACAGTTTGGCTCTAAAGTCTTTAAACGCCTAAAGTTTGGTCGCAGTGGTGGCTATCAGCAAGGAGTAGATCTAGGCGGAATTCAAATACTTGTTAATTATCGCGATGTAAATTACCAAAGCGTTTCTCTTGAAGATGTATTGAGCGATCGAGTTAACCTTGATTTCTTTAAAGATAAAGTTGTTCTCATAGGAGTGATAGCAAACACTGTGGGCGATACTTGGCGAACTCCCTACAGCGAAGCACGGCAAGATTATCAGGAAACTCCAGGCGTATACATACAAGCGCAAATGGTTAGTCAAATGCTGAGTGCAGTTTTAGACGAACAACCAATCCTTTGGGTTTTACCTGACTGCGGTGATATTCTCTGGATATGGGGATGGGCGAGTGTGTCTGGTTTGATTGCTTGGAATGTGCGTTCGCGCTCCGCGCGGCTCCCTTTGGGAGCATCGCTGTTAAATGGGGGATGTGCCATAGTTGCTACAGTCATCATTTTATATGGAGTTTGTGCGATCGCGCTTTGTACGGCTCCTTCTTGGAGCATCGCTTTTTTCCAACCAGGAGCATGGTTACCATTTCTTCCTACAGCTTTTGCTGTGGTTACAAGCAGTTTGGTTGTGTTATCAGTTCAAAGTCGGTGAGAAATAGGTACAAGAGCCTTGTGTAAAACACTGGGTTTAGCATTCAAATAAACTTGACTCCGATTGCTTTCGTTGTATCCAACAACAATCGCCCCAATTGAAGCACCAATCGCGGGATACATTTCTTCTATCATCTCTCCTTCATCTAAAAAGTCGGGGATTTTAATTAAACCTCTTACTTTTGACTCACCAATATCGACAAAAACACCAAAAGGTGTGTGATGCTCAACTTTACCTTGTACAAATTGACCTAGCTTGTACTCCGACTTGATTTTTTCCCAAGTTTCAGTGTTCATAGTGTTTATTCTAACTTAAGCATACATGGGAATTTGTTGAGGATTGGAAAGACTGCATAATATTATAACCGAATAATCGCTTACGATAAAACAAGGAAGTAAGTGGTTATACGGAGAATAAGTTTAATGAAAACAAAACCCTGGCTGAGTTGTTGGCAATTACGATTTGTAGGACTTTTGACATTAATAGGGATAAATATCTTTGCTAACAAAGCCTTGGCTCAGAGTACTCCCAGTAATATCCAAGCCGATGATACCCTTGGAACTGAATCATCTCAAATCATACAAAATTTTCAGGGACAACCAAGAGAAGTCATTACTGGTGGTGCAACTCGCGGAATTAACTTATTTCATAGTTTTCAAGAATTTAACGTCAGTGAAGGAAGAGAAGCTTATTTTTTCAGTCCTAGCGCAGATATCCAAAATATTCTGGCACGAGTCACAGGTGGAAACCGCTCGGAGATTTTGGGTACGCTGGGTACTAATGGCAACTCCCAACCCAATTTATTTCTAATCAATCCCAATGGCATTATATTTGGGGGAAATGCCAGATTAGATGTGCCAGGTGCTTTTGTAGGGACGACTGCAAATGGAGTCCAATTTGGAGATCGAGGATTATTCAGTGCGACAAATACCCAAGCACCAGCTTTGTTAACAGTGAATCCCAGTGCATTGTTTTTTAATCAAATGAATCGCGGTGAAATAATTAACCGGAGTCGTCAAATTTCAACACCAGGAAGTTTTTACTTAATAGGGGGAAATATTACGTTCGATGGTGGTATTGCAGCTTCGCTAGGAAATCGTTTGGAATTGGGTGCAGTTGCTCTAACAGGAACTGTTGAGTTGATTGGTAGCGGTAATCAAATGCAGTTAGCCTTCAGAGAAGGTGTACCAAAGGCAGATATAGTCCTGCAAAATAACGCCCTTGCCTTCACAACTGGAGGAGGTGCAATATCAATCAATACTGGTAACTTAAGCCTTTTTGGAAATAGTATTATTGGTTCATTTCTTGCAGCAGGGGAAGGTCAACCAGGTGTAGCTGGGGGAGATGTCGTAGTTAATGCAACTGGCAATGTTACACTAGACGATCGTAGTAGCATTGCTAATCAAGGTTTAGAAAATTCTTTAGGCGATACCGGAAATATTACAGTTAACGCCCAGTCAATTCGTCTCACAAATCAAAGCCAAATTAGTAGTCCTAGTCCAAGAAGCCGGGGAAATATTAATTTAAATGCTAAGGATAATGTCAGCCTTGATAATAGTGTGATTAGTACCAATGGAATCTTGAATCCGATAGGGAAATCAGGCAACCTGACAATCGCTGCTCGAAATATTAATTTAAGTAACCGATCCATAATTGATTCTGGCAATATTGGACAAGGACAAAGTGGAAAGATCGACTTAAAAGCTCAAGAAACTATTTCGATGACTAGTAGAAGTACTATTTCAAGTGGTTCTACTGCATTTGGTTTTGGTCAAGTTAATAATCTGCCTAGCGGTGATATTGAAATCAAAACAAGAAACCTCACGCTCGATGGTAATAATACTTCCATCAATTCTTCAAATCTTGATGAGGGAAGGGGTGGAAATGTTCGTATTATCGCTGATGATTCAATTGCATTAAATGAACTTGCATCAATTTCATCTACCAGCACTGGTCAAGGCGATGCAGGAAATATCGAACTTCAAACGCGATCGCTAACGCTTGCTAACGGAGGAAGTATTGGTACGCAATCATCAGGACGTGGTAGTAGTGGAAATTTATTAATTAATGCTTCTGACTCTGTTAATTTGAGCGGTATAACAACATTTATCGATCCACAAACTGGAGAGACAATCACTACAGGAAGTAGACTAGCAACCAGTACTTTTGGTACTGGAAATAGCGGACAATTAACTATTAATACACAACGATTAAGCGTTAACGATGGTGGAGAGATTACTACGAGTACTGAGTTTGGTCGCGCAGGAAATTTAACCATAAACGCTAAAGATTCAGTAGAGGTTGTAGGTCAAACTCCTAGCTCAGGAAATACTCGTAGTACTATTTCTACTAGTACTTTTGGGTCTGGAGATGCCGGAAGTCTCAGCATAATTACAGGTCGTTTAAGTATTCGTGATGGTGGATCTATCACAACTTTGACATCTGGTACGGGCAAAGGAGGAAATTTAACTGTAGATGCCAAAGACTCAGTAGAGGTTGTAGGGAGATCGCCTAGCTTACCTAATGGTCTAAGCAATATCTCCACTAGTACTTTCGGCTTTGGAAATGCAGGAGATATGAGGATTAACACAAACCATTTCAGCGTTCGAGATGGAGCACGAGTCACGACTTCCACCTTTAGTAGAGGTAAGGGAGGTAATTTGACTGTTAACGCTGACCTTAGTGTAGAACTCATTGGTACATCTAGTGACGGTCTTTTTTTTAGTGGTTTGGGTGCGGCGGCTGAATCAGGCTCAATTGGCGATGCGGGAGATTTAACGATTACCACTCAAGATTTACTCGTGCGAGATGGAGCACAGATTAATACGGGTACATCTGGTGAGGGTAAGGGAGGAAATTTAACTATCAATACCTCTAATAAAGTACAACTCACTGGTACGTCTTCTGACGGTCGTTTTGTCAGTGGTTTGGGTACTTCTAGTAACCAAGATTCAACTGGTGATGCAGGAAATTTGACAATTACCACCCAAGATTTAATTATCCAAAATGGGGCATTAGTTACAAGTGCTACATCTGGTGCAGGTAAAGGAGGAAATTTGACAGTCAATGCGAGTGGTAGCGTGGAAGTCATGAGTGCTAGCAGGTTGAGTGCATCCACAAATCAAGGCTTAACAGGAAACGCGGGAGACTTAACGATTAATACCCAGAACTTACTTGTGCGCGATGGTGGACAAGTGGATGCAGTTACATTCGGCGCACGTAACGGAGGAAATTTAATTATAAATGCTTCTAAGAAGGTGGAAGTTATTGGTAAGTCAGCAGATGGTCAAACTACCAGCATCTTAAGTACTTCTGCGTTAAGAGGTTCAACTGGAGACGCAGGAAGTTTGAAAATTACTACTCAAGATTTACTTGTGCGAGATGGGGCACAAATTGACGCTAGCACAAATGGTAGAGGCAAAGGGGGTAATTTAACTGTAAACGCCTCAAACAAGGTACAGTTGATTGGCACTTCTGCTGATGGTCGTGTTATCAGTGGTTTGGCCACGTCTGCTCAAGCAGGTTTAACTGGAGATGCAGGAAGTTTAACGATTAATACCCAAGATTTACTTGTACGAGATGGAGCACGGATATTTACTGGAACATTTGGTACAGGTAGGGCGGGAAATTTAACAGTCAATGCCTCTAATAAGGTTGAACTGGTTGGCACATCTGCTGATGGTTTTCCTGGTGGTTTAATTGCATCTGCTGAAAGAGGCTCAACCGGAAATGCAGGAAGTTTAAAGGTTGATACAAAAAATTTAATAGTAAGGGATGGGGCGCAGGTTTTAGCAAGCACGTTTAGTTCTGGACGAGGTGGAAATTTAACTGTAAATGCTTCAGAAAGCGTGCAACTTATCGGTCAGTCAGTGAATAGCAATTTTCTCAGTGGCTTATTTGCCTCTTCTGAAAAAGGTGCAACTGGAGATGCGGGCAATTTAAATGTTAATACTCAACGTTTACTTGCGCGAGATGGGGCGCAAGTCATAGCTTCTACGTTTAGTTCGGGACAGGCGGGAGATTTAACTTTAAATGCTTCACAAAGCGTGCAACTGATTGGTCAATCAGCTCGTGGTGGGTTTTCCAGTGGTTTATTTGTTTCTGCTGAACCAGACTCAACCGGGGATGCAGGAGATTTGAAGGTTAATACCCGTCAATTACTTGTAAGCGATCGCGCTGGGATATTTGTCAATAGTCAGGGAACAGGGAACGCAGGTATTATGACCATCAACGCTAATACTATCCGCCTAGACAACAACGCCTCACTCAACGCCAACACTCGCAGCCCCAACAAAGATCCTAATAGAGAACAAGCAACCATCAACCTCAACTCTCGAAACCTAGTTCTTCGTCGCAACAGCAACATCACCACCAATGCAAGTGGCGAAAATGTCGTTGGTGGTAATATCAATATTGACACCGATTTCTTGATTGCGATCGAAAACAGTGATATCAGTGCCAACTCAACTGACTTCCGGGGTGGAAATGTAAGAATCAAAACTCAAAGCATCTTTGGGACGCAGTTCCGCGATGCACTCACCTCTTTGAGTGACATCACAGCTACAGGCGCAACGCGAGAGTTAAGTGGGAATGTAGAAATCACTCCACCGGATGTGGATCTTACCAGTGGATTAGTCGAACTCCCAATTAATCTGGTTGATGCCTCCAATCAAATTTACACTGCTTGCACTCCAGGAACTCGACAATTCCAGAATACTTTTATTTCCACAGGACGTGGTGGATTGCCGCTTAATCCTATTGAACCACTTCAAGATGCAACTACTATTGCACAATGGGTGAGATTGCGATCGCCCCTCAACGCCCAAACCACTCAAAGTCCCTTGATTACAGATTATAATGTGCGATCGTCCAACAGACAACGGCAAAGTCAAACGCAAAGAGAAAACTCAGCCAACACCGCACCTCAATCAACAGATATTTTAAGCACTACCAAAGTTACAGTAGCAACTCAAATTGTGGAAGCTTCAAGCTGGGTAGTTGATCGCAATGGTAACATCGAACTCCTGGCACAAACTCCTAGTGTCACCGCTCACAGCTCTTGGTTTCCATCTGCTTCTTGTCCCGTGTCTCAATAATAAATCTATATTCCAATAGTCTTGACAGGAAAAAACCTTGCCAGAATTTGTATTAACACTCTAAAATCCCGGTTTCACGTGAGTGACCGAGATTTTAAACTTTGACTCTGATTAAGCTACTACCTGTATGTTTTGGTGGGTGAAATTTAAATTAGATGATAGTCGTGCGATCGCGACTTGCGCTTGTAAACCTATACCATCTGCGTCATAAGCTAGGATTCCATTAGTAGAGTTGTATATGAAGCGTACATCACTGGTAGTAGCACTGCTACCCAAGCTCAACTGTCCTGAAGTTAGTAAGATTTCTTGAGCTAAGGTCGGTGGTGTAAGTCCTACAAAGCCTGAAGCAGACACGACAATCTTGTCCTCAAGAACATCAAAATCAGTAATCGTGTCAATGCCATCATTTGAAGATAGAAAAACAAAACTGTCTGCTCCAGTTCCGCCAGTAAGAGTATCATGACCACCACGACCAATCAGCACATCCTTACCGCTACCTGCTTGCAAGATGTTATCTTGAGAATCACCAACAACAAATTGCCTTGTAAAGCTTGTACCGTCTGAGGAAGAGCTAACAAATCCTCTAGTATAGACAGAATTATTATCTAATAGTTTAACAGCACCAATAATGTCAGAAATACTGCTGTTAGCATTGAGAGAAGACCAAGTTACTGAATTTCCTTGCGTTGGAAGGTTAGGTGCTGGATATTTTATAGTAAAGGGAATCCCCTTATCTGTCAAGTAATCAACTATAGAAAAAGTAGCCATATCTCACTATCTCCTTTGGTTTCAATGAATGAGTTAGAGCTTTTGCATTGACAACAAAAATGTAGAGCAAGCCGCACTGAGTTTGCAAGTAGAAGTTAAGCTTGACTCAATTTTCTTCTATCTCTTTATTGGTTGAGCAAAATTAATTTATTCACCACACAGTTCGTAAAAGGCGATCGGGTTCCTGCAATGTTATTTGTAAAGCTTATGTATCAATCAAGTTTCTTGACACCTACACTCTATAATTGAGAGTGCCAAACTAAATTGAATAGGAGAGTGCCATGTCTGGGGTGTCTGCGGATTTGTGCTACTGGCAAGGATTGGGAATAGCGATCGCTTGCACAATAGTCTTGTATGCAAATAACTCAGTTGCTCAAATCATCCCAGATACCACTCTTCCCAATAATTCCAACGTTAGGTTAAACGGCAATACGACGATTATCGAAGGTGGAACCACAAGAGGAGTGAATCTATTCCACAGCTTGAGAGAGTTTTCCATTCCACAAGGTTTAGGGGCTTTTTTCAATAATGCACCAGAAATTCAAAACATCTTGACACGAGTAACAGGTGGATCGATATCTAATATTGATGGTTTGATTCGTGCTAACGGCAAAGCCAACCTATTTCTCCTCAATCCCAATGGAATTATATTTGGTCCGTCTGCACGGTTGGATGTTGGGGGTTCGTTTCTAGCAAGTAGCGCCAGTAGCTTGAAATTTGCAGACGGTTTTGAGTTCAGCGCCACTAATCCTCAAACAACATCATTGCTGAGTATAAATGTCCCGATTGGTTTGCAGTACGGAACTAATCCAGGCAAGATTCAGGTACGGGAGTCCTTTCTGGAAGGAAAACTAGGTCAAACTTTGGCGCTAGTGGGTGGTGATGTGAGCGTCGAAGGAGGGAGTTTGCGTTCACCATCAGGTAGGATTGAGATTGGGGGAGTAGCTGACCTTGGGATGGTGGAGATAAAAGGACAGCAGCCTGATGGAGTGTTTCGGTTAACATCGCTGCTATTTCCAGAAAACATTGGGCGATCGGATGTTTTACTAAGCAAAGGAGCAGCTATTAATGTTACTGGTGCGGGTGAGGGTAGTATTGCAGTCAACGCTCGTAATTTAGATGTTTTGGAAAGAAGTGTCCTTTCGGCTGGGATTGGGGATGGTTTAGGGACAATTGGCGCAGCAGCTGGAGATGTCACCCTGAAAGCAACAGAGGATATAAAATTTGTAGAGAGCAACGTCTTTAATGTTGTGCGCCCTCAAGCAATAGGCAATGGAGGAAATATCATTATTTCTGGGCGATCGTTGTCTTTAACTAATGGTGCTATATTATCAGCTAGCACAGCAGCAGAAGGCAATGCAGGCAATGTTAATGTTGATGTCACAGGTACAGTTACGATTTCTGGAGCTAAGGATGGATTTGCTGGTGGAATTGTCAGCATTGTGGGAACGGGAGCAAAAGGTAATGGTGGGAACATCACAATCTCTGGTGGTTCCTTCTCCCTCACCGATGGTGCTAAACTACAAGCCAACACTTACGGAGAGGGGAATGCAGGTAATGTTACCATTGATATTACAGATGCAATAACGATTTCTGGTGTGAAGAATGGATTTCCTAGTGGAATTGACAGCGCTGTGGGAACGGAGGCAAAAGGTAAGGGCGGAAATATTACTATTACCAGTAATTCGTTGTCTTTAACTGATAGTGCTCAATTAGTTGCTAGCATCTTTGGAAAAGGGGATGCAGGAAGTATAACAATCAACGCCAGAAATATCACTGTTGCTGGAGGTAATCAAGGCTTGAGGAGTGGCGTATTTAGCAATGTGGAATCAGGAGCCGTAGGCAATGGTGGGAACATCAACATTAACGCAGCTACATTGTCGCTCGTTGATGGTGCTCAGCTACAAACTTTGGTTCGTGGATCTTCTGACAACACACTTGCTCAAGGAAATGCAGGCAATGTTAACATTGATGTTACAGGTGCAGTCAGAATTTCTGGGAGAAAGGACGGATTTTTTAGTGGAATTGGCAGCAGTGTGTTACCGGGTGTAAAAGGTAATGGCGGAAACATTACGATCGCTAGTGGTTCTTTGTCCTTAACAGATGGCGCTCGACTATCTGCCAGCACTAATGGAGAGGGAAATGCAGGCAATGTCTTGGTTAATGCTAAAGGTGCAGTCACAATTTCTGGGGTGAAGGATGGATTTTCCAGTGAAATTGCCAGCACTGTGGCAACAGGAGCAAAAGGGAATGGTGGGAACATTACTATCTCTAGTAGTTCGTTCTCTTTAACTGATAGTGCTCGACTAGTTGTTGGCACTGGTGGAGAAGGGAATGCAGGCAATATCAAACTTGATGTCACGGGTGCAGTAACAATTGCTGGACTCAAGGATGGAATTCCTAATGGAATTTTCAGCGGTGTGGTACCGGAGGCAAAAGGGAATGCTGGAAATATTACGATCGCTAGTGGTTCTTTGTCCTTAACTGATGGCGCTCTACTATCTGCCAGCACTAATGGAGAGGGAAATGCAGGCAATGTCTCGGTTAATGCTAAAGGTGCAGTCACAATTTCTGGGGTGAAGGATGGATTTTCCAGTGAAATTGCTAGCGCTGTGGAAAGGGGAGCAAAAGGGAATGCTGGGAATATTACGATCTCTGGTAGTTCGTTATCTTTAACTGATGGTGCTCTACTGATTGCTAGCAGTGCTGGTAATGGCGATGTAGGCAATATCAATATTGATGTTACTGATGCAGTCACAATTTCTGGGAGAAAGGATGGAATTCGTACTGGAATTGGCAGCACTGTAGAGACGAGCGCAAAAATTAATAGTGGGAACATTACGATCGCTGGTGGTTCGTTGTTCTTAAATGATGGCGCTCAACTATCTGCTGCCACCTTTGGAAATGGAGACGCAGGAAATATCAATATTAATGTCACAGGTGCAGTCACAATTTCTGGGGAGAAGGATGGATTTCCCACTTCAATTGGCAGTAATGTAGAAAGGGGAGTAAAAGGGAATGGTGGAAACATCAGTATCTCCGGTAGTTCGTTCTCCCTCTCTAATGGTGCTGTTCTAGCCGCCAGCACTGCTGGTGAAGGAAATGCAGGTAATGTTAACGTTGATGTTACAGGTACAGTCACGATTTCTGGGACGAATGAAGGCTCTTTTAGTGAAATTAGCAGCAGTGTAGAAACGGCAGCACAAGGTAAGGGCGGGAATATTACTATCTCTGGAAATTCCTTCTCCTTAACTGATGGCGCTCGACTGACTGCTAGCACTTTTGGACAAGGGAATGCAGGCGATGTTAACGTTGATGTTACAGACGCAGTGATGATTTCTGGAAGAAACAGTGCAATTAGTAGCGCCGTGGGAAGGGGATCAAAAGGTAATGGTGGGAACATTACAATCTCTAGTGGTTCGTTCTCCTTAACTGATGGTGCTCTACTGCAAGCCAGCACCTTAGGAGAAGGGAATGCAGGCAATGTCAACATTAATGCTACAGGTGCAGTGATAATTTCTGGGCATAAGGACAGATCTTTTAGTGGAATTATCAGCGGTGTGGCATCGGAGGCAAAAGGTAACGGTGGAAACATCGCGATTTCTGGTGCTTCGTTCTCCCTGACTGATGGCGTTGGACTATTTACCAGTACCTTAGGAGAAGGCAATGCAGGCAATGTCAACATTAATGTTATGGATGCAGTCACAATTTCTGGAGTCAAGGACGGACTTCGCAGTGGAATTCTTACTACTAATTTGGGAAGGGAGGCAAAAGGTAAGGCTGGGGATATTCGTATTTCAGGCGGCTCGTTCTCCCTCACTGATGGTGCTAGATTGCAAACCAGTACCTCTGGAGAAGGAAATGCCGGAAATGTCAACATTGATGTTACAAATGCAGTGACAATTTCTGGGGAGAAGGATGGATTTTCCAGTGAAATTAGCAGCAGTGTAAGAACGGGGAAGGGTAATGGTGGAAATATTACGATCTCCGGTGGTTCGTTTTCCTTAACAGATGGTGCTGCACTGACTGCTAGTACTAGTGGACAGGGAAATGCAGGTAATGTTAACGTTAATGTTACAGGTGCAGTAATCATTTCATCTGAGAGTAAAAATGAATTCCCCACTGGGATTTTCAGCCCTGTGGGAACAGAGGCAAAAGGCAATGGTGGGAATATTATTATTTCTAGTGCTTCATTATCCTTAACAGATGGCGCGGTACTGCAAGCCGGCACTACAGGAAACGGAAATGCAGGCAATATCAATGTTGATGTTAAAGGTGCAGTCAGTATTTCTGGAAAGAAGGATGAATTTTCCAGTGGAATTGCTAGCGCTGTTGAAACGGGAGCAAAAGGTAATGGTGGGAACATTACGATCTCTAGTGGTTCGTTCTCCTTAACTGATGGTGCTGAAGTATCTGTCAGCACTTCTGGAGAGGGAAATGCAGGTAGTGTGTTTGTGCAAGCAAAAGATTTCGTGGTTCTGGCACGTGATGCCAAAATCTTCTCTACTGTAGAATCTGAAGGTGTCGGCAAAGGAGGCAACATCAATATCGGCACCGCAAGACTCTTCCTCAAAGACGGTGCTCAAATCACTGCTAGCAGTACAGGAAACGGATCTGCTGGAAACTTGGATGTCAATGCTCGCACTATCTTTTTGGACAACAGTACTCTCAGTGCTAATACTCGCAGTCAAGACAATAACCCAAATGTAGAACAAGCAACTATTACTCTACGTGCAACAGATTTGGTGTTACTACGCCGTGGTAGTAGGATGACCACTAATGCTTCTGGAGAGAATATCATTGGCGGTAACATCAACATCAACACCAACATTCTAGCAGCATTTGAAGACAGTGATATTAGTGCCAACTCAACTGACTTCCGGGGTGGAAATGTGAGAATCAAGACTCAAAGTATCTTGGGTACGCAGTTCCGCAATGCACCCACTTCCAGAAGTGACATTACAGCTACAGGTGCAACGCGAGATTTAAGTGGGAATGTAGAAATCACTCCACCGGATGTCGATCTCACTAGTGGATTAGTCGAACTCCCAATTAATCTGGTTGATGCCTCTAATCAAATTTACACTGCCTGCACTCCTGGTACGCGACAATTCCAGAATACTTTTACTGCAACAGGACGAGGTGGACTACCACTTAATCCAACTGAACCACTGCAAGATGTAACTCCCCTCGCACAGTGGGTGAGATTGAGATCGCCCCTCAACGCCCAAACCACTCAAAACCATTTGAGTGCAGAACAAGATTCACAATCCCCCTTAGAAAACTCAGCCAAAACAACAAACGGAGAACCAACAGCAATCTCGACCACTTCCAAATTTACTACAGCGATCGCTCCACTTGTGGAAGCGCAAAGTTGGGTAGTGGATGTTCATGGGAACATAGAATTAGTAGCGCAGACTGCTCAAATCAATCCTAACAAGCCCAGGTTTTCAAGCGCCTCTTGCCCTGTTTACGAATAATAATATTGTGCAGAGTACTACCATATTATTATGCACATTCAGAGTCAGAGCGCACTCTGAGAATATAATTAAATACTCTAGTGTAGGCAGGACTTCGAGGTTGAAGTAAACGCTGATTAATTAAATCTTGTAAAGTTGCCAAATGTATTGCTGTAATGATGCAAGCGTTACCTTTAGCTCCCATACAAGAAATGTTATTATCCGACTTAAAAGCACGTGATAGGTCGCACATACTCTGAGTATTACTTTCAAGCAGTGCCAAATTTTGTTCCATGGTATTCAAGACTACTTGCACTCGTGCGTTTTGTGCATATGCATTACTGGATGCAAAGGTCAATGAACTGACGAATGTCGCAGCGATTAATCCAATCTTGGTAATTTGTTGACGCATTAAGATACCTCCTTCTGAGGGTAATGGTATTTAAACTAAAGGTTGAGCCTGTTTGCTAAAGGATGCTAATTCTTAATTGGTAGCAGTGACATTAGTTTATTCATTCTCAAGCCGCACTCCAGTGTCTTTAACTCATCTCTAGTTAGGGCTTGCTGAAAGAGAAAATTCAACCAAAACAACTGAACTACAAACAACAGCAGTTGGTAATTTTCGAGAACTCTCCATTCCTAAGTGAATAAAAAGATAAGAGCAAACCAATTAATGAGTAGAGAAGTTCTGGTGTTTGCCAGAGATTTCAATAAGGGGCGTGTTATGCCAAAGCAGTCGATTTTAGTAACCGTTGCTGATATAGAGGAGTGTATGATGCGTGTTTTTAATGAGGAACTGCAAAGAAGAGAGCACCCTCGTTATATGGTCATGGTTCAAAGGCTTTTAGAGCGATTTGTAACTACTTTGCTTGAAAAAGCAACAAATGTTGGAGACAGTCTAAAGGAGGTAAAAATGCCATTGTTACAAAACAAAACTCTGAAAATTACTATGTTGGGTACGGTTGGAGCCGGTAAGACATGTTATATGTTAGGTATGTACGCAGAAATGGTAACTGGAGTAAATGGGATTACGATTAATTCTATCGATTTAGATGTAGGAACGAAGCTTCTTAATCAATGGGAGCGTCTTGTTAGTAGTGAAGGTAGTGATCGATGGCCTCCTGGTACTCCAACAGGAACTGAGGAATTCAATTTCCATCTTAGCTACAATACAAAGCCAATTATGCGGTTCAACTGGATGGATTATCGTGGTGCTGCATTGACTGAGACTGCCAATGAATCTGATGTTAAACAACTACAGGATAGGCTAATTATTTCAGACTGCACTTTACTGTGTGTTCCTGCTGAGGCTATAGCTCAAGACGTGAAATCAACCACGGTGGTAAAATATAAAACAAATAGATTGAATGATTTGCTCGCAAGATTCGCTACAGAAAACACTCTGGCAGATGAGGAATCCTTTCCTGTAGTAATCGTTTTGACTAAGTTTGATGAAATCGCAGATAAAATTTCTCAAGACGATTTAATTAGGCGTGTTAAGCGACTGTTTCCAGCATTATTTCCGGTGGGAGGGATATGGGATGTTGCCATTTGCCCAGTTTCACTTGGCTTAGAGCTAGCTCTTGACAAAGATTCTGGGGACATTAATCCTTTTAACCTTCATTTACCAATTGTGTTCGCTGTATGGCACAAGCTTGTAAAAATGAGAATTGCTGCGGGTTTGCCCAAAAATAAAGATTGGCTGGGTAAACTTCTCCCAACAATGGTGCTTGGAACGATACCTCAGTCAGATTTGAAAGACTTTGAAAAGAAGATAGTGCTTCTGAGCGAAGAATTGAAGGACATCCCTATTTTCAGAAAGGGCGAACAATTATTTGGGTATGAAGATGTCTAATACATTATGTGCTGCTTTGATTCATAGCAGAACTTATGAACTTGACTACCAATGGTTAGTTATTCCAAACGATTTTACTGAAGAAGATCGGAAGAGTGCGTCTGAATACATTCGATCTGTCAATAAAGCTCTTAAAGACCATTATTCAGGATCTCCTCCTCGCGAACTTGTGACTTGGCTATTTTGGAGTAACGAGCAGTACTATGTGTTCGGGGTAGTATGTAATGTTTCATGTGTTCTTGATAAAGACTCTGTTCTGCGAGCGGGAAAAGATTTATCTCTTGATAGTATGGGAAGACCTATACCCTATACTTTTCTAGGATATGTTCTCAAAAGAACAACCAACATCTGTACACTTCCGTTTATTTACCCCAACTTGAAACTATTCGAGCCTGTCTGCAAGTACATTAGTGCAAGGTGGTTTGAGAAGTATACTAATCTTCCCATTGAGATTCAGTATACATCTCTTGAAGAATTAGGTTTGTCAAATCTCGCTCCGCTTCCAGTCCTTCCTAAAGGTGAAGTAGCACTGAATTTGAGAGCTGAAACGGTAAACTTTTATCCCAATAAAAACTCCTATCCTGAAATGCTGCTAGCTTCTGTTGCTCAATGTGATAAACCGACTTCACTTCTCATTGGACAATTGGCTAAAAAATGTATTCCGGCTGGCTCATTTTTGAATGTAGTTGTCTCTGATATTGATTCACCAGAAATTGCTTTAGATGATGTTGTATCTTCCATTACCGAGTCTAATTCCTCTCCAGACACCCCTCCCAACACTGGTACTTCTTCATCAGAGAGTGGTAAGGGTGGCTTTTCCTGGATGCCTTGGGATTCTACTGCTGAAAAAGTTGTGAAGGAGATTACTAGACAATTGTCTCAGCAAGAAGCTAAATTCGAGCAATCTCTTGAGGCAAAGTTGAAGGAAGTGAGTGACCAATTAGAACAATTCTTTGAAAAGAAATTGAGGGAAAACTATGACAAATTAGAAAAATTATTTGAAGATAAATTAGAGTCAAAGCTGGAGGAAAAATATGACAAATTACAACAATTCTTTGAGAATCGATTGGAGGAAGAACGTGACAAATAATAGCGCTTGTACAGCGATCGAGTTTGTTGACACTTACACTTTATAATTGAGAGTGCCAAAATAAATTGAATAGGAGAGTGCCGTGTCTAGGGAAGCTAAGAGTTTGTGCTACTGTCAAAGTCTAGGAATAGCGATCGCTTGCACAATAGTCTTGTATGCAAATAACTCAGTTGCTCAAATCATCCCAGATACCACTCTCCCAAATAATTCCAACGTTACATTTAACGGCAACACGACGATTATTGAAGGTGGAACCACAAGAGGCGCGAATCTTGCACTGCTCGTTCGGTTTCTTCTGGTGTCCATCCCAATCCATTTACATCAATAGGACGAGTGGCTACAACCCAAAATTCAATTAAAACTTGAGATGTAATAAAACATTGATGATTGTTAGATATTAGATACCTGATTGTACGATCGACAAGATTGTAATCGGGTGAAGCTATATCCCTGGAACGCAACAGGATATTGGTATCTAATAGATAATGGGTCATACTTAATCATCGTAGATATTTTCTCGACGCAGAGCTTCATCAGAAAGGTTGGCATAGCTTTTTGGTGCTATATCCATCCACTTCTGCCAAAGTAATAATCTCTCTTCTGATGTTTGAAGTTTATTAGTTTGTAACATTAAATGCTTGTTACTAAGCTTTTCTTGAAATAGTTTTTGCTCTTCGAGAGAGAGGTTTAGTACCACTTCTACGAGAGAGTTAACAAGTTGTACATTCATGGTTATGTATACCCACAAAACGCTACACAATCACGGCAGCCACTCCGGCAGAATTTTGGCTTATTATAACACTCAATGCAATTTAGATAGCACATTAAGCTAGATTATGCGCTTTCTTGCAAACGAAAATTTTCCAGGAGATACTGTAGAAGCTCTTTGCCATCAGGGTCATGATGTGACTTGAACTCGCACGCTCTGCTCCTGGTATTGCTGATGCCGAAGTTTTAAACCGCGCTTAAAATGACGATCGCAGTCTATCTGATTATTTACGCGAGAAGGGTTGGTGGGCTTGACAAGAGGAATAATGTATGCCTAAGGAGAAAGACTGGTGGTGTCGTTGTGGCAAGTGAGCGATGAAGGCACATCTGTGTTTATGCAGGAATTTTACAAGCAAATGTGGCAGTCCGGGAAGTCAGCTTCGGCGGCATCGCGAGCAACACAGTTAAAAATGTGGCATTCTAAGAAATGGCGCAATCCCAATTATTGGGCTGCCTTTACCTTCTTGGGTGAATAGCATGATTAAGAGCTTAACCCATAACGTCTGACACCGCCTAACCATACTCCCGTGGCGAAATTGGTAAACGCTTCTGTTTGAGGGATGGAATTCTTGCAGGTTCAAAATTGTCAAGTGAGTCGGGAAAACTCTAAGTTAAAAAGTACTACAATTGAGTAGAAACAATTCATACTTATGATTACGATTAGAGACAAGAAATTATAAAGTCAAACAGCCCATGATTACCAAAGCAGAAATTACCATTAAAGTTCCCTCTGAAATAGCACAAGCATATCGGAATGCTACTGAAGAACAACGAGAACAATTACAACTTAAGATTACAGCAATTATGCAGTCTCAATTGACAACTCTCAGACAAGAAGCTGTTGCACGCTTGAGAAACACAATGGATAAAGCAAGCCAAGAAGCTCAAGAGCGAGGATTAACACCGGAAATTCTAGAATCAATTTTAAATGATGACGAATAATCGACGGTTCGTTTTTGACACAAATGTGTTGATTAGCGCATTTTTATTTAGTCAAAGTAAACCTCGTCAAGCATTTGATAAAGCTCAAGATATAGGTGTTATAGTATTTTCTAATTCTAATTTTTTAGAGTTGAAAGATGTTTTATACCGTCCAAAATTTAATAAATACCTTACCTTAGAAAGACGGCAAGAAATCATAGATAATTTAATGGAAAGTGCTCAGTTTATTGAAGTGAATGAGCAGATTAATGAATGCCGAGACCCAAAGGATAACAAATATCTGGAATTAGCAATCAGTGGTCAAGCAGAATGTATTGTGACCGGAGATGATGATTTGCTAGTGTTAAACCCTTGGAGGGGCATTGAGATTTTTAATGTTCAACAATTTTTAGCCAAAAATGTAGTGTAAAACCTAAGAGGATGTTTGAAAAGTCGGCAATTGGGTCAAAAAAGCTCTCAGGGCTAATCGCTGTTCATAAGTAAAGACAACAGCACCACTGAGAGACATTAGTAAATTATACTCCAGCAACCTTACGCAAGAACAATGGGAACTGATTGAACCTTTAATCCCAGCACCATTGCCCGGTGGTCGCACAAGAGAAGTGAATATGTGGGAGGTGCTTAACGCGATTTTTTGTGTTCTGTGTGTTCGCGTAGCGTCTCGTAGAGAAGGGTGTCGATGGCGCTCATTGCCAGGTGACTTTCCCAATTGGTAAACAGTTTACACATATTTTCGGATTGGGTAATGGATTTCTGTCGTTGGATTGTGCAGGTAGTTATACGACCAAAAGAAAGTAAGAAGTTTGTATTGCTACCTAAACGTTGGGTTGTCGAGCGAACCTTGGGTTGGCTATCAATCAAGTTTGTTGACACCTACGCTCTATAATTGGGAGTGCCAAACTAAATTGAATAGGAGAGTGCCATGTCTGGGATGCGGGCAGTGTTAACATTGAAGAACTAATTGCTAGCACGGTAAGATTTATGCTACAAAACGAGTACGTCCCATCTTTGTTGAAAAAGATATAGAAATCGTGGTTATAACTGATTAAACTGTTACTCTGAAAGCTTAAGCTCAAGATGCATGAGAAATTATCAAAAATCCTAACTGAATTACGCTCTTACCTTGAAACACTGTATCATGAGCGGCTAGTTCAGATTATCCTCTATGGTTCCCAAGCTAGAGGAGATGCTCGCCCAGACTCAGACATTGATGTATTAATTGTGCTAAGGGAACCTGTTGATTTTGCTGCCGAAATAGAGCGTGCAAGTTACTTCTTGACGGAACTATGTTTAAAATATAACGTTCTTGTTACCTGCGCCTTTGTAGAAAGCGAGCGATTCCAGCATGAGAATGGCGGTTTCTTTCGCAATGTTCGTCGAGAAGGAATAGCCGTATGACATCCTGAACAACAAGCACTACTTCAAAAAGCTGTCAGGAGTTTACAAGCAGCAAAAGTTCTCAATAAAACAAATTTACCAGAATTTGCTGCTGCCCGTGGTTACTACACCATGTTTTACATTGCCTCAGCTTTTTTAGAAGGTGAAGGGCTAGCTTTCTCCCGACATTCTGCTGTAATTTCAGCATTTGGTCAGCGATTTGCCAACACAGGGCGTGTACCAGTAGAATTCCATCGCTACCTCATAGCCGCAGAACAGATTCGCCGCCAAGCAGACTATAACATTAATCCAGGACTTACGGAAGAACAGGCACAAGAACAGATTGAACGTGCCGAAGAATTTTTGGAATTGGCAAAACAACTACTTGGTTCGATTCCACCTACATAACTAACTAAGCAGATCTTATTTTTTTGGAATTGCCGATAAATGACATCAAGAAGGCAATTTGTATTTGTTAACTTAGATAGTAAGGCATTTTACTAATAGCATATGAGCGAAATTGTTTTTTTAGTTGAAGATGACCTAGACGGTGGATACAATGCAAGAGCGCTTGGTGAGTCCATTTTCACACAAGCAGATGACTTGACAACTTTGCGGGAAATGATACGAGATGCAGTTCAGTGTCATTATCTTGATGAGCAGAGTCGTCCCAAACTCATCCGCCTACATATTGTCCGAGACGAGGTGTTTGCCTTGTGAAATTGCCCAGAGATTTGTCTGCTGAAGACCTTATTAAAGCACTTAGCAAGTTGGGCTATGAAACGACTCGCCAGACTGGTAGCCACATTCGCCTGACAACTCAGGAAAATGGAGAACACAACCTGACAATTCCTGCTCACGATCCGATTAAAATAGGAACACTTAGTGCCATTCTTCGAGAGATCGCTAATCACTTTAATTTAGAACGAGAAGAATTACTCAATCGCCTCCTCTGATAAGAACAGACCAAACACTCATAAACACGTCGCACGTAAGTCAAGACGTTTTATCTAATCTACAACTACAAATTCAAGCCTCGGAAGAAGTTGCACCCGAAGGTTGTTGTGTCTTGCGCTACCAGGCACGAGGTCAAAAAGGAACTTATTCAAAGTGGATAGGATTGCTAATACGATACTAAAATTGAGCAATATATCGTTGCTATCACAACAGATAATATGAACACTAATATCGTCTGTTTACCTGCTACCCTCGAATTAAATATTGACTTAACTGACGAGCAATTTTTTCAGCTTTGTCAAAATAACCGTGACTTGAGATTTGAGCGTACAGCTACAGGGGAATTAATTATTATGCCACCTACGGTTCGTGAAACTGGCGATGCGGAAGCCGCCGCTGCGCGAACGCAATGCCGATCTAACTTATCAGCCCACATTCCGCACTTCAAATTGAAGTACAAAAAAACTACAATCAACGTAAAAGTCAAACAATTAGGATAATTAAGAAAAGAATATTGAACCAATCCGTGGCATAAAGAAAAATTATCAATTATCAAATATTTAACTGATAAAACAGGTTATTTAAGCACTAAAAATTGGAGGAATAATTATGATTTCCTCGGAAACTGAGAAATTTTTATTCACTCTCCATATACTGCTTAAATTAAGAAAGCAAATAATATTTTTGACAAGATGATGGCAGATTATTCAAAATAAAATGACGCTCTTCTGTTAAATTAACTATTTGACTAACACCGTTTAAAATTAAAATATGAATTCCTTGAAAACATTGAAATACCCACCTTAATGTAGGACTAAAAGTTAATTTTCCTAATTGATTTTTGATTCCCATCTTGACTCTTTTTAAGCTGTTTCTTAGTTGCCTTTGACCGAGATTATAAACTAATAAACACAGAGACATTAAAAATAACATCGTCTCTATTCTTTCAGGATTTTCTACAAAAAAACTATCAACAAAAAATAATGGGTCTTTCAGAAATCTAAATCCTCGTTCACATGATTGTTGATTTTTATAATTTCTCAGAATTTCTTCTGGCTCTAACTTATTCTCGTCTACTAAATTAGTTGCTAAAATAAACCTTCCTGCTTCTTTTCTTTGGATTTCTATCTCTTCTATTTTTTCATGAATGACTCCTGATATTTTATAAATAGTCTGATTCTCTTTTGATTGACTTTCAAAAATTTGAACATCTTTAATTTCAAATAGTTTCAATTTCTTATTAATGGCTTTTAGTCTGTATCTGGCTTGCTCCGGTGTTTCAAAATCTTCTTTTTTGAATGCTTTCAACTGCTTTTCAACTTTTTCTTTTTCTTTTTTTAGCTTTTTCTCTAGCTTTTCTAAATCACTAATTTTTCTGTTTTGACTTTCTACTATTAGCCATATTTGTTTAATTCCACCATAATTTACTATTTCTTCTTTCCATTTATATCCTTCTAAGTTTAGGGCTGCTCTTTTATCTCTTTCTTCTGGACTTATCTCTTCTATTTCTACAAACTTCACTAATCCCTGTGCTTTTTTAATTGTCATCGGTACTCTACTTATCCATTTTAGATGTTCAATTAATTGGAGATTTTCTTGACTATATAATGCGCTATCGCAGACCATAATACTTTCAAAATCTATTTGCTTTTTAAACTCTACTAAAATTTTTCCAAATACGGCTTTATCCGCTTCATTACCATCTCCCGCTCTCATTAATAATGGTATATCTCCATCACTACTCGTAATTAAATCTAAAATACATTGTTTCAAATCTGGTCTATGGTCACGAGAATATCCTTTGGTTACAATTATTGGTCTTTCTCTGCTTACTTCTTCTTTTTCCTGATTTTCTCCACTTTTATATTCTCCATGTAGATGAAATGATGTCGCATCCAGATGTGAATATTTTGTATTTATCTGAAATTTTTTAATCACTGATAATCCAATTTCTATAAACAGATTATTCAATCCATATTTATATAATTTATCCATGACTCTTCCCAGTTTATCGTCATTCATATAATCTTTTTTTACCTCTGAACCCAATAATATTTCGATTCCTTTATCTTCAAAAAACTGGCTAAATAAATATAAAGGTCTTGATACAAATCCTAATCCATTGATTAAAATTGCTTTCACCAATATTCCCGCTGAAATCTTCTCTCGGGTGTCTATTCCTAATTTAGAATTTATTATTTCAACTATTCCTATTTCGTCAATCAGCCCAGCTACTATTCCTAAGTGGTCGATATTCTTAATTTTCGCATCTGAGATTGGGAACATTTTTTACCTATCAAAGATTTTTGAGTTTTTCTGATTGTCCCATTTGAAATTAATCAATGTATATTTAGTTTTATCAAAAGCTGGAAATCAATTTTCTACTTTGCTTTTGCTTTATTTCTTCATGCCAACTCAATGCCGAACTACTGAAAAAATTCGTGTACTTTTATTTACCTGCATCTGAGAAGAATTATGTGACTCTCTGTACTACATTTTGAAGTGCGGAATGTGGGTAGTACTATTTACTCTTACTTTGTCCCTAATTGTTATCCCCAGCACATTTGCCACACAACCCCAAACAATCCAAATCACTACATCCCCAACCGCAACATCACGACAACTTATCGAGCAAGGAGAAGCACTTTATCAAGCTGGGCGCTTTACCGAAGCAGTGACAGTTTTACAACAAGCTGTTCGTACTTCCGAACAACAAGGCGATCGCATCACACAAGCCGCCGCACTCACAAACCTCTCTCTAGTCTTCAAGCAACTCGGTTCGTGGCAAGAAGCCGCAAAAGCGATCGACACTAGCTTAAATTTACTTGGCTGGAACAGTAACAATCAAAAGCTAAATGTCAACAATCCAAAGTCAGATTTATTAGAAATTCTCGCACAAACTCTCGATATTCAGGGCGGATTGCAACTGTCACAGGGACAGGCGGATGTATCATTAAAAACATGGCAACAAGCAGAGAAAATTTGGAAGCGAATAGGCAACAATGCTGGAGTAACACGCAACCGTATCAATCAAGCACAAGCTCTACGAGTTTCTGGTTTTTACAGCCGTAGCTTAGACGTATTAAATGAAGTTTCCCAACAGTTGAAAACCCAACCTGATTCACTTGAAAAAGTAACTGCTTTACGCTCTCTTGGGAATGCACAGCAACAATTCGGTGACTTGGAACAATCTTGGCAAAATTTAAAACTTAGCTTAGAAATTGCCCAACGCCTGAAACAGCCTTTAGAAATTAGTCTGACAGAATTTTCTCTTGGTAATACTGCCAGAGGATTAAATGATATAAAATCTTCTATAATTCATTATGAAAATGCTGCTAAAGTTGCACCTACTCCACTCACCAAAGTTCAAGCTCAAATTAATCAACTTAGCTTGCTTGTTGAGAATGAACAAATAGCAGAAGCAAAAACATTAATACCTACAATTCAATCCCAATTAGCAAGTTTACCGACAAATCAAGCGGGTATTTATGCACGGATAAATTTTGCTCGCACTTTAACCAAAATAGGTAATAAAAAAGACATTGCTGAAATTTTGGCAAGCAGCGTTCAACAAGCCAAAACCATTGGTGACGAACGCGCTCAATCCTATGCACTGGGAAGTTTAGCAGAAGTCTACGAGCAAAACAATCAATGGAAAGAAGCACAGAAATTGACGCAGCAAGCATTGTTTCTCGCTCAAAAAATCGATGCTTCAGATATAGCTTATCGTTGGGAGTGGCAGTTGGGACGCTTGCTAAAAGCACAGGGAAATATCGAGGGAGCGATCGCTGCTTATGATACCGCAGTCGCCACACTTGAGTCTCTCCGCAGCGATTTAGTTGCAGTCAATCGAGAAGTGCAATTTAATTTCCGTGATAGCGTAGAACCTATTTATCGTCAGTCAGTAGAGCTGCTACTGCAAGAGAAAGGACAAAAAAAACCCGATCTAGATAAAGCCCGCAAGCGCATAGAAGCCTTGCAACTAGCAGAACTGGACAATTTTTTCCGGGAATCTTGCTTAAGTAACCAGTTTGTGGTGCTGGACAAAGTGGTAGATCGCGATCACCCTAACACTGCTATTTTTTACCCCATTATCCTAGATAACCAATTAGAGGTTATCCTCAAACTTCCCAACCTACCGTTGATGCATAAAACTTCTGTCGTGAATCGTCAAGAAGTAGAGCAAGCCATTACAAAAATGCGAGAGACGATAGTCGAACCCGATGGAATTAAGAAATTTCAAGCAGTTTCTCAACAGCTATATGACTGGTTAATTAAACCAGTTGAAAGTGACCTGAAAAATAGTAAAGTGAATACTTTAGTCTTTATCCCAGACGGGTCACTGCGAAATATTCCGACATCGGCATTATATGATGGCAAAGAGTATTTAGTTCAAAAGTACGCTGTTGGTGTTAGCCCAGGACTGCAACTCTTTACTCCCAAACCTCTAGCACAGGAAAAGTTGAACGCTCTAGCTGGAGGGCTATCTCAACCACCTAGCAACGAAAAGTTTGCACCACTTCCCAACGTTAAAGTCGAACTGAAATTAATTCAGCAATCAGGCGTATCGACAACGACATTATTAGATGAAAATTTCAAAAGTACAACTTTAGGAAAAACCATCAATGCCCAACCTTTTAGAGTTATTCACCTGGCAACTCACGGGCAATTTAGCTCTAAAGCAAAAGACACTTTTATCTTAGCAGCTGATAAACGCATCTACGTGGGTGAATTAGATAGCTTGCTCAAAAGTAGAGAGCAAAAACGAACAGAGCCAGTAGAACTACTTGTTTTGAGTGCTTGCGAAACAGCCGCAGGAGATAACCGCGCTACCTTGGGATTAGCAGGAGTAGCCCTACGTGCTGGAGCGCGGAGTACTTTAGCGTCCCTATGGCAGATTGGTGATAATTCCACAGCGTTGTTTATTGATGAATTCTACCGTCAGTTAATAACTGGCAAAAGCACGGCTGAAGCCCTACGCCTTGCTCAATTAAAGCTGTTGTCTGGTTCTGAATACACCCGTCCTCTTTACTGGGCACCCTATGTACTAGTGGGCAATTGGTTGTAGAGATTTTCAAAATATTTTTGAACCGCAAAGACACAAAGAGCACGAAGGTAAGATATGGAGGATCGGGTAAAATTTACTTGGTTTTTGAGCCGTCTGGTCGAAGATCTGAAAGAGACTTTGAATTGGTGGGTGAAAGCGATCGTAAAATAAAGGCAATACACTTAACTTAACTATATGGACTGGCAATCCCGAATCATCATCGATCCTAACGTCCTTGTCGGCAAACCAATTATTAAAGGCACTCGTCTTGCTGTTGAATTTATTATTGACCTTCTTGCTCAAGGTTGGACAACTGACGAAATTCTCCGCAACTACCCTGGTATTACCCGCGAAGATATTCAGGCTTGTTTGGGCTATGCTAGCGCCACCCTTAAAGCTGAAAAAGTTTATGCTTTTCCAGCATAGATTATGCGTTTTCAAGAAGAACGAAAATTTTCCAGGAGATGCCGTAGAAGCCCTTCGCCATCAGGGTCATGATGTGACTTGGATTCGCACTGATGCTCCTGGTATTGCTGATACTGAAGTTTTAAACCGCGCTCAAAGTGACGATCGCATTCTCCTGACCTTTGATAAAGACTTTGGTGAGTTGGCGTTTTGTTCACATTTGCCTGCAACTTGCGGGATTATCTTATTTCGGGTTAAAGCGCCTTCAGGTGCAGTTGTTGCTCAAAAAGTGGCAAGCGCTATTGCATCTCGAACTGACTGGTCAGGACATTTCAGTGTAGTTGAAGACGATCGTATCCGAATGCGAATCCTCTAAAAAATCAAGTTGGGTAAGCGCCTGCAAGCTCAATTAAAGCTGTTGTCTAGTTCTGAATACACCCGTCCTCTTTACTGGGCACCCTACGTGCTAGTGGGCAATTGGTTGTAGAGATGCAAAGCAATGTGATATGGAGCACATTATCTACCTGTGAATTTTCTGATTTATGTTGGTCGCACTGGCAATGACAACGCTGAATGCGTATTTTGGTGAATTTGTACAGCTATAGGACTTACGCATTGACAGAAATCGTCAGATATGAATCAAGCACTTTTAGCATTTCAGCATTTGATTTTTTAACGAATTAGAACCAACATCATATACCGTAGGGGCGCAAGGCCTTGCGCCCCTACAGCCTGAAACGACCATTATCCGTTGATCCATATGATGGTAAATTTGTACAGTGCGTAAGTCCTAAGCTATAATTTCAAAAATTTTCAATAATAAGCTTTAATTTAATCTCGCAATGCGATCGCAATTCCGCCGTGTGGCAGAATCTACGCCCGTACTGTGTGAGAAGTCGCAAGCCTTTGGAACCAGGAATTTAGCTCTTGGAGTAAAATGTCAAAGTTACCCAAACAACTTTTCCTAATTTGGTATTAGAGATGGTTGCTACTGTTTTTCGACCTCTAAAATTGGTGGTGGCTTTGGCAGTGTCTTGTTGTTTGCTGTTAGCAGGTTGTCACAAGAGCAACTTTCAAACCTCTTCGGCTCAAGTCTCTCAAGTAGTTTTAGTTTCTCTGAGTGACCCGCCTAGCTTTAACTATGCCATTAATGACTCTCCCTATAGTATTTTTCCTTTCATCTATAGGGGATTGATTAATGAGAACGCTTTGACTAATAAGTTGGAACCAGGATTGGCAGAGAATTGGTCAATTTCTAGCGATCGCCAGCGAATTACTTTTACACTCAAACAAGGGTTAAAGTGGTCAGATGGCAAACCTCTGACAGCAGATGATATTGTCTTTACCTATCGAGATATTTACCTCAACAAAAAAATTCCCACTGTCTGGAGAGATTTTCTGCGTATTGGCAACAAAGAAGCGTTTCCAACTGTGAAGAAACTCAACGACCAGCAAATAGAGTTTACCTTACCAGAACCTTTTGCTCCTTTTTTGAGAAACATAGAAAGACTGGCAATTCTTCCAGCTCATGCATTGCGCTCCTCTGTGCTAAGGAGTGATGCTAATGGCAATCCTGAATTTTTATCAACTTGGGGAACCAACACCCCTCCTGAAAAAATTATTAGTAATGGACCCTACCAAATAGAAAGTTATACTCCATCTGAGCGAGTTGTCTTACGACGCAACCCCCATTATTGGCGGCAAGATGCTCGGGGAAATCAATTGCCTTATATTGAACGCATTGTTTGGCAAATTATTTCATCAACTGACAACCAGTTGCTAAAATTTCGCTCTGGGGAACTGGATAACCTGAATGTGACACCATCCGTATTCGGGTTACTGAAGAAGGAGGAAAAGCGGGGAAAATACACTATTTATAACGGCGGACTCAGTGGTGGTTTTGCGTTTGTTGGTTTCAATCTCAATCAAGCTCGCAATGCCAAAGGACAGCCTTTTGTAAGCCCAATTAAGTCTCGGTGGTTTAATAACTTAGCTTTTAGGCAAGCAGTCGCCTATGCTATCAACCGCAAACGGATGAAAACCAATATCTATCAAGGGCTAGGCGAAGTACAACATTCGCCCATAGCGGTGCAAAGTCCTTATTACCTGTCACCAGCCGCGGGGTTAAAAGTTTACGATTACAATCCTAGACAGGCAAAGCAAATGTTGCTCGAGACTGGTTTCAAGTACAATTCTCAAAAAGAATTGATAGATTGGGATGGGAACCGGGTACAATTCAACCTCCTGGTGAAATCAGAGGATCGGTCTCGGGTAGATGCCGCCGTGCAAATCCAACAAGATTTAAGCCAGATCGGTATTAAAACGGCGTTGCAGGTAGTCAACTTTAACGTCGTGTTGCGAAAGTTGCTCTCCCACCGAGATTGGGATTGTTATGTAGGTGCATTTGGCGTTCCTGGTGCAGATGTGGAACCTAACCTTGTATCATTGTTTTGGACTAGTCAAGGCTCGTTTCATCAATTCAACCAAGGTATTCAAGCAGGAGAACCACCCCTCAAAGGGTGGGTAATTTCTGATTGGGAGAGGGAAATAGACAGTCTTTTCAGTGCTGGAATCAAAGAATTAGATGAGAACAAGCGCAAAGCGATTTATGGCAAATTCCAGAAAATTGTTGCCGAACAGTTGCCTGTGTTTTGCCTAGTCAATCCTATGTCATTTCAAGCAGTGCGCGATCGCATTGAGCCAATCAAATATTCTAGTTTAGGGTCAGTTTTCTGGAACATTGATGAATGGAAAATAGCTAATGAATGATGAGTGATAACTGGAGTTTAGCTTAGACTAGACCAAACCACACGACCTCCTATCCATCAAGAAAGCTAATAAGTTCGACGAACTAAGATTGCAAGTATTGTAGCAAGGTTTCGGCGTAAAGTTTGGGATCGCGCAGATACATTAGGGGGCTGCCGTGTAGAACCTTGGTAGTAGCATACCGAACAAGTTGGGCAGTGTCCTCAATAAAAGACGTGAACATGGTGTCTTCCATTGCCCACATTAGTAAAGTCGTTGATGTATTGCAGTCAACTGAAAACCGCTATATTATGTCAGTTCCCTTATTAGCAATCATCATGGTTGCTGCCGCCGTATTTGCGGTTATTGGAAGCGGAAACACGGAAGAGTCTATTATGCGTAGCTTAGACGTGCTACGCACCTTGAGTTCTGTGTCCACCACGGAATCGGAATCAGATCCCATCCTGCAAGTCCCACAATAGTGCTGTGTTGTATCGGCGTTTTCTCTGATGTAGGTTTCCAAATCTTGACCTGGTTGTGGAGCGATTTGCTGTTCACGCCATTGGCTCAAGCCCGGTTGATTGCCAATGCAGATGCTTAACTCAAGCGCCTTTTTACACTTCTCTATATCTCCTGGTGCCGTCAGGTATCTTGGGTCAATAAGGGGAGCGTCATCAGGATTGCTTGAGCGCAAGGTAACAGTTCCCATACTTTTCAGACGCATTATGTTTGGCCACAACCAGAAAGAATGCTTTGGACCCTTAAAACCTTTCAGTGTTCCAACACCTATAGAGGATTCTACATCGATAACTGAACTACTGTTTTCTGTAGAATCGAAGATAACTGCGGGTGCTAGACCGTAGGAATAGAAAGGCATATCAAGACTTGGGAATATAGAAAATCCGGCACTGACAAAAAGGTCATCGTGAAAATTTTTCCCGACTTCCGGAAGATTCGCAACTACAGAAATCCCTAATTTTTTTAATTCATTTTCGTCGCCAACACCTGAAAGCATCAAGATTTTTGGAGTTGCGATCGCACCTGCACTCAGAATAATTTCATTCTGTACATAAGCAAGCTGTTGTTGAGAGTCTTTGATATATTCAATACCAACTGCACTTTCTTTCTCGAATAAGATTCGGGTTACAAAAGCCTGACTTAGCACGGTTATATTCTGATATCCATCTGGTCGGAAAGTGCTGTACGTGGTTTCTCGAGTCAGATTGGGTGAGTTAGTCACGTTAAATTGAAATCTAGCGTAACCATATTGACTGTCACTGGTATTGTAGTCAGGATTACAAGGAAAGCCATATTGGGAGGCAGCAGTAAACAAGTCGTTGATGAACTTATCTGCTTCTGGTGTCATCACTTTCATGGTCTGCTCTACCTGCTGAAAGTGTGGCAAAACATCATTCCACGACCAACCGGGGGCTACTTTTCCCCACGCATCAAAGTCAGAGATACTACCCCGCACGTAGACCATCCCATTATGCAGCGCACACCCTCCTAAAACTTTTGCTTGCGCTAGCTGAATCACACGATTGTTTAGGTTTGGTTGAGGTACTGACTGATAACCCCACTCAATTTCCGGACAATTCTGCAAAACTTCAAACCAGTCGCTTGGTATCCACATCTGTGGGTTATCTGGAGTTTTTCCAGCTTCGATCAGGAGAATACTTGTACCTGAGTCGCGAGCGGCAAGTTTTGAGGCAACTATGCTCCCCGCCGATCCCGCACCAACAACAATATAGTCATAATAAACTCTTTTTTCCATCTCACATAACTCCCATTCGCCTAATTCTTAATCATCTTTTGATTACCTCTAGTACTAGAATTATTTTTTGTCCGTACTGAAGTCCTGTTTTCCAAAACGACTTCTTTACATTAATATGTAGAAAATCTAGAATACTTCATAGTAATATCACAGAACTATAAAACAAAAAAATGTTGAATTATCTTGAATAAACTTTCTCCTGTATTTACCCAAATTAGCTTTTACATCAAACTCTACCTCTCATTGGTGTATTGATTAATGACGAACTTTTTTAAAACTTATTGTTAGTATTATCTACTGATATCATGTTCAACTGATGACTTATGATTGGTACACCCCAATCTGACTGATAAATGAATGCTGTTATTTTACCAGAGGATCTGTAGCAACATTATCCAAATTGACAGAGCGCAGTAAACTTTGCCAATCAGCAGCAAGAGATGTGTCTTTAGGATTAGAAAGGTACAGTTGTGCCAGTATCGTCAGAGAATCAAACCAAATACCTTCTTCTGCATAAATTGCCACTTTTTGTCGGGGATCGACTGCTGCTTGTAACTCCTGCATGACACGAGAATCCAAATTGACTCTCTGAATATCTCCTTCTACGTAGATAGGAACACTGGCTGTTTTTTGTCGATCGCAACGAATTTTTAAGTACCAGCGATATATTTTACCTACTTGTAAGGATGCATTAGATGGTAAAGAAACACCTATGACACTGGGACTTGCAGGAAGTGAGATTGCATCTTTATAAATATCATTTCCCGTACTATCCTGTAAGCTAAACTCAGCACTAGCTTTTAAATCCTTAGTATAGGGAACGTAAAACCAAAAGGTTGGTCGTTCAGAGGTAGTGAGTCCCTCCACAATCCCCGCACTTGATTTATCTGTCTGTTTGCTATCCCCTTGTTCCTCTCGCAATGGCACTAAAGCAGTGAGTACAGTTGCAACTGTAGGACAATTATCCCGGCTACCCATTCCTGCTCTGCGCCCAGAAACAGGACTCAATCGCTTAGGTGTTTTTGGCCAAACAAAAACTGGTCGAGAGGTACGTCGTTTTTGAAGTGAAGTCCGCTCTCCAGATAGTTGTCCAGGTTGCTTGGTAATTGCTGGTTGTTTAGTTTGGGCTGTTACCTTTGATGGATAGTAAATTACGGTACTCAAAATTAGAGCGATTGTTAGCATCCATTTCATAAAGTAGGTACAGTTCTTGATTTTGGCTACCATCAGCATAAATCAAATTCGCCCTAAGGGATTTCCAAGAATAAATTACCACTACTTGTGGTACGGGCGTCCCCGCCCGTTCTATATGACGGGCGAGACGCCCGTACCACACAAAAGATATTTGAATACTTTAGGACACCTACAAATAACCTGAAAAAATCTACTCATAACTGGTATATTCAGCAATTCTCATTATGAGAATTGCTGCATAGAAATACAAATGTATTTCTGTAACTCAACCAATGTGTTATGATTCAAATTCACGAGCGATTAAGATCGTCCCTACAACAATGAGTAGTACTCCTATTGCGTGATGGAGAATTGCCGTGTTATAGTCACCAATTATGTTTCTGAAAAATTTCCGACTAGCGTTATTCCAGTAAGCACTGGGCTTGTAGTAGGTCAACATAATGGTAAGGAATCCAGAAAAAATGCAGGCGGAACTGCTGATGAGATGCATTTGAGAAATCCCTGAAGTCTAAAGAAAAGCACCAAGTCGCATCGCAGGTGTCAATGTGCGAAAACTATTCCACCCTCTTTTATCACTTTCGCCAGAGAAAAACAAAGCCCAAATTCCTTATTGGAACAGCTTTTCAGCATTAGGATTTATTTTTATCTCGCCAGAGTCAAAGAAGAGGGTTAATTGCAGGGTACAATGTTTTCATATTTGTTTCATAATTCTAGTTATACTTTTTCATATTTATTCCATCTCTCAATCATAAGTTATGCTTATGTTAATGCTGCGAGCGGAACAAATTTTGTCGTCAAAGCCTGATAAAAAAAAAGTACCCAGAAGACACTGAGCACTGTTTGACTTAGCTTTTTTTCTCACCGAACCGTATAGCGGAGAAACGGGGTGAAATACCCAGAAGAAGTAAAATTTTCCTTCTATTAATATTCAATATTTGGATGAAAAAAAGATGAACAATGAATGAGAAACTTCTCATCGGTCAAAAATCAATCTTTGAGAACAATTATCTTGGCTTAACGACGAAAAGTATTAGAGAAAGCATGCGGGACAACCGAGTAATTGTATCAAATCCGGTAGCATCTGAATGATTAAAAAACTGCTCCAGACGAGAGAGAGGGGACCCTTGATTGGCGGTAGTGAGGTTGGGACAAGAGGTAGTTTTGTTTTTTACATTTCTTTACAAGAAACATTACTATTTACACATTGACAAAATTTGCAAGAAGTAAATGAATGGGAAATAAGAAAAACAGATTGCGATCGCCAGTGAACTTTACAATGGAAAAGTCTGTGGGTATGTTACAATTCAATCCAAGAATCTACTGAAAAGTAGTTGTCATCTGACCGCTTTTTTGTTTGTGTCCAAAGCTTATGAGTCGGTTAGTCGTTATATGCTTGGGTCAAGGAAATTTATATGAAGGCTTTCCTTCGGTGAGAGCATATATCGGTGAGGCAGATAATACTTATCGGATGAAGTTTGCTGCTAGCTTGCCAAAAGCACCAGAGATAGCCGAACTTTACCGCAATTGGCAATTACTTCATTCAGCTTTGTATCATCGATTGAGTTTTCGTCGTGGTTTTCGAGCAACGTCAGAACTTGACGATATTCTTGAAATTGAGACTGGTTACATCACTAATATTTCTGAATTAGATATCCAAAATTTGTGCCAGCAATTGTTAAACCGTATTAATACTTGGCTCAATTCAACAGAATTTCGCAAAATTGAACAGCAATTACGAACGCACTTAAAACAATCAGAAGAAATTCGCTTTATTATTGAAACCAACGACGACTTATTGAGACGACTGCCCTGGCATTTGTGGGATTTTTTTGAAGATTATCCTAGAGCAGAAGTAGCTCTGAGTAATGCTGAGTATCAACAAGTACATTTCACTTCCAAAAAATCTCAGAGAGAAAAGTTAAGAATATTAGCCATATTTGGTAACAGTCAAGGAATAGATATTAGTCAGGATAGAGAACTTTTAGAAAAATTATCAACTGAAGCAGAAATTGAATTTTTAGTAGAGCCAAACCTGAGTAGCTTTCACCATCAACTTTGGGAAAAACCATGGGATATTCTCTTTTTTGCGGGTCATAGTTCCAGTCAAGAAAAGAATGGTCTCCAACTCAATCAAACAGACACAATTACTTTAGAGCAATTAAAGTATGCTCTCAAGCAAGCGATTTATTATGGCTTGCGTCTGGCAATATTCAACTCCTGCGACGGCGTGGGATTATCACAGCAACTTCAGGAACTGCACATTCCACAAGTTATTGTGATGCGAGAACCAGTTCCTGATGTTGTTGCTCAAGAATTTCTCAAAAGTTTCTTGGCAGAATTTTCACGGGGACATTCTTTATATACTGCCGTGCGTTGTGCGCGAGAAAGACTCCAAGCACTTGAAGAAGAATACCCCTGTGCCACTTGGTTACCAGTGATTTGCCAAAACCCAGCCGAACCAGTCATGACATGGAATGTTCGGCAAATACCAACGGATAGAGACGAGACAGCCCCTTTTCCAATCGATAATGTCAGCGCCCCGGAACAAGGACAAATACGATTAGTTCCCAGAAGCGTCATCCGCAGTTTTAAACACAAAACATTTGCCAAAAATCGCATTTATCGTACAAACAATCATCGCTTCTTAACTTTGCTGGTAGTCAGTGTGTTTGTTACAGCTTTGGTGATGGGAATCCGGCATTTGGGAATACTACAATCTTCAGAATTGCGAGCTTATGACCATTTTGTACAACTGCGCCCGGTGAATGAAAAGCCCGATCCCCGTCTTTTGTTAATTACTGTTGATGAAGCAGATATTCAGTATCAAGTCCAGAAAAATATGAATATGCGCTGGTCAATCTCAGACCAAGCAATGGCTCAACTGTTGCAGAAACTAGAGAAATATCAGCCGAAAACTATTGGTATAGATATTTATCGTGATTTCCCTACTGACCCGAATTATCCCTATTTATCCTCTCGTTTGCAACAAGACGATCGCTTGTTTGCAGTGTGCAAAGTTTCTGCACCTAATGATGGCGCATCAGATGGGACTCCTTCTCCTCCGGAAGTTCCAAAGAAACGCTTGGGTTTTAGTGATTTTGTGGCAGATGCAGATGGTATTCCCCGCCGACAACTCATACATTTAACTCCTCCCCTAGAATCTCCTTGTGTTGCAGAATATGCGTTTAGTTATGCGATCGCACGACATTACCTAGGAGCAAATGGGATCGAATCAAAAATTAACAAAGAAGGTAATTTGCAAATTGGTAATACTGTATTTCACCAATTAACATCCCATACAAGCGGTTACCAAAATATTGATGCTGCAGGTTATCAAATACTGCTCAATTATCGCTCTATGCCTTCTTTGGAAAATATTGCTCAAAAAGTCTCTCTAAGGGAGATTTTAGATGACAAAATTCAGCCAGAATTATTGGAGTCAGTGAAAAATCGTGTTGTTCTGATTGGCGTGACTGCTCCAAGTTCTTCTGATTTTTGGGCAACTCCCTACAGTTCCCAAGGCTTGAATAAAGAAAAACAAATTCCGGGAATGTTCATTCAAGCACATATGCTCGGTCAAATTCTGAGTGCTGTTTTAGATGGCAGACCTTTAATATGGTGGTGGTCTGGGTGGATAGAAACATTTTGGGTTTGGGTATGGGCTTTCATAGGAGGGGCGATCGCATGGCAAATTCGTCAACCTGTTTATCTATGGTCAGCGATTGCGATCGGGTCTTTCTCCCTTTTTACGATCTGTTTTGGTATATTTACTCAAATGGGGTGGATTCCATCAATCCCCCCAGCTTTAGCATTGGTTTTTTGTGCGGTTGTCCTCAAAGTCTTACCGCGTCCTCATTGAAACAACATTAAGAAGCGTTGGAACTCATAATAATGATAACAAGTATATCACGTCATAAGCAATTTTCACTTGCTTGTGCTATTGTGCTAGTTGCTAGCAGTGCAAGTTATGCAGCAGAAGTGCAAGCAACCAAGGTGCAGCCCATTATCCTAGCTCAAAAATTCCCCCCAAATGGCGAACCCACAGGTCGGCGTCGTGGAGGAACCAGCCGTGGAGAAAACTGCCCAGACCTAGAAACGCCTGTCACTGCTATAGTACCAGGTGACGAGAACAATAACAAATCTTTATTTGCATCAACAGTCGCAGAATATCCAACTTTTTGGGTTTATCTCCCTAAATTACCAGATAACTTACGTTCTGGAGAATTCGTTTTGCAGGACGAACAAGGTCAAGATATTTATCGCACACCTCTAACATTACCTAGAAAACCTGGTGCTTTATCGATCGCTTTGCCATCAAATCCCAAATACGCTCTCAAGCTTAACTCAAAGTATCAATGGTTCTTTCGAGTTTACTGCAATAACAAGCAACAAATCCCATCTGATTATTTCTTTGTTGACGCATGGTTGCAACGAGTCGCACTCACGCCCAATCTTCAGCAGGAATTAAACAAGGCAAAAGCGAAAGAACACACTGTATATACAGCCAATAATCTTTGGTATGATGCTATTACCAGTTTAGGTGAACGTCGTCGCGACAATCCAAACGACCGCCTGCTAGCTGAAGAATGGGCTAAGTTGCTGAAAACAATGGGATTGCTAGAACTGGCACAAGAGCCGATATTACACGCCTTGGAATAAATTAACCATAGAGAAAGAAAGCTGAATCTGGAGAAAATGATAATGTAAGCGAGAGTGCATTTCAGCACTTTCCGATCCAGAGGAAGAGAATCATGCAAAACCATAAAAAGGGGGCGGGGAAAACGTCCCGCCGTGGTTTTTTGGGACAGGCACTAACCGCAACGGGTGCGGCTATAGCGGTTCCTTCATTGCTCGAACAGGCAAATGCAGCAAAGGCGACTGCCCAAAGTTCCGGAGGTGAAATGAGTGTCTCACTGAATGTGAATGGTAAGCCGCAAACCCTTTCTATTGAACCTCGCGTCACACTCTTGGATGCTTTGCGCGATCGCTTGGGATTGGTGGGTAGTAAAAAGGGATGCGATCGCGGACAGTGCGGGGCTTGTACTGTTCTCATCGATGGCGAGCGAGTCTATTCCTGCCTGACATTAGCAATCATGCAAGAGGGCAAAGAAATTGTCACCATTGAAGGGCTAGCAAAAGGCGATACCCTCCATCCCATGCAAGCCGCTTTTATTGACAACGATGGTTTCCAGTGCGGCTATTGTACACCGGGACAAATTTGTGCTTCTGTTGCCCTAGTCAATGAAGTCAAACGAGGTTGTTCCAGCGTTGTCACTCCAGATTTGTCCCGTCCCCCACAACTGGCGGAACTTTCTGAAGTGGAAATCAAAGAGCGATTGAGCGGCAATCTCTGTAGGTGCAGCGCTTACAACGGTATTGTTGCTGCAGTCCAACAAGTCGCCGGACAAAAACCACCCTCTCCCGTGGCAACTGTTCTGGTTCGCGAATCCGAGGAATTGCCCACATGAACAATTTTACCTATATTCGTGCGACTTCCGTAAAAGATGCCGTTCAACGTTCAACAGCTAACAAAAATGCTACCTACATAGCAGGCGGTACAAATCTGGTCGATCGCCTTAAGGGTTTTCTCGATGAGCCATCCCAACTCATAGATATCTCCCGGCTAGAGATGAAGCGCATTTCTCGTACAACTAATGGAGGTTTGCTTATCGGGGCGCTGGTAAGCAACACCGCTGTTGCAGATCATCCCGATATTCGTCGCGACTACCCAATTTTATCCCGCGCAATTCTCGCTGGTGCGTCTCAGCAAATCCGCAACATGGCAACTGTAGGCGGTAACCTGTTGCAACGGACTCGCTGTCCCTACTATTACGATACCGCCTTCCCATGCAACAAGCGTCAGCCGGGAACTAGCTGTCCCGCAGCAACGGGAATTAATCGCGGTCATGCTATTTTAGGTGCTAGCGACCAGTGCGTGGCTGTTCATCCCTCAGATATGTGTGTTGCTCTCGCTGCTTTAGATGCTGTCGTTGTAGTGGAAAGCCCCAAAGGTAAACGGCAAATACCAATGGTGGATTTTCACAGATTGCCGGGAAATACTCCCCAGAGAGACACAAATCTGGAACCAGGTGAGTTGATTACTAGTATTATTCTGCCGCCAATCTCCTTTGCTAAGTCAGGAGTTTATTTGAAGTTACGCGATCGCACTTCCTATGCCTTTGCGTTAATATCAGTCGCTGCGGCTGTTGACCTTTCCGGCGATAAAATCAAAGAAGCTCGCCTAGCAATGGGTGGTGTCGCCCACAAACCTTGGCGTCCAACAGAAGCAGAAAAATTTTTAATTGGCAAGACTGCCAACGTGACAACATTTGAACAAGCAGCAGATATTGCACTTCGGGAAGCCAAACCCCTAACTCACAATAAATTCAAAGTTGACATGGCAAAACGGGCAATTCGTCGCGCACTGACAATTTCAGCGAAAGGAGGAGGGGTTGCATGAACACACTCAAGGGATCTGCAGTCAGCCGCAAGGACGGGCGAGCAAAAGTCACAGGTACGGCGACTTATGCAGCCGAACATCAAATTCCAAATCTTGTTCACGGTTACCTTGTCACCGCTAGTATTGCCAATGGGCAGATTAAAAGTATTGATACCAGTGCTGCAGAAAAAGCATCAGGTGTTATCGCTGTATTCACTCACAAAAACGCGCCCAAGGTCTTCAAGCCAGCCAATAATTTTATGACCTCGAAAATTTACGAGGCTCGTTTACCATTATCTGATGATAAGGTTTATTATGCGGGTCAAATTATTGGCCTAGTAGTAGCGGATACCTTTGAACGAGCGCGTCATGGCGCACAATTAGTCAAGGTTGAATACGCAACTCAAAAGCCCCTCATAGATCCGACAAAGGGTACTTATAAAGAACCTCCACCCCAGTTTGGTGAGGAGCTGAAGTTTGAGAAGGGAGACTTTACCACAGGAATGGCAAGTGCAACAACAAAGATGGAAGTCACCTATAAAACTTCCACCGAATTGCACGCGCCTATGGAACCTCATGCTACCATTGCTCGGTGGCAAGGTTCCGACTCTCTGACAATTTACGAACCGACTCAGTGGGTGATGGGTACCCAGCGTACCTACGCGGAACTTTTTGGGCTCCCAACAGAGCGCGTGCGTATTGTTACTCCCTATATTGGAGGAGCTTTTGGTTCTAAAGTCTTCCCTTGGCCTCACGGTATTCTCTGTGCAGCAGTTGCTCGCCAACTCCAACGCCCCGTCAAAGTCGCTCTGACACGACCTCAAATGACGGCAAATGCGGGACACCGTTCTGAAACCGAGCAAAAGATCCGTTTGGCAGCCACTGCTGATGGTAAACTCATTGCTATTGAACATGATGTTAAATCTTGTACATCGCCAGTAGATGTTTTTACAGAGCCTTGTACGGGTATTACACCAGTGATGTATGCTACGCCAAATTTGCGGTTGAAGCAAGAACTAGCGGTGATGAACATCGGTACACCAACATTTATGCGAGCACCAGGCGAAAATCCCGGTCTTTGGGCATTGGAGTCAGCAATGGATGAACTGGCTTGGAAGCTCGATATTGACCCCGTGGAACTGCGGTTGAAAAATGAAACAAAGGAACACCAGCGTAAAGGTTTGCCATTTTCAGCCAAAGCATTTGCCGAATGTTTGCGTGTTGGTGCAGAGCAATTTGGTTGGAAAGACAGACCGAAACAAGTGCGATCGCTGACACGTAATGGTAAGCTTATCGGTTGGGGGATGGCAGGGTCAACTTTCCCTGGTGGCAGGGGTGCAGCATCGGCGAAGGTACGGTTACTACCAGATGGTACAGCACATATCCTGACTGCAGCAAATGATATGGGTACTGGTGCGTATACGGTTGTTGCGTCCACAGCCGCAGAGGTTTTGGGGCTATCTGTAGAAAAGGTACGGGTGGATCTGGGTGACTCCTTACTACCAGATGGTGGCTTAGCAGGTGGTTCCATGATGACAGCATCCCTCCTTCCTGCGGTAATGTCCGCTTGTCAGGAAATTCTGAAAACTGCTCAAGCCAAGACTGCTGAGGAAGTGTTTGCCAACCTTCGTCAGTCCGGACGAGCTGCTGTTGAAGCAACAGCATCTTCAAAACCAGGTGAAGAAGGAAAGAAATGGGCGTTTCAATCTTGGGGGGCGCATTTTTGTGAAGTCAGTATAGATGAAGAAATTGGACGCCTACAGGTGACGCGTTGGGTATCCGTGATGAATATTGGGCGCGTTATGAATGCTAAGACTGCAGCAAGTCAGGTGCGGGGTGGCGTTATCATGGGGATTGGGCAAGCTTTGATGGAAGAGTGCCACTTTGACCCAAATATTGGTTATCCGGTGGTGTATGACCTTGCTACCTACCACTTCCCAGCACATGCGGATATTCCCCGCATTGAGGTTGCTTTTGTTGGCGAACCAGACCTCAACTTTAATCCGGTGGGTGTCAGGGGTGTGGGTGAAATAGGGATTACTGGTGTTTCATCTGCGCTTGGTAATGCAGTTTACCATGCTACAGGTAAGCGTATTCGCGATCTACCTATTACACCAGATAAGTTGTTGTAAATTTGGCTACTACCCGCCTGTGAATTTAGAACGGGCGTTCCGCCCGTTCCACAAGATGGATAATTTATGCCATTTTAGATTTTAGATTTTAGATTTTGGATTTCTAAGTTTCAGAAAGATTGATATTGAACGAAGCCCGGACATTCGCCAGTGGCTGCTCCAACAATAGATTCCATTCAACACCAAATAGAGGCTTGGCTTGTTTTCCCATGATCCATCCTTGAGTGATGGCATCCATGTATTTTGTTGATACCTCAATATCGTAAATAGTAGCTTTAACAAGATTTTTAGCTAATAATGCCAACCAAAACCGCGTAAAGTATAGTTGGGCGACATAAAAAGCTTCTAATTGAATTTCTCCAAGAATATCCGTGCTGCATCCAGTCATAATATGCCAAATGTCATGGGTTTCTGTGATATGCGCTCCTAAGAATTGGCGATCGCTTTCTACTTGTCCTGTAGATAAAGGTTTCAAATTGTTTTGGAGCATATGACTAGCATATGCATAACCTAATGTATCAGTTGGTAAACAATAAAGTTTTTGTAGATTAACATCACCCAATCTAGGACGCTCTTGAAATGCTTGTCGCCCTTGCGGTGTACTCTTGAGAAGTTCGACCATTTTTTGTAAGCTTTGCGGATCGTTAACGGCTTCTGCAAGTTGACCAATACGCTCAAAGTCACCATCAGGTGATCTTACTATATTTACAATGCTCTCAAGCGCTTTATTTTGCCATATTTGCTCTAGTTGGCTTGTAGAATACATTCTTAAAAACCTCTGTCAAATCATTATCTTTTAGTTTGACACGTTACAAAATGTTTGGCTAAACACAATCAAAGAACAGTGTGAATAAATTTTATCTTGAATTCCCAGAAAAAATCAATGTGCTGATAATAGAGAAGCGTATTTTCTTTTTATGTATGGAGTTATTATCTAAGATGACGCTGAGTTTATTAAAACCTTGCTTAACACAGTAAGACAGCTAAGTCAGCAAAGTAACTTGAGACATCTTCAGATGCGCGATTTTTCTTTCAATTTTAAATAAAGTTGATAATGTTTTATAACTACATTCATAGAACTTAAAATTCTTGGAAATTGTGATTCAATTCCTCATCTTGTTTCTCTGCGCTCTCTGTGCCTCTGCGGTTAAAAAATAATTTATTTAACCACTCCAGACGCAGAGTACACAGAGGTAAGAAGTGAGGGCAGTTATTAATTTCTTGAAGGATGGCTTGAGGTGGCTAATAGGCGTTGGATACGATTCTAACACGTGTTTTCATAAATCATTTGGGTTCTTCATTACTTGTAAGGAAGATAACTTAATCCGCCGACTTTCACGCGATAGTGGTACTAAAACTGGGGCTTGACTTTGAGCATTGCTTTCTTTAAAGCTTTCCACCACCTTCGATAATTCTGCAATTGTCGATGCTTCAAATACGCTACGCAAAGGTAACTCCACACATAAGGCGTCGCGCACTCTAGAGACAAGCTGAGTTGCCAGTAAGGAATGACCACCTAATTCAAAGAAATTGTCATAAATTCCCACGCGCTTAAGTCCCAAAACCTCAGCAAAAATTTTCACCAGCACTTGTTCAACAGGAGTCCGAGGGGCGATGTAATTTTCAAGTAATTGGGGCTTGATTCCATCATGAAATGCTCTTAAGGCGCGGCGATTGACTTTACCATTAGCTGTTAGAGGTAAAGACTCCAATACTACAAAAGCTAATGGCATCATGTACTCAGGCAGTTTTTGTGCTAGGTAAGTTTGTAACTGTGGCACTAATTTACGCGCTGCTTTGGCTTGCAAAGGATTATTGGCGTAAGATTGCCAGGGACGAGAGGGAGTTGTACTATGTGGAAAAATAGTTCTCTTACTTACTCCATCTTGCCGTATAAAAACCACATCATAATGTCCTTTAGTACTTGAATGTGACCAGGTAATATCAACCCTATAAGGTACATTCAGCGCATACAAATCTTCTGGATCTACTCCGAAATTTTCGAGTTCTTGCAAAGCTTTACGTATTTGACCTACAGTTTTAAAACTTTCTACGTCTGATAGCCATTCTGCTGTTTTCACTGCTGACATTACCCGCGCATTAGGTACATTGATAATGCTTAATATTTCTGGTTGATTCTCAATTAATAACTGACGCACTGCTGAGAATGTTAGTTTATCTTCAGACCAGTTCAGCACGGAAGAATTTCCAGTATTATTAACAGTTTCGGCACTAATATGAAGAATCACATTGTAACGAAACGCAGTTAGCTCATTATGATGTTTACCCCGCATCAATTGAATTTGTACATGATTAATCTGCGGAAAGCGTTGCTTTATTGCAGTAAAAAAAGCTGGGTCGATAACTAACTCTGTTTCTTGAAATATTTGCATTTGTACCCGTTGCTGCAACTCGAATCGGGTAAGAGAAGGTTCAGCTTGATACAATTGCACTGACGCATGGAAAGCTTGCAAGAGTGGCAAACTACGCACATCTCCTATGAAGATAAAGCCACCCGGAGCAGTTGACTCCACAGCACCTTCTAATACACGAATCAGATAATCAATAGTAGGAAAATATTGTACAACCGAGTTCAGAATGACTGCATCAAAAGCTGCTGTTTCTACTTTGTCGAAGTCAGTAGCCATTTGCTGATACAGCGTTACCTGCGGCATTTCTTGCTTTTGTAACTGCTGCTGAATGTAGTTAAGTGAAACTGGGGAAAAGTCTGTTCCCCAATATTTAGTGCAGTGAGGTGCAATTCTAAACAGAATTAAACCTGTTCCACAACCAATTTCTAACACTCGTTTGGGTTGCAAAGCCAAAATCTGCTCGACTTGGTTATCCACCCACTCATACATCTGCTCTGCTGGAATAGGCTGATTTGTGTAACTACTATTCCAGCCTACAATATTCAATTTTGGATCTGAATCAGCAGGTTGATTATAAGTTTCGTTATAGAGCATCTGCCATTGCAAAACTTGCTCATTCTGCAATTGTATATTCTCCTGCTCGCTGCTGTATTCGGTTTTTGGTACTACATAAGCTAATAGACGCTTTTCCCCTTTATCCTCACGAATTATGACTACAGTTTGCTGCACTGATGGATGCTGACTCAGTACCGCTTCAATTTCTCCCAACTCAATGCGGTAGCCGCGAATTTTTACCTGCTCGTCTAGGCGACCTAAAAATTCAATGTTGCCATCTACTTGATAGCGAACTAAATCACCTGTTTTATAAAGTCGCGCTTTTAGCTTATTAGTCAAAGAATGATAAATGAAGCATTCAGGAGTTAAGTCAGGACGGTTTAAATAACCTCGCGCTAATCCATCACCACTGATGTATAACTCTCCCGAAACGCCAATAGGTACTGGTTGTAAATGTTTATCTAATATGTAAACTTGTGTATTGGCGATCGCACGACCAATTGCGGGGGCTAAATTCTCTTTATTCTTAACAGAAATATGACCAGAAGTTGTAACAACCGTGTTCTCAGTTGGTCCGTAATTGTTAACTAATTGGAAAGGATGGTCAGCTAAAGGATATTGATTTAGTTTGTCTCCACCTGTGAGTAATATTCGTAAAGCTGCATTCTTAGGGAAATCTAATAAGAGAATTTTCTCTACTAAAGGAGTTGGTAGAAAGGAGATTGTTATCGCTTTTAATATTAGCCAATCTCGTAGCTGTTCAGGCATTTGCCTGATTTCATCATCTACAAAATAAATGCTTGCTCCAGCACTAAGATAAGGCCAAATTTCCCAACCGCAAGCGTCAAAGCCAACTCCTGAAATCTGGGTTGCTCGGTCAAGGGGTGAAACTGCAAATGCTTTTTGATGCCAAAAGACTAAATTTAACAATCCTCTATGTTCAATTTTAACCCCTTTAGGTTTTCCAGTTGAGCCAGAGGTATAAATCACATAAGCCAGGGTATCCACTTTAACTTGGCTGGGAAGATTATCTTCAAGCTCTTGAGTAATAATTTCCCAATCCTTATCTAAACAGATGACCTGTAAATTCTGGTTCTCCAGACCTTTCATCCATTTATCTTGAGTTAATAAAATTGAGACTTGAGCATCTTCAAGCATAAAGTTTAAACGTTCAGACGGGTAGCTTGGATCTAAAGGTAAATAAGCTCCGCCTGCTTTCATAATGCCCAACATCCCGATTACCATCTTAAAAGAGCGTTCTACACAAAGTCCTACTAAAACTTCGGTTTTAACTCCTAATTTTTTTAAATAATTTGCCAGTTTATTGCTACGTATATTTAACTCTTTGTAGCTGAGTTGCTCATCGCCAACTACTAACGCGTTCGCGGAGCGTGCGTTTAGCGCAGTCGCATCAGGATTCTGCTCTGCAACGCTCTCAAATAACTGATGGATACACTTATCTTGAGGATAATCTAACTGAGTATTGTTCCATCCAACTAATAAATCATGTAGCTCAGATTCGCTTAAAAGTGGTAATTGTGCAATTCGGTGTTCTGGATTTACAACTATACCTTCCAGTAATGTTTGGAAGTGTCCTAGCATCCTGGCGATCGTAGAATCATCAAATAAATCAGTGCTATAAATTACAAAACCACTAATTCCTTCTGAGCTATCTGCCCATAACCCATTTTGAGTATTTGGTTCCCACAAGTGGAACTCCAAATCAAAGCGCGTTGTCTCCGTTTCAAATGGTAGCGGACTTAAAGTTAAACTAGGTAACTCTAACGCAGTCATAGGCGCATTTTGAAGCGCAAAAACAACTTGAAAGAGCGGATTTTGATTCAAATTACGCTCTGGATGCAGTTCTTCTACCAGCTTTTCAAAAGGTAAATCTTGGTGAGCATAAGCTCCTAAAGCTACCTCTTTGACTCGACTCAATAATTCCCGAAAAGTTGGATTTCCACTGAGTTGGGTACGCAATACTAAGCTATTAACAAAAAAACCAATTAATCCCTCAATCTCACTCCGGTTGCGATTGGCAATAGGTGAACCAATAGCAATATCTTCTTGTTGTGTGTAGCGGTAAAGTAAAACTTGGAATGCTGCTAGTAGGGTTATAAACAAAGTTACCCCTTCTTGCTGTCCGAGAGCTAAAAGTGCTTTGCTCAAACTTTTTGATAATTGCAGAGGTTGCCTTGCACCTTGGTAACTTTGAGCAGCGAGTCTTGGTCTGTCGGTTGGTAGATTTAGCATAGAAATGCCGTCTAATTGCTTTTGCCAGTAACCGACTTGCTTTTCTAATACTTCCCCTTGCAACCATTGGCGTTGCCAGTATGCAAAGTCTGCATATTGGATTGCAAGTTTCGCAAGAGGAGAAGGTTGATTGCTGGCAAAGGCTGTGTAGAGTGTTGCTATCTCTTGAATCAGCACCCCAATAGACCAACCATCGGACACAATGTGGTGCATAGTCAGTAGCAGGATGTATTGTGTCTCATCCAACCACAGCAGTTTTACTTGCAGCAATAAATCAGTTGATAAATTGAAAGGACGTTGAGCTTCTTGGGTAGTGAGTCGTCGTGCTTGTATTTCTCGTTCGGCTTGTGGCAGTTGCCGTAAATCTATGACTGGTAAGGGTATTGTTAGCGTAGGATTAATTACCTGAACTGGTTGCCCTGACTGCACCACAACATTAGTACGTAAAGCTTCGTGTCGTTGCACAATTTCGTTAAAAGTTTTCTCTAGCGCGGCTTGATTGAGCGAACCTGTTAAATTTAGTGCTAGTGGAATGTTATAGAAAGGATTATTAGGGATTAATTGGTCAAGAAACCACAGCCGTTGTTGAGCAAAAGAGAGGGGAAGATTTCCTGACCGCGAAATAGGTACCAGAGGTCTAAAGCTGTGCTTACTAGCATGATGAGTTGCTTCTAAAAATTCAATAATTTCTGTTTTACGCTCTTGAATTTCTGCACGTAATTCTGCTGTAAGAGTTCCTTCAGGCGCGTTACAGCGAAACTTTTTATCAGAAATAAAAACTTGAATATCTAAGCTGCGAAGATAAGATAAAAACTCAACTGTATTCAAAATTACACCCCTTGGAGGTATTGACAAAAAGTACAAAGTTTTCACCTATCACTGATGAGCTAGGATGCAGATAGAATCAGCTTCATAGCCATTTGGAGTACCGGGTTGTTGTGCCGCGTTATCCGACCTCAACAGTTTAGCTGTCTTTGCGGGCAACATGAACAGCAGAAAGAAACTCCAGTTGTACGCTATCTCCAATTTTTTCTAGCTTCTCCCGCAAGGAGCTGCAAAGTAACTCTTTCGCTTGTGGCTCTAGTCTCCCAAAGGTACTCAAAAGCTTGAGGTAGTCATCAATGCTATAGGTGACTTCACACGCAGTTTGCTCGACAACCAACTCTTTAAAACAATTGGAGTCTAAAATCTCTTGTCCAAACCCCCTCAAAATCTCCGCTTGAATCTTTGCACCTTCATATCGAATAAGGGAGGGCGCATAAGCTTGATACACTTCCTCAATCACTTGGTAAACTTCGTATTTCGGTTCTGGGGTCAGATTCCATAGCAGGATAAGAAAACCGTTATTGCACATTGCCGCTGCTGCCTTGGTATATCTAATCTCTGGCGGTATCCAGTGAAAGGCATTGGCTCCTAGAACGGCATTGAACTGTTTTGCTTCTAGTTCCCACTCCTCAAATGAAGTATTGCAAATTGTAACTTTTGGATATTGATCGCAGTTGTGTTGTGCCAAATAACAAAAATCCTGGTTTGGCTCAAGACACGTCATTGAAAAACCAAATTGAGCAAAAGTCACCGTCGCATTTCCTGGACCACAACCAACCTCAAGAATCGATGCATCTGAGGAAAGTTGGGCTAAAGCGACAGACCGATCAATTAGTTCCTTTGGATAGTGCGGTCTTGCGTTGTAATAAACATCAGCAACGGGGGAATACCAAGTCTTTCGCAGTTCCAAATCTATAGAAGCTCTAGCATTTATTTCTTGTCTTCTGGCATTTATTTCTTGTCTAGAGTCTTGCATAAGCTAGTTTTGTCAGCGATGAAGTCCAATTTCATTTTAGAACCAGGAAGGGATCTGTCAAAATTTTTATTGATAATGATAATTAAGCAAAGAGCGACGCTTCAGATATAGCAACTAAACCTGTTGCAAGCCCTTAAAATTCCACGTCTTCTCGCTCCTGACTCGTAGTTCCAACTTTATCCACACCTTTTGCTGTCCAATACATTGTGTCAATACACCTAGCAAGTTGTTCTACAGTCGGTGCTTCAAACAAATTGCGTACAGGCAAATCTATTTGGAAGGTGTCACGGATACGGGAAGTTAGCTGAGTCGCTAGTAGAGAATGACCGCCCAATTCAAAGAAATTGTCGTGGACGCCTACTTGCTCTTTTCCCAAGACTTTAGCCCAAATTTCTGCAAGTAATTCTTCAACTTGCGATCGCGGTGCCACATAATCGTGATTATTGAAGGTAATTGTATCAGGCGTGGGTAAAGCACGGCGATCCACTTTGCCATTAGGTGTTAGAGGTAGAGATTCCAGGACTACGTAGGCTCTTGGCACCATGTATTCTGGTAACTTTTCTTTCAGAAATTGACGAAGTAAGGATGCAAAGCCTTGCACGTCTTGCGTCGGTATTTGTTCCTGGTTGGGAACAATATAAGCCACCAAGTACTTATCATCAGGTACGTCCTCAGCAACAATGACAACAGTTGCTGTGACTGCTAGATGTTGACTCAACACCGCTTCAATCTCTGACAACTCAATGCGGAAGCCGCGAATCTTGACTTGATTGTCAATACGACCTAAAAATTCAATATTGCCATCTGGTAAATAGCGAGCTAAATCACCCGTTTTATAAAGACGTGTTTTTGGCTTATTACTAAAAGGATGAGTAATAAAGTGTTCAGCAGTTAGTTCAGGGCGATTGAGATATTCTCGCGCCAGCCCCTCCCCACCCATATATAATTCGCCAGTAACACCAATAGGCATAGGTTGTAAATGGGTATCTAATATATAAATCTGGGTGTTTGTAATGGGGCGACCAATAGGAAAATATGTGGCTGATGGTAATTCTTCTACGCAGTAATAAGAAGAAAATGTGGTATTTTCCGTAGGGCCATAAACATGAATTAAATGCTTTGGCGCACCATATTGGAGAATCTTTGTAATCCATCTCGTATCAACAGTTTCGCCACCAAACAGTAAATATTTCAAGGTCGCAAAAGCTTGCGGAACATTTCTAGCAAACTGTTGAAACAAGGCGGTAGTCAAAAACAGAACGTTGATACTTTTTTCTCGTAGTTGTAATGCAAATTCGCGAGACGAAAGGGTTACATATTTACTAATTCCCACAAGTTGAGCACCGTTAAGTAGCGCTCCCCAAATCTCGAATGTCGCTGCATCAAAGGATGTGTTTGAGGCTTGGGCGACTTTATCAGATGGTTCTAATTTTATATAGTTAGTATTGCACACTAAACGATTGACAGCTTTATGAGGTACAGCTACTCCCTTGGGTTTTCCTGTAGAACCAGAGGTGTAAATAACATAGGCTAAATTATCAGTATTTAAATCGCTTTTGAGATTGTCTTCCTGTTCTTGGGTAATAATTTCCCAGTCTTTATCTATAGAAATAATTGGATTTGAGAAACCTTCAAAATGCTTGAGCAAGTTTTCTTGTGTCAGCAATAATGAAACTTGTGCATCTTCAAGCATAAAATTTAGGCGCTCTTGAGGATAGCTGGGGTCTAATGGAACATACGCTCCTCCTGCTTTAAGAATACCCAACAACCCGATTATCATTTCTATAGACTGTGAAATACAAATGCCGACTAAAACTTCTGAACATACTCCGATTTTTTGTAAGTGGTGTGCTAGTTTATTGCTGCGAGTATTCAACTCTTGATAAGTGAGTTGCTCGTTAGCAAAGCTTACTGCTATAGAATTAGGATACTGCTGTACCTTTTCCTCAAACAATTGATGGATACACTTATCTTGAGGATAATCTGCTTGGGTGTTATTCCATTCCACCAATACCTGATGTAGCTCCACTTCACTTAATAACGGTAAATTTGCAATTCGTTGTTCTGGATTTGCAACAATACCTGACAACAGAGTTTTAAAATGTTTCAGCATCCTGCTAATGGTAGCTCGCTCAAACAAATCTGTGTTGTAAACCATTACGCCACGCAGACCTTCAGAATACTCCCAATTTCCACCCCATAAGCTCCTAAAATCCTCAGAACACTTCCACAGATGCAGTTCCAAATCAAAACGCGTTTTTTTCAAGTCAATATTCATAAAGCTAGGTACTAATTCAGGCAGTTCTAGCGCTGACATTGGCGCATTCTGGAAACCAAACACCACTTGAAACAAAGGATGGTGGCTCAAGTTTCGCTCTGGATGCAGTTCTTCAACTAACTTTTCAAACGGCAAATCTTGGTGACTGTATGCTCCTAACGTTACCTCCCGTACTCTGCCTAGTAGTTCCCGAAAAGTGGGGTTTCCAGATAAGTTGCTACGCAGCACCAAACTATTGACAAAAAAACCAATTATTCCTTCTATTTCACTGCGGTTACGGTTAGCAATTGCTGAACCTAGCGCGATATCTTCTTGGTGTGTGTAGCGGTAAAGTAACGTTTGAAATGCTGCCACCAGTGTCATAAATAAGGTGACACCTTCTTGCTGTGACAGCTTTTCTAGTCCATCAATTAGCTTTTTCGGTAACTCTAGAAATTGTGTTGCTCCTTGATAGCTTTGTATAGCTGGTCTTAGTTTGTCAGTAGGCAGATGCAGTATGGAAATACCGTTTAATTGCTCCCGCCAGTAAGCTAAGTGGGTTTGGAGTACTTCTCCTTGCAGCCAGTCGCGCTGCCAGTGAGCAAAATCGGCGTACTGAAGAGGCAGTTCTAATAGGGGAGAAGGCTGGTTCTGTGCAAAAGCTGCGTACAGCGTTCCCAGTTCCCGAATCAGTAGCCCCATAGACCAATCATCGCAGATAATGTGGTGCATATTCAATAATAGAATATGTTCTGTCTCGGAAAGGACGAGGAGTATGACTCGCAGCAATGGCCCAGAGGATAAATCGAAGGGATGTTCTATTTCTGCGGTAACAATGCACTTTGCTTTAACCTCTTGTCGATCGGTTGGTAATTGCTGGAGGTTTAATACAGAAATAGGTATTGTTAAGCTGGGTGCTATCGTCTGTAGGGGTTGCCCATCCAATACTATAAAAGTGGTGCGTAAGGTTTCGTGGCGACGCACGATTTCGTTAAAAGTCTGTTCTAGTGCGGCTAACTTAAGCGAACCTGTCAAGCGAATTACTGTCAGCACATTGTAGATAGCATTGCCGGGGATCAACTGGTCGAGGAACCATAGTCGCTGTTGAGCAAAAGATGCGGGAAAGACGAAAACTTCTTTAGAAGACATAGTTGATCCTTATCTTACAGCCATTTTCAGGTAATAGACCATAGCCGTAGGGGCGCAAGGCATTGCGCCCCTACCAACGATGTGGTTCATTTAGGTGAAAACTGCTGTAAATTTTGTGCTTTCTCAATACAAGCTCTTAGCTGTACGGCGAGAACTTGGATATGGGGTTTTCTTAGCATAGTTAGGTGATTGCCAGGAATATGGTAAATTTCCGTTCCTCCCACAATTAGCCGATCCCAACCCATACTCGGATCTTCCTTGGCAATGCTAGACTGAACCTTTGTTCTAAAAAGATTAATTCGTTTAGGATAAGCTTGCGGAACGTAGTTGAGAACTGCTTGGCTATTGGCATAGAAAACTCGAAGCATTGGACGAATTGCTAACTCCCTTAAAAGTCTTAACTTGGATTCTTCAGGTATAACGTTAACTGTGGCATCCTCTTTGAGGATGAGGTGAGAGAAGAGATTTGTTGGGAGCCGCATAATTTTAATAAAATTAGTCAATCGAGAAGTTAAAGTGTTAATTCGATTCTTGACGATCGCGATAATTAGATAAAAATAATCGAAGAAAAAAGGCCATATATATCGCGCCACTGTAGTCAGCATAAACTTAAAATTGTTACCCAAAGAAGGTATATTGCCTGGAATTGGTGCTAAAGTGTCAAGCACAGCAAGTAGAGCCACTTCTTCCCCAGATCTTTGGAGTTGTTGAGCCATTTCAAAAGCAACCCAACTTCCAAAAGACCAACCTCCTAAAAAATAAGGACCTTTAGGCTGCACTCTACGCAATGCTTCAATGTAGTGGGTAGCCATATCCTCAATGTTAGTTAGGGGAGAAGTTTTTCCGTCAAGTCCAATGGGTTGTAGCCCATAAAATGGTTGATTGTTTCCCAAATGATGAGCTAATTCATAATAAGGAAAGACAACACCAAAAATTGGATGGACGCAGAAGAAAGCTGGACTTGAACCAGCAGGTTGAATTGGAACTAAGGGTGACCACGGGAGAGAATCTGCTTTTGAGGATAGAGAAGTTGATAAACTTTCAATTGTTGGATTTAAAAATAAGCTAGATAGCGGCAATTCGCGCTCAAACTGCTTATGTATTTGCTTCAGGAGGCTTACAGTTAACAGCGAATCTCCTCCCAAGTCGAAGAAGTTATCATGAATACCCACACGCTCAACATTAAGGACTTCAGCCCAAATTTTTGCCAAGATTGACTCGGTTGGAGTCCGAGGAGCGATAAATGCTTTATCTGTTGAGCGGCTAGCCGGACTGTCGAGTTCTCTTAGCGCCAAACGATCCACTTTACCACTAGCTGTTAGCGGCAGAGAATCCAGCACTATAAAAGCTTTTGGGAGCATATATTCTGGTAATTTTTCTTTTAAGAATTTACGGAGTAGAGACGCGAAATTTTGCGTCTTTACATTGGTAACAATATAAGCCACCAAGGACTTATCGCCAGATACATTTTCTTCAACAATTACTACTGCTTTTTGCACACTTTGATGCTGACTCAGCACTGTTTCAATTTCTGACAACTCAATGCGAAATCCACGAATTTTTACTTGATTATCGATGCGACCTAAAAATTCAATATTACCGTCCGCTCGATACCGAGCTAAATCACCCGTCTTGTAAAGTCGCGCTCCTTTTTTATCATGAAAAGGATTGGAAATAAATTTTTCAATCTTTAATTCTGGACGGTTAATATAGCCTTGTGCCAATCCGTCACCACCTATATATAATTCTCCAGAAATTCCAATTGGTAAAGGTTGTAAATGCTTATCTAATATATAAATTTGAGTATTAGCAATAGGGCGACCAATGGGCGGTTTTTCACTTATATGACTAATCTCTGCAACAGTTGACCAAACGGTTGTTTCAGTAGTCCCGTAAGCATTAAAAAACCGACGCTGAGAGTTCCACCAACGTTTTACAATATCATCAGTACAAGATTCACCTGCACAAATAATAGTTTGCAATACCGGAAGTGATTCTGTAGGTAGGATTGCTAACACTGCTGGCGGAAGGGTAACGTGAGTAATAGCTTTTTCGCGCAGTATTTGAAGCAAAGGTTGTCCGGGTAGAAGGGATTCTTTGTTTGCTAAATAAAGAGTTGCTCCTGTCTGCAGTGCCATGACAATCTCAAAAATTGAGGCATCGAAACTTAATGATGCGAATTGCAGAATGCGGTTACTCGGTTGCAAGTTGAAAACCTCAATCTGATCTGACGCTAAGTTGGACAATCCTCGATGCTGGAGCAAAACGCCTTTAGGCTTTCCTGTTGAGCCAGAAGTGTAGATAACATAAGCTAGGTTGTCAAGTGTGACGCCGCTGGTTGGGTTTTCTTGGCTGTGTTGTGTAATAGTTGCCCAATCTTCATCTATACAAATAATTGGAGTCGATAAGTCCTCAAAATGCTCGAGCAACTTTTCTTGTATCAGCAATACTGAAACTTGTGCATCTTCTAGCATGAACTTAAGACGCTCTTGAGGTAAGCTCGGATCTAAAGGCAGGTATGCTCCACCTGCTTTGAGAATGCCTAATAGTGCGACGATCATCTCTAGCGATCGCTCTACGGAAATGCCTACTAAAACGTCAGGGACTACCCCCCATTTTTGCAGGTGATGTGCAAGTTGGTTAGCGCGGATATTTAGTTCGCGATAGGTTAACTGCTGCTTATCAAAGACTACTGCGTTCGCATCGGGAGTTTCCTGCACCTGCGCTTCAAATAACTGATGAAAACACTTGTTTTGTGGGTAGTCTTTTTTAGTGTCATTCCAATCAATTAATAACTCAAGTCGTTCTTCTTCAGTCAGCAAAGATAAATCTGAAAGACGCTGTTCTGGATTGGCAACAATGCTTTCTAACAGCGTTTGGAAATGTCCCAGCATCCGGGTAATGGTCGTGTCATCAAATAAATCTGTGCTATAAATTATTTGTCCTTTCAAACTATCCAAGTCCTGCCACAGATGGAACTCTAAATCAAGCTTTGCAGTTTTGCTGTCGAACTCAAATAGCGAAAGCCTTAACCCAGGTAACTCTAGCGCTTCGATGGGAGTGTTTTGCAGGCTAAATACAACCTGAAAAAAAGGATGATAGCTCAAATCTCGCTCTGGATGCAGTTCCTCCACCAGCTTTTCAAAGGGCAAATCCTGATGAGCATAGGCTCCTAAAGTTACCTCTCGCACTCGATTCCACAATTCTCGAAACGTCGGGTTACCTGAGAAATCTATACGTAGCACCAAGCTATTGACAAAAAAACCAATTAATCCTTCTAGTTCGCTACGATTGCGATTGGCAATAGGTGAACCTACTGTAATATCCTCTTGCTGCGTGTAGCGATAAAGCAAGGTTTGAAATACTGCCAGCAGAATCATGAACAAGGTAACGCCTTCTTGGTAGCTCAGTGCCTCTAGCGCTTGAGTTAAGGAGTGTGGTAGCTCTAAAAATTGTTTTGCACCCCTGTAGGTAGGAACTGCTGATCTTAGTCTGTCGGTGGGGAGATTCAGCACCGAAATCCCGTCTAATTGCTTTTGCCAATAAGCTAACTGAGTTTGTAGGGGCGAGGTGCCGTTTGCTCCCACTCTTTGCAGCCACTCCCGTTGCCATTCTGCGAAATCTGCATATTGAATGGGTAATTCTGCTAGGGGGGTAGACATGGAGTCGCTTGTCGTCAGACATCGCTTATCCTCTGCGAAAGCTTTGTATAATACCCCCAGTTCTCTAATTAGCACTCCAATTGACCAGCCATCGGCAACAATGTGATGTAGATTTAGCAGCAGCAGATATTCTGCTTCATCCAGTTGTAGCAGCTTTACTCGCAGCAATGGTCCGGTGATGAGATTGAAAGGACGTTGAGCCTCTTGGGTTACGATTTGCTGCACTTGTGTGTCGCATTCTTGTCTCTGGAAATTGCGTAGGTCTATTAGGGGAAGAGGTATGGTTAAGCTGGGTGCTATCGCCTGCACTAGTTGCTGCTCTAGCAGAACAAACGTAGTGCGTAAGGTTTCGTGGCGACGTACAATTTCGTTGAATGTCTGCTTTAAGGCAGTGAAGTTGAGGGAACCTGTCAGGCGAAGTGCTGTTGACACGTTGTAAAATGGATTACCCGGTGCTAACTGGTCGAGAAACCACAATCGCTGCTGGGCGAAAGAAGTAGGAAAAACGAAAACCTCTGCTTCTTCAGAAAAATTAAGTTCTTCATCATCTGTGAGACTACTGAAAATATACTGGCTCATAAGTGAATGGCAAACAGTTATGTGTATTTTTCTCTATTCAGAGTCATAAAAGAGCGTTAATGTTAATGAGGCCTGACGGCGTTATTTCGTGCGCGAAGGTTTATTTACAGAGTGGGAGAGCGCTTACTAACATAGCAGATCATTTTCAAGTGTTCTCAGTATGAACCACCCCACCGCATGGCGGATGGGGTTTCTAGTTTACCGAGTCGGTTCAGTGACTCCTATAGTCGTGCAACAAGACAAGCTTGCTGCCGTACCTTTACATGATAGGAATTTTTTACCTATCCAAATATTGATTCTTTTGAGAATTTGACACACTCGAAAAGTAATTTTTGAAGTGTCAATTTTTGCCTTTCTTAGGATATTGCAAGCACCCTGAGCATCGGCGTTGACGACTGTTCCGCTTGCTGTTTTGTATTCACCACGCTTTGTTCTTCTACCGGAAGGCTTCTGTTCCTTCTGGGATTCGGTTTCTTTTCCGAATACGGGTAGCTCATCCCCATCAAAAAATGACATTTTTGAAGTGTATGATTCTTCTACAATTACGAATTCTATTCCAGATCTTTCACATAAATACTTGAGCGTATCACGTAATGCGGTAAACGGCACTTGTACAAAATTTTGATTATTAACACGCCCATTGTCTATTCCATTCTTTATCCCTTCATTCCAACCAAATACTATTTTGCCTATTCCTGATTCTAAACATTTATTGATTATTGTACGTGCAGATTTCTTGATAAAATCGCGGACTTGGTTATTCCTAGATTGAGTTGCTCTAGCTAAACTCCCACTCCAGAAATTCTCATCCTTACCCTTTTTTAGCTTAGATACAGTTTTATTATAAAACTGATTTATTGCTTTTAATGGTCGCCCATTTATGATAAATCCTTCTTTACCTGTGTTCGGAATACAAGTAATAAAGTTGTTTAACCCGATGTCAATTCCTAAAACACTTGACTTATCTAATTCAGTAATAATTTCTTTTTTCTTTCTACATACCCAATGTAGATAAATCTCTCTATGCTTTGATGTAATTACTAGCTCAACAAGGCGTTTGGGGTCAACGTCATCAGGAATCCTGAATTTCAATCTTTCATTTAAACTTGTTTCCATGACATCTTCTTTGTGCTGCTTCTTGAACAGAATGCCAGTAGAAACAGTAGCAAATATAATGCCATGCTCTTGTGATATATTTACTGATTGACTGGGATATGTCACTTCAAACATACCACCTTTTTGACGATAACCTGGTAATTTAGGCTTCTTTGTTCCCTCGCTAAAATACTTGTCCAAAAGCTGTTTGAATGATTTGAAATTCTCAGCCACCTTATGACACACAGACTGGGCTGCTTGAGAATGCAGCATTTTGTAATGGTAGTTTTCTTTGAAGTCGGTTTGTAAATCAATGGTCAAAGATTGAAAATTCAGAGTTTTGTGTACAAAAAATCCTTGTCTCAAATTGAAAGTCAAGGTGTTATATAAACTGTTGGCGTGTGACAATATGTCAGATACTACAGCAGATCCAAGACTTGATAGTTTTAAATGCTGTACAACCGTCGAGATATACGTATCTTTATTTTTATCCTGATCTAGCGCTTTTTGCTCTTTACTTTTGAATGACATATTTTCTTGCCTCCTTGTCTTTTATTGTATATCATATAGATAGACAATGCAAGTAGAAAATAAAGAAAATGTCAAATAAACATATGCTGACTTTTCGAGTTACCGAGCAAGAAAAGAAAATTCTAAATACGTACTGTGACTTGACAGGTAGAACTCAGGTTGATGTGTTTCGCGAGTTTGTTCGTTCGTTAGAAGACAAATTACAAAAACTAGAGGCAAACTCCTTCGGAGACGCTACGCGAACGAACCTCTAGTTTTTGTGCGCTATCCATCCCCACCGCATGGCGGATGGGGAATTCCGCGAATATGTTAAATATGTTTTAATATTCTCAATTCTATGGTTTTTATCTTTTTGACGAACCAACATCACCCACCGTAGGGGCGCAAGGCCTTGCGCCCCTACAAGTATGAAACGACCATTATTCGTTGATTCACATGATGGTCAATTTGGACAGTGCGTTATACAGTTGAAGTGTCTTCTAAAACTATAACCAATTGCCTACAAGTACAAAAGATCCCCAGAAGAAGGGATTTTTATCCTTAGCAAAAACTGCAAGTTGAGCACGTTGGAGTGCTTCTGCTTTATTCACCCCAGTTTTTAACTCTCGGTAAAACTCACTCATCAAATCAGCTGTTGATTCATCATTAACCGCCCACAATGTTGCTAGGGTACTGCGAGTACCCGCCCGGACTGCAACTCCAGCCAATCCTAGTGCTGCTTGCTTGTCTCCTTCAGCAGTTTTACAGGCACTAAGAACGAGTAACTCAATGGCATTTGACCGTTTGCGATCGCTAACTCTTAATAACTTATCAAATTCCTTGACCTGAAGTAACTTATCCCACATCAGAATAAAAGTCTTTTCTGGATCGGAACTAAACTCACCGTGAGTTGCTAGGTGAACTATTGTGTAAGGGTCGGTTTGCAGTTGATTTTGCAGATTATTTTCGGTAAATTGCTGATTGAGTAATTTCTCGCTCTTAGGAATCTCCAATTGAATTTCTTTTAACTCTCGTGGTACATTTTTAAGTTGGGGAAATTTGCGGTTTTCAATGGAATGTGCTTGCGTCACTCCTGCAGTTAAAGCATTCAACTTTACCTTTTGTAAGGGTTGGGGAGCAAGAAGTTGCAAACCAGGTGTTACGGCGAGCGCATACTTCTCTACCAAATATTTTTGCTGTTCTTGGTCGAAGAGAACTGCCATAGGAACGTTTCGCAACTCACCATCCAATACAAACACCAAAGTTTTAATACCATTCTTGCTTAATTCTGCTTCCGCTGGTCGAATTAACCAGTTATATACCTGTTGTGAGAGTCGTTTAACTTGAGCAGTTTGGGTAACATCTTGCAAATTTTTCCTAAGATTTTCTATAATATCATTGACTTTATCTCGATCAATAAAAGTGTTATAGTAGTGCAAGTCTTGATTGGGTAATTTCAGAATGACCTCTAAGCTATTGGGCAAAATAATTGGATAGATAACAGCTGCTTGTCGATCTTTTTGATCGACCACAGGGTCAAGTTCTTGCTTGGGTTCCAAACAAGCTGAGCGAAAGAAGTTGTCTAGTTCTGCAAGTTGTAAAGACTCCATCGCAAAACGCGCTTGTCGCAAATTATCCTGAGATGGGTTCCCCTGTCCCCTATTCCCTGTTTGCAGTAACAAAGTAACAAACTCCCGATAAACTGGTTCCACACTTTCCCGGAATGAAAACTGAATATCTGGATTGATAGCCACCAGATCGCGCCGCAAGGATTGAAGGGTTTTGAATGCTTGAGAATAAAATGCAATTGCTCCTGTAAGATCTCCTTGCTGTTTGCGTAGACGCCCCATTTGCCATTGCCACTGGTAAGCAATATCCCCTACATTTAGATCTTGAGCAATCAACAAAGCTTTCTCTGTCAGTTTTTGGGCATATAAAAACTGCTGATTTTGTTCGTATAACTCCCCAAAAGTCCCAAGAGCATAGGATTCAGAACGCCGATCTTGCAAGCTTTGTGCTTGTTGGACTGCTTCTGTTAAAACGCGGGCTGCTGTTTGGAAGACAGAGGAAGAAGACGCGGAGAGTTTTCCATTCGCCGTATCTCCATGTCCCCTCATCCCCGTGTCCTCTCCTCTACTCCCCAGTTTTATCAAATTTTGGGCAAAGTTAATTTTCACCTCAACAGCCCTTCGGCTTGTAGGTAAGTCAGCGATCGCAGATTGAATTTGAGATAACAATATGAGATGATTGAAAGATTGCTTAGTTGCGATCGATAAATTCAGTTGATTGAGATAAGCTTGAATGCGGGTAAGCGATTGAGAAGACAGACTTGCAGCTTGTTGGTAGTCGTTGAATGCTTTTTGAAATTTTTTCTGAGCACGAGCTGTGTTACCCAAACTGAATAAAATTTCACTCTCCATTTGAGTCAATTGTGACGCTTTTGCAAGTGCTAAACTTTGCTCCAACACCTGCTGAGATTCTTTCAAATCACCTACAACTTGTAGAACATTACCAAGACTCAATAATTGTGCAACTTTCACGGGGGAATTTGGTTGATTTTTAAGAGTTTGTGATACCTCAGTTAATAGTTTATTTGCCTGACGGTAATTTCCTAAAGCTTGTAAAGCTTGAGCGGAATTGATACGGTTGCGGGTGAATGCTGTGCTTTCTCCTATTTTCTGATAAATATGAGCAGCGTCTTGCCAAGTCATAAGTGCAGACTCTGTTTTGCCCTGTGCTAACTGCAACTGCCCTCGTACATCTAGAGTTTGTGCGAGAATTCTAGAATATTCTTGTGAATTTTGTAAATCTTGTAACAAATTTAAACTTTGTGCGATCGCGTCCTCTGCTTGATTCCACAAACTCAGTTGCTGATAAGCCAAGGAAAGATTACTTAACGTCATAGCCGCCTGCAAACTATCCCCATTAGCTTCAAAAACTGTAGAAGCTTCTTTCAAGACATCAGCTGCATGAGAAAACTCTCCGGCTTCGTAAAGTCTTTTACCCTGTTCCACTAAAGCCTGTGTCTTATCTTGGCTTTTTGTTACGTGCGGTGAATCAGCGATCGCCGCAGAAGTACTTTTCAACATTGGTGGTGCTATTACGCAAAAATAAGCAACTATTAGTGCTAGTAATAATCGAAACCAGTTTCTTTTCACCACGTTTTTGTATTTTTAAATACTAATTAAGATCCAAACAATAAATATTTTAATTTATAAAATATTTTAATTGACAAATTTCCATTGAGAAACTTGTCAATTATTTTCTCATAACCAGGTATATTTGTTTTATAGACTGGGGTGTAGAATAGCTTCCACTTGAGCGATTACTAGATCGATGTCAATAGGCTTTCGGATCAATCCATCAACCTTTACATCGCGATAGTTTTGAGAATAATCTTCACTAATACCTGTGACTAACAAAATAGGAAGAGATTGAAACTTATCTGATTGTCTGATACGTTGAGCAATTTCGTATCCATCCATTTCAGGCATCATCACATCTAGTATCAGCAGGTCAGTCGAGTCAGAGTCAGTTTCAATCTTAGTTAACACTGCCGCACCAGAATCAGCAATCTCAATCTCGCGCTCCTCTGCTTCTAGAATTGCTTGGAGAAGAAAAGAGTTATCAGCATTATCATCACATATCAATATCCGCTTAATAATCCTATCCATTAGTCCTATATAAACAGAATACTTTTCTGTCTCAGATTTACTAAATTTTCTTAGTAGTATAAACAAACTGAGTATAGGCGTCTGTACGGTTTCCGACACAAACAACTACTGAGAAAGAATTCATCTGAAATCACGCCCGCAACCCATTACCTAGCAACCGCTCGCACTCGGCTTTAACGAGATGATAACATTCACAGGAAGTCGCTTCCAAGTCTGACCGATTCAGGATAGTAATTCTGCCACGACTATAGTGGATTATTCCCGCCTTGCTGAGGGTGCCTGCAGCCACTGTGACGCCAGAGCGCCGTGTACCAAGCATTTGGGCGATAAATTCCTGAGTGAGAGCAAACGTGTTTGACGGCATACGGTCAGAGACTATCAACAGCCACCGGGCGAGTCGTTCTTCTATTGTATGGAGACGGTTGCAAACAGCTGTTTGCGAGACCTGGGTGAACAGTACTTGCGTATAACGTAACAGCAGACTTTGAAGTGAAGCACCTCGGTTGAACTCGGTTTTGAGATGTTCTGTCTCCATCCTCATGGCAGTGTTTGCAATCTGCACAAACGCGGTGGTAGTTGTGGTGTTACCGCCCCAAATTACGGGAAGACCCACCATGCCTTCATTGCCTACCACACCGACTTCGACCGTCGAGCCGTCTGACTGGGTGGAGACCAAAGAAACTATTGCCTGATGGGGAAAATAGACGTGTTTAATTGGTTCGCCAGACTCGTAGAGCACTTGCTTGAGTGAGAGCGTAACGAAATCCAGGTGAGGAATAAGGCGTTGGTATTCTGAAGCAGGTAGAGCGGCGAGTAGCCGATTTTCTATCGGCAAATTGAGATGGTTAGACACCAACATTGGGAGCCTCCTTGGCTTAACAGTGCTTAGAAAAGCAACTAATGGCACAAGGAGAGGAGGCAATAACTCAATCTCAATATGTCATCTAGTAAATCTTTTGGCAAAAAACGAGACTTTTAGTAGCTTATGTAGTATGTACAAAGGCTTGTAATGAACTTTATCTCTTGTTGTGTAAAATTTTTCGCAATACTCTTGCTGATTAACTTTCCTTTATTACAACTGTAAACCCTGTGATATCACCCAAAGCTATTGCGACCCTGACTAATAACAAAGGTTAAACTAAGAAAACCCCTGCAATAGTACACGGCAAGAGAGCAGGTGCAGGGGGATGGCTACTATTAACATTGGTTCCTTTATCTTTTCAGTTTCGCTTAGTGACAGTTGGTATTGTAAGACCTATAGGCAGATCTAACTATTAAGCTTTTGTGTGAGCATCGACACACTGCTAAGTGTTTATAGTCAATCAAAGTTCTCACAACCAATTCAACAATTGAAAGCTTACAGCAAATTTCAACTTGGTGAGGTACAAAAATTACCCCCCTCTGTCCCCCCGATGCCTTGGGGGGATGAAAGGGGGGTGTACCTCATTAGACTGAGAAAGGCTATAATGTCACATTCTCATTTCTCCCAACATCGTAGGTCGCATTGTCACTATTTTGTGACACCCGTCACCACTCACTGGTTACTGGTCACTGGTCACTGGTCACTGATTCAGCCCCAAATCAACAGCGATACGATGAGCACAAGCAAACCCAGAAAATGCCACTGCGTTTAAACCCTGACCGGGAAACGTACTATCTCCCACACAATAAAGCCCTGAAATTGATGTTCTGTTGAAAGGCATTCCCAACAACCCTCGCAACTTCTGTCGGGGGATTGGTCCATAAGTACCATCATCACGACCTAAAAAGCGACGATGGGTTTTAGGAGTCCCCACCTCTAAATAATCCAAACCTGCATTTAACCCTGGAAAAATCTTTTCCAAACGATTAATTATTCTCCAAGCCGCCTGTTCTTTGTTTGCGTCATACTCACTTGCTGATAAACCCAGCCAGTCATCAATCCAGGAAGGTGTAAAAGAGTGAATGATGTGATATCCAGAAGGTGCTAACTCTGGGTCAAGCAACGTTGGAATCGACACAAATACAGTTCCTTCTGTCGCTGTCATCTTTTCCCAGTTTTCTAGCAAAATGTGATGGCACTCTGTCCCTGAAGGCAAAACTTCCGCTTTTACTCCCATATGCAAATTTAGAAAACTAGGTGACTTCTGATAGCGTTGCTGCCATCTTTTTTCATTAGAAGGAATTTCTTGTTGATTTAGTAATTTCTCAAAGGTATCCCATCGTGTAGCGTTTGAGACAATTCGTTTAGCACGATACACTTGACCGTTAGTGAGTTGTACACCCACAGCTTGTTTATTTTCTATGAGAATTTTCGAGACCTTGGCTTGATATTGAATTTGTCCTCCTGCTTTAATCAACCCTTCTGCTAATTTTTGAGCAATTTGTCCTACCCCACCTTTAGGATAATTGACACCTCCGTAGTGTCTATCTGAAAAAACCATTCCAGCATTAATCATGGGTGTCATCTGAGCAGGTACTACTGACCAGCAATAGCACTCTATATCAAGAAATCTTAACAATTGGGGGTCTTTAATATAACGCTTTGCCACATCCCCAACATTTTGAGGTAGATATTTTGCTAAACCAAGACACGCCAAAGGCTTCTGAAAAAAACTGCGAAGTAAATACCGGGGTTCCTCCAATGACAGCAACTCCATACTATTGAGACAATGAAAGACTCGCCAACATTCATCATAAAATTGACGAATTCCTTTGCTCTCATGTGGAAAGTACGCAGTTAGATTTTGCAAAAATTCTTCATAAATGCGGTCAACTTTAATATCCAAACCTTCTGGTAAATGATAGTGAATTTGAACCGGATCGGGAATCACCTCTAAGTTAACATTGACAGATTGTAAGGCACGTGCAAGCAAGTTAGTCGTTCCTTTTTGCCCGAATCCAAATATCATAGATGCCCCAACATCAAATCGATAGCCCTCCCTCTCAAAATAACCAGCGCTACCCCCAGGGATTAAATATTGTTCCAGTAACAGCACTCTAGCACCCTTAACTGCTAATTGAGTTGCTGTTACTAAACCGCCTATTCCAGATCCAATAACTATGACATCCATATAATTGTTAGTGGTTAGTGGTTAGTGGTTAGTGGTAACTACTAACTAAATAACAAAAAAGAGGGACAAGCCAGACGAACCCTGACCAATCCCGTTTGCCGATCCTTAAAGAGAGGAGAACACTGAACAACAATATAACCTTGATTGAGAATTGCTGTCAACTACTAATGCAAAAATTTATCAACAAAAAACAAAGTAGTTGTCATAGTAGAAACCCTTCGTGCCACGCTATGTGCAAGGCACAGGCGTTCGCGTTCGCCATCAGGGCTGGACTCACTAGGTGAAAGCTTAAAGGCTGGAGTGCGATTTGGTTGTCAAATATGCTAAAATATTCATATCAGTACAAGATTTAAAAACCTACCCCCGGACTGGGGGAAAGTCTACGCCCGAAACAACCTTGAGGAGACATCAGCACCCCCTTGTGGGAAAAGTGTTGAGCCTGGGAACCTGAGCAATCAGGATATTAAGATAGCGATGTCTTAAGAATCTCTCAGCCTTGAGGCTGGAGATCGTCAAGATGTTTCGGTCGTTACTTATTAGAAAAAGCGGCTATTTCCGGCTATGACGCTACAATTGCGCGTATACGTTCCCCCTCATCCTCTGATAAAGCACTGGTTGGCAGTTGCTCGTGATGCTGGAACCCCCTCGGTGCTGTTTCGCAGTGCGATGACGGAGTTAGGACGGTGGCTGACTTATGAAGCAGCTCGAGAATGGTTGCCAACTCAAGAAACAACAGTGCAGTCTCCCTTAGATTCCTGTCCGGCAACTCTGATAGATCCAACAGTACCTGTGGCAGTAGTACCAATTCTACGAGCCGGACTGGGGTTACTGGAAGGGGCGCAAACAGTTCTGCCCCTAGCATCAATTTATCATTTAGGATTGGTGCGAGATGAAGAAACTTTACAACCTCTGTGTTACTTAAATAAGTTGCCAAAAAAATTTCAATCGCAAACGCGAGTGTTGGTTACCGATCCAATGCTCGCAACGGGTGGATCTATCATGGCGGCTATGGCAGAATTAACACAACGCGGTGTCGATCCAACTCAGGTTCGGATTATTAGCGTAGTTGCAGCTCCACCAGCTTTGCAAAAATTGAATGATGCTTATCCTGGCTTAATTGTTTACACGGCCACCATCGATCAAATGGTCAACGATCGCGGTTTCATTGTACCAGGTTTGGGAGATGCAGGCGATCGCATCTTTGGAACATAAGCTAGTATGCACGTAGGGGCAGTGACAAGTAACCAGTGACCAGTGCATAATAACTGTTTTGATGAAATCGTAATTATCTGCCAATACCTGTTAATATATCCTAATACTAACAGGTATGGGAGATGAATAAGGTATACAATCCGAGACTTGTTAACATACCTGTTAAAAGCAGTTAGTATCTTAAATATAAACAGATTTCAATTTAAGGAGGTGATACAACCTGGTGAAAAAGAAAAAACCTTTAATAGCAAGACTAACTACTATTAGTAAATCAAAAGTCAAGTCGGGTAAACCGGATTTTCAGCGCCGGGTTGGAATCGAAGCGAAATTACCTCAAATCTCAGAAGCTCTGCTGCTTGAAGACATGAGTTATTATTACGGCTCATATCAAAGAACAGCTTTAAATCTACTTCAATCCGGGAAGTCTGATTCAGAGGTCGAGAAGATTCTTCAATCACGTTTTGGGATTGCTTGGGCATGGGCTGATAGTATAGCAACATTAGCTAAGTCAACTTATGACCAGTTGCAAACAGCAAAGCAAAATCGAATTGAATTGTTGTCATCCGATCTTAAATCTGGCTGGAAGTATTTTCAAGAAGAAATAGAGAAACTCGAACAAAGTATTACTAAGTTTAACGGCAAGCCTCAACAGTACAAGCGGATCAATAAAAAGTTGTTAGGCTTGAAGTCTAAGGCTCTGAGGCTGAAACGCAAACAGAAAGAGTTAGATGCTCTTGGTAGCTATTGACAGGTTATTTGAAGGTGATAACTGTAAAGGAGAGTAAGGTGGTAAGGATATGAGTCAGCAAGATGGTTTTGCAAGTGGTTTTCTAACCGGAGCAATTGTTGGTAGCGTAGTAGGTGGGCTTGTGGGTGCGCTTGTTGCTTACAAACGAGAACCTGAAGAATTACCAGAAGAAGAGCGTCAGTTAAACTCTAGCGCAACAGAAGTTAAAAAAGCAGCGAAAAAGCGTCCTATCAAAGCTTCTGAAGAAGACAGCATGGAGATGGAGATGGCACGGCGATCTCTAGAAGATAAAATTGCTCAGCTCAATGCCACGATTGATGAAGTGCGTCAGCAATTGGGAAATGTGAATGGCAATGCCAATCAACCCATTAACGACCGTTCCCCTCAATACAGTGACCAGTGACCAGTGACCAGTGACCATGACAAATAAGATCTGGAAACTGAACGCGGATAATTGTAATTGCACGCGCTGAAATAAAAGATAAATTAGAATCAAGGATAACACCGCTTTTAACACTCAACAGGAAACTGACCCATCCATGAATCTACTGATCAGCACACTCTATCAATTCGTACAGATTTATAGTATCTTACTGATTATCAGAGTCCTCTTGTCATGGTTCCCTAACATCAGTTGGGGTAGCCAGCCATTTGCAGCCCTCAGCCAAATCACAGACCCTTACCTCAATCTCTTCCGTTCCATAATTCCCCCCTTGGGTGGAATGGACTTTTCTCCACTATTGGCTTTTCTACTGCTTAACGTTTTGAGTTCTTTGCTTATGTCTCTAACACGCTTTTCCATTGTCGGTTAAGTTTGGCAACTGCTTCCAGAGACATCTCAAAAAGCAATGTAGAGACTAGCCATGCTTAGTCTCTATTAAGAATTGTATACAATGCACAATTAATTTCTGGAGATGTTTATTTAGAGACGATTGCCAAAAAACCGTCTCTACTTTTTTGTAATTGGTCACTGGTCACTGGTCACTGGTCACTGGTCACTGGTCACTGGTCACTGGTCACTGGTCACTGGTCACTCCTCCCTACTTCCGAATTTGAGCGCTGAACCCTGCTGCCTTAAATTGCTTGAGCTTTAAAGGTAAGGGCTGATTCGCGGCTACAGAAATTCGCAATTCAAAATTACTGACACCAGGTGGAATTTCATCAATAGACCCAAGGCGCGTGCGGTTTTGCATTACTGGATCGTTGTTAACATCATAAATACGACCAAAAATATCCGCATCGTAGACGGTCTTGTTTGTGTCATTTCGAGCTTTGCCTGTGACAATAAAGCAGTTTGCTGCCATTGTCGTTCCACCACTTGTCACAGATCCTTGTGCTAGTTCTCCTGGACACTGTTGGTAGGAGAGATCGTATAGCTTAACCTGTGTCAGTGCTTCAGCGAAAGGGGTAAATGTCCATGACAGTACTGAAATGATACAAAAAACAAGAATAACTGTGAGCGATCGCAACAGCATAAAAGACACCGTGGATAAGGTAGAATCATAGGCTACATCTATCTCAGCTTACAAGAATTTCGCTCTAGAGGTATTGAAGACTTCTTTTTTAATTTTGTAATAATTATTAAATAAGTTCTCAGCAACTCGCTGAGGGTTCAATCAAGTCATCCATTACTGTACCACCTATGAGTCCAGATGAGATTCAAGTAGCCTTGCAAGCAGCGTTTTATCGTTGCGATGCAGCTAGCTGTCCTCTCACCGACACACAGAAGGAGATCCTACTACAAGTAGTAGAGAAAGTTAAGGGAAACTCTCAACTAGATGTGTCAGATGTGTTAAATCCGTTAGACGAACTTACACAAGAGGAGATACACGCACTGTTAGAATTTGTTAAGTCTCAAGAAGAACAAAACCTTTCGTGGAAAGCACAGCTACTGAACGATTGGCTGCTTGAAAATGACTCAGGTGCAGTACAGTTTATTCGCGATCGCTATGGCTTACAGTGGTTAAATCGCGTCGAAGATTGTCACTTTCAAAAGTATGTTTATGAGGATGCGCCAAAGCTAAGAGTTGGCGATCGCATTGAAGTGTGTAATGCTCTGTGGGAGTGGGTACAAGACGATGGCCCTTGCAGTCGTCAATGGTATAAGTGTACTATTATTCGGATTGATGAAACGAATGATAGTAGTGGTTCGTCAACAAATTGCATTATTCGCTTCAACACTGGAGAAGAATACGAAATTCAAGGAATCTATGAATGGAATCGTTATTATTGGCGGATTGGGGAATAGGGAATGGGGAGAGGGGAATAGGGAATAGATGGTATTTTCCTCCTACTCCCTACTCCCTACTCCCTTCCCCCTAATTTATCGGCTCAATAGCCGCTCTTAAACCATTGTTGTTAAATATTTTCACCATACTATCGGCGTTGTAACGAGTGCTGAAAATGCCCGCTTGCATAACATCACGACCTCGCCAGAGAGTCCGAAAAGCACCAGGTGCGAGAAACTTTACTAATTCTTGGTCTTTACCATTCTCTATCTCAACGATCACCCGGTAACGTAAATTGATTTGACCTTCTTGGGCTGGTGATGACGCAGCTGCGTTGTAAACTGTTGCTGAGGAGTTTCGAGCGGGTGCTTTTCGCCTACCGCGACTGTTGCCTATGGGAATATTGGTATTGGGAACTGGCAAAAGTGCTGACTCACCTACAGGGGATGCGTCTAAACCGGGCATTGACGTTGCTTGAGACCTTGCTCTTTGCACTGGTGCAGGTGCAAGTACGGTATTTGACACTTGGTAATCTGCTTGGGGTGCAGCAAACTCGATAGTATTGGGAGAAATTCGTGTATAATTTGATGGTGATGTCTCTGAAGAATTATTGACTGGTAGTTGAGTGGTTCTGCTTGGGAAAGATGCTGGTTGATGTATAATTGTTCTGGGTAAAGGTTGCCCTCGATATCCTGTCTTGAAAGGGGTTAGGGAGTAGGGGGTAGGGGGTAGAGAAGAGGGATTTTCATACTTGGTTGTGGGCGATTGCCGCCCATTGATGGCTGTCTGTACATTAGGCGCGAGTATCTCGGTACTTCTAGGTAAGGGTTGACGATTTACGGGAATTGTCGAAAGTGGGTAATTCCCCAAAGATCCTGCTCCCCTGCTTCCCTGCTCCTCTGTATAATTGGCTTCTCCTCCAAGCCCCCGCGTGCCTGCATCTGCGATCGCTACATTACCTGTAAAATCAACTTTACCAGCAATGCGGGTTTGATTTATTTTGTTACCAAAAGCTGGAAAAATTTCTTTGGCGGCACTAGCATTGATGTCGTAGCGAGTGTTGTTGCGAAACTCGTTACCTCCAGGTTCGGAGTTGCTTCCCAAGTTGGGGACTGCTAGAGCAAGAGCGACCAACCCGTCTTCTTTGCTACCCTGGATGAGATTATTTCGCAATACAGGGCGAGCCTTAGCTTGTACGACAACACCAACTCTATTGTACTGAACCTGGTTACCTACTATAACTGGCTGAGAGTTTTGAGCAATGTTAATGCCAAAACCCGTTTGTTGAAAAACGTTTTCTCGTACCTGGGGGCGGGAGGAACCAGAAATTGTGATTCCATTTGCTCCATTTTCATAAAAGAAATTATTCCGAATAACAGGCGCACTGTTGCCTGTGACAATAATCCCATCTTGGGTACTGCCAGTAAAAGTATTTTCTGCAATTAACGGATTACTATATTCAATCCACAAACCATAACCGCGTGGATTGGTATTGGTGAGTGTCACGCCAGTCAAGCCGGCTTGGTTTGCACCCACAATAGTGACGTTTTGTCCTCCAAAGGTACGGCTGAGGTAATTACCGCCTCCGGTAATTACAATACCACGACCTTTGTTGCGATTGTCCCCTTGAATTGACACATTTGGTTTGAGAACTAAAGGAAACTTTTCTCCTGTCTCAGCACTGTAGGTTCCTTTTGAGAGCATAATAACTGTATTGGAACCAGCAACTTGTAGTGCTTGAGTAATTGTTTTGAAAGGAGCGTTTTCACCCCCGTTTCCTACTTTGTCATCTCCGATACTTGGGTTGACAAAGAGTACATTTACCTGCGACATTGTTTGGACACCGAGTTGCCCTCCATTTCTAATTTCGGTGGGGGGGATCTGAGCCAGAGCAGCTTTTCGGGTTGCATCTAGCAACCCCATAAATGCTACTCCCATGCTAACGGTACACAATAAAATTGAAGAACGAAGCACTGACATTATTGATACATGAATGGAAGAATGTGGCTTGTGGCTCTTAGTGATTGACTTTGCTGGTAGGGCGTATGTCCAAAAAGGCTTGTTGATAATGTGGGGGCAATTCACTTTTACAAACTCCTTTGACTAACTAGCACTTTCTATACTTCTTTAGACGTAGTTATGACCATAATGTTACTCGTATGTTGACCAAATGGGGATTTTTGATACAAAGTAATTTAAGAAAGAACTTATTGAAATACAAAGAATATTACGAATATGAAAGAGGTTGGCTGTTACGATGAAAACACGAATGGGGTTGTTGTAATGGTCAAAGCCCACAACCAAAAAGAACATATTCAGCAGGTTGTTTACCGGATACTGGATGCCAATTTGGATCGAGCTCGCGAGGGCTTGCGTATCATTGAGGAATGGTGTCGCTTTGGCTTGAATAGCGCCCAACTGGTTGGGGAATGTAAAAAAGAGCGACAAGAATTGGCAAGTTGGCACACTGCTGAATTGCGGGCGGCGCGAAACACTCCTGACGACCCCGGAACGGCTCTGACTCACCCTCAAGAGGAAGAACGCACGGACATTAAGTCGTTGTTACAAGCAAATTTTTGCCGGGTGCAAGAAGCTTTGAGGGTCATAGAAGAGTACTCTAAGCTTTATAACCCCAATATGGGGAAAGCTTTTAAGCAGATGCGCTATCGTATTTATACCCTAGAAAGTGGTCTGATGGGATATCAGAGGCAGCAACTTTTATTGCGATCGCATCTGTATCTAGTCACCTCCCCAAGTGAAAAGTTATTGGAAACTGTGGAAGCTGCTCTCAAAGGAGGATTAACTCTAGTGCAGTACCGCGATAAAGTAGCCGATGATACTAAGCGTCTGGAGCAAGCTCAGAAATTGCGGCAGCTATGCAACTCCTACGGTGCTATTTTTATTATCAATGACCGAGTGGATTTGGCTTTGGCAGTCGATGCAGATGGAGTGCATCTCGGACAACAAGATTTACCTGTTGCTGTTGCTCGTCAATTACTCGGCCCTCACCGCTTGATAGGTCGTTCTACCACAAATTTACAAGAAATGCAAGCAGCTATTGCTGATAGTGCAGATTACATCGGTGTCGGACCAGTTTATGAAACTCCTACAAAGGAAGGCAAGCCAGCTGCTGGGTTAGAATATGTCAGCTATGCTGCTAAAAATTGTCCTATACCCTGGTTTGCTATAGGTGGGATCGATACAAGCAACATCAATGACGTTATCAATGCTGGAGCAAATCGTGTAGCTGTGGTACGCAGCCTCATAGAAGCGGAACAACCCACCTTGGTGACACAATTTTTTATCTCTCAGTTGACCAATCGTGTGAGACCAGAAAATGGTAAGCCCTATATCTGACTCAATTACACTTCAGGTGAATGGCGAAAACCGCAATTGCCTGTCTCAAACTGCTTTACCGGATTTACTCCAACAATTGGGGTTTAATCCTCGTTTGGTTGCAGTAGAATACAACGGTGAAATTTTACACCGCCAATTTTGGTCTGAGACGAGAATGAAAGAGGGAGATCGCATTGAGGTAGTTACCATAGTTGGTGGTGGCTAAGTTCACAAACTCGAGTAGTGAGACTCACCGAATGTAGAGCGATCGATGAAGGGTTTTCCGACCAGCCAATTGTTTCCCTTTGCGTCCCATTGCTTCGCGCAAGTTCCGATCCTGACAAAGACGCTTAAACCCTTGGAAAACTTCGTACCCGGAGTTGGGATCGACGAGAATGCCATTGTTCTCATGGTAAACGATATCTGACACGCTCCCCAAACGAGAGGCGATCGCGGGCTTACCAAAGTAAGCTGCTTCCAAGCAAGCCATGCTGCCACCACCAAAAGAGGATAACTTATTATTATCGCATAAACTCAGCATTGCGAATATATCGCAAGCTGCATAATAACTTGTTAATTCCCGGTCTGAGACATACCCAGCAAAATGAACCCGCCTCTGTACCCGCAAACGATGTGCCAAAGATTTCAGTTCAGACTCATAAGAACCTCGCCCGCACAAGATGTAGTAAACGTCAATCCCACAAGTTAACAAGAGTGTTAAGTTTTCAATAACGCGGTCAAAGCCTTTACGCTTCGTCAACTGTCCTACTGAAAGAATGACCACTGCTGTCTCTGGAATTTTATATCCAGACCGGAGGTGGGCGCGTAAATCTTCAACGCTATCTAGAGTTGTAACACCAAATTTTTCTCCTCTTACCGCAGGCTTGATGGCGTGGGTAGGTGTATGAAAATGGAAATGAGTCGTCAAGAAATCTTGCGTACAAGAACTACTACATACAATCCCTTGCACTCGGTTTAATGTAAGTTCAAACAGAGGGCGTAATATAGGGTGACGTGATAGACCAAGAACATCTTGACCATGTAGATAGATGAAACAGCGAACGGGGAGGAGGTAGCTTAAGAGCAACAGACAAAGAAAATGGTAGCCATGACCCCATTCAATATAGCGGTAGTGATAGCGAAAGTAGAGTTTAATGGCTAGTACAAATGACCAGACCATATTGAAGAGAGTTTGCACCCCTCTGCCCAAAAAACTACCACACCATAGGCGGGAAATAGGCCAGCGATATATGGGAAACCGTTGAGATTTATCAAACAAGCGATCCCCGGTGCAACTAGCTGTTAAAACAATCACTCGTTCTGGATCTTGCAGACAACGATTGTAAACATACTCTTCAATTCCTCCTTCTTGCGGCTGAAAGGAACGAGATATGACCAGGATGTCCGGGTAAGATGCAGCTTTGGCTCTACTAGTTGGGGCGCTTATTCGTGAAATATTTTCCATCAGGCATCTGAATAACTCAACATCAGGAAAGCTGAAAAACGAGATACTATTAATGAATTGAAAATATATTTCTAGCTTGACAGGTAACGTTTAGCTCAAACTAACCACTAGTCTAGTGGCTTCCTGAGAAAATTCTATTCCATCTAAAGGATTAGTTCGAGAATTCATACGTTTTCCCTTGACCTTCAGTTGATATCTGAGTGTTAGCTGCTGGATAATTGCTTTTTAGATTTAGCCCAAAAGACTTAGCCGTGAGTGTAAAATGCACAGCAAACGACTCAAGATTGAAATTACCCTGGTTGGCTATTGTTCTTAGAATATCTGAAATATCACTGAAATGTGATGCCAAAATGCCAAAAAGCTACCTTTCTTAATTATCTTTTGGTACAAAAATAAAGAAATTATTTTATTTTATTGACTAGGATTCCCGACTTCTTTGAGAAGTCGGGAATCTTGCATAGATACAACTGAAATTAAAGGGGGTTTTACGCACGTTCAATAAATATCTACAATCCCCACTCCCTACTCCCCATTGCCCCTTATCCCCAGAGGGGGCCCCACCTTCCCCACTCCCCACTCCCCACTCCATGTTGTTCGGTTATCAACTCCAGAAATCCCTCCACGGTTCGCTGTTGAGTTGAGAGGGAAGACAGTACATTGGAAATGTACCTTGTTATCGTTACTAACCCCTAAGAAGCTCAGGCTGACGTTACCCACAGACCTCATAATTGTAGGATTGGGAGAAAAAATAACCAATACTGTTTTTCAAGTGACTGGATTATGCATAAAAAACTACAACAAGCTATCAAACCCGTTTTAAAAACCCTGTTCCTCCTAAGTCTTGTGTTCGCATTAGCATTCGGTCAAGCTAATGGAGCGTTAGCCGCTAGTGGAGGTAGAATCGGAGGTGGTTCTTTCAGGGTACCTTCAAGCCGTCCTTACTCTTCTCCCCGAACTTATGCACCTCCCGGTGGAGGATACTATGCTCCTTACCCTGGTGGTGGTTTTGGCTTTCCTTTCCTGATTCCCTTTTTTGGATTTGGAGGTGGGATAGGAACTCTGTTCAGCGTGTTGATATTTATAGCGATCGCAAACTTTTTTGTCCAAACCTTCCGCCGCGTTGGAAGTGGTGAAACAGAAGTTGGTAGCAACCCAAATGTTTCCGTCACTCGTCTGCAAGTCGGTTTGTTAGCTAGCGCTCGTGGTTTGCAAAACGAACTCAACTACATTGCTGAAACTGCTGACACCAACTCTCCGGAAGGGAGAGCAGAAGTTTTACAAGAAGCAAGCCTCGCCCTCTTACGCCATCCAGAATACTGGATTTATGCTGGTACAGGTACGCAACAAGCACGTTTAAATGCTGCTGAGGCACAGTTTAATCGATTGTCAATAGCAGAACGTAGCAAATTTAGTGAAGAAACTTTAACTAACGTCAATAACCAGCTTAAAGGAGCAACACCTAAAGATGCTTTACCTGCTGCAGGGGGTGAACTCGATAATCCCACCAAGCTGATTACAGAAGGACCTGGGGAATATATTATCGTTACCTTACTAGCTGCAACACTGGGTAAATTCCAACTTCCAGAAGTTAACAGCGCCGATGATTTGCGTCAAGCTTTACGTGTCATGGGTAGCGTTCCCGGCGAGCAACTACTAGCAATGGAAGTGCTTTGGACTCCACAAGCTTCTGTCGATACCCTCACCTCTGATGACATCTTAGCTGAGTATCCAGATTTGAAACTGGTTTAGAGATTTTTTTGGTCTCAATATCGACTTCTTTTTAGGTGAGCAAATTGCTCACCTTTTTTATTTTGCCAGAGCCCTGACTTCTCCAAGGATACAGCTATGGAACGTGAAAAATACGTAAATTATTTTAATTTTTGCTTACTTTAGTCATTATAGCTCTATGATTTTATGAATACTTATGTTTCCCCTGAAAACTGGAAATGCCACTTGTTTTTGTACATGGTGTTAATGTTCGCTTTAACGATAGATATAACAGTGAGGTAAGGGCAAGAAATGCCCTGTTCAGAAAATTTGCTCTTCGCGCTATTTCACCAAATCCTCAAGAATCTGCAATCCTCAATCCCTTTTGGGGAAATTTAGGAGTTCAATTCCGTTGGGACTATGCTTGTTTGCCAAGAGAAGGTAGTGAGCTATTTGGTGAATCTGACGAAGATGTACTGGCATTGCTTGTTGGCGAAACTCTGGGTAAGGAAAACACTAATCCAGACACTGTTCTATTAGAGGTAGCGCGTATTTCGTTGATAGATGCCACTGATTTGCTATGGACTGCTGCTGCACAGAAAGTTACTACTGATATAGAGGCAGAATCTTTAAGTTCTTTGGCAGAGCACACTACTAATTACGTATACAGTAATCCAAAACCTGACTGGCTCAACAACATAAGCAATGACGATCGCTTCATAAGTGAGCTTGCCTTTCACGTAAAAAAATGGGCAGATCTCAATCGCGGTTATCCTGAACCAGAAGTATTTGGCATTGATGAAGCATGGGAACAGCTCGGTGAAGCTCGGCTCCGTGTTCAGAATGCTGTTAGTAGGCTGGCGAGCCACACACTTTTAAGCCTAGTACGTGAATCAGTTAACGAAATGGTAACTCGTTTTCTTGGGGATGCATTTGTTTACTTGAACAAACGAGGTACACTAGATGCTCCTGGTGAAATAGTGAGTGAAGTTATTGCTGCTTTGGTACAGGCACAACAGATACAAATGGAGAATCCCGACGATTCAAAGTTAATAGTCGTTGCTCATAGCATGGGTGGCAACATCATGTATGACATACTATCCTACTTTCTTCCAAAACTACATCCTGACTTAAATGTTGATGTTTTTGTAACTGTTGGATCTCAAGTTGGAGCATTTGAGGAGATGAAACTATTTAGAGCAAGTGACGAAACGCTACCTCAAAATTCAAGATTAGACCGCGTTAGCCCTTTAACCAATGTGGCTCACTGGCTAAACGTATTTGACAACAATGATGTATTTGCTTTTGCTGTTGAAAATATATTTGAGGGAACCAAAGATTTTCGCTATTCAACTGGTAAAGGACTTCTTATGGCTCACAGTAGTTACTTCACAATGTTAAGCTTCCATAAACGTCTTGCTGAACGACTGGGGAGTATTGTTTTGTGACTCTAATTTGGCAAAAACAACCAACAGACACAGGGCAGACTCATGTACTGATAATTGGAGTAGGATATTACAACCATTTACGAGGCGGAGATGGCTATAGGCAAGGTGTTATAGCTAGCCAAGGCATGAGACTTGAGCAGCTTACGTCCCCACCTATCTCAGCTCGAGCATTTGCTCAGTGGATCGTCGATAGCTTTGAAAATGAAGAAGTACCTCTAGGCTCTGTTGAGTTATTGCTATCTGATGTTAGAGGAAATACCAACTTTACAGTAGATAGGGAGAATGTTTCTATCGAAGCTGCCACCTTACCTAACATTGAAGCTGCATTTCGAGCGTGGTACAAGCGGTGCGATAGTCATTCAAATATAGCTATTTTTTATTTCTGTGGTCACGGCGTTAATATCCAACAGGAGTCAATACTGTTAGCTGAGGATTTTGGTGCAGACGAGCTCGCTCCTTATAGTAATGCCATGAATATAGACCAGATTTACCGAGGAATGCTACAGTGTAAAGCTAAAACCCAATGCTTCTTCATTGACGCTTGCAACAATGGCTCGGTAGAAGGACTTCGTCTAGAAAACGCTAACGCCAAATGCTTTGTTACCCCACAATTGATAACTCGAAACTCAGAAAGTAATCTTTCTTCAAGGCTGCTGTTCAAAGCTGCTGCACCAGGTAAATTCACAGGTGCCGATCGCCCAAGAGAAGTTAGTCGCTTTACCCAAGCACTAATTAAAAGCCTAAACGGAGTGAGTTGTGAAAAGAAAGATGGTCGATGGGTTGTGAGTATACCGGATCTTGTACATAGTGTCCAATGGTTAATGGAGCAAGCAAGTAGAAGGAACAACAGCTATCAACTACCATATGCTATTTCTGAAGGATGGGGTCAATTGATTGTTCGACAACGTCCTCCTCTGGTTCCTGTAACTCTTCGATTTGAACCACTTGAAGCTATGGCAGACGCAACCATGTTAGAACTTCAATCGTGGGGATCTCCTGCTTTACTGCCTATAAGACCTGAGTCTATCTTACAGGTAAATCAGCACAAGGAGTGGCAAATAGAAGAAGTTGAAGTCGGTAGGTTTTACCAACTAACCACGAGATTTTCATCAAGTCGATATAGAAATTTAGATACATTACTCTCTGTGATGCCTCGGTCTCATTCTCCAGATCCAATTCCCATAGAGATGAATTTATGAGCAGTATTTTACGCGTTCGTTTCCAAGAAAATATTAATGATAACTCAACAGACAGATATAACGATGTACCACTCTCAGTTGAGATAATCAACGAAGAATTTGAGATAGTCAGTCAAAGATTAGTATTTGGCACAGCCGACATTAATCTAGTACCAGGTTTATATGTTGTCAGGGCTTATCTCCCCTCCGGTGAAGTAGCGATCGCTAACACTTGTGTTGAGGAAGGAAAGTTACAAGAAGTTCGATTGAAACTCTCACCACCTTTTCAAGACTGGGCTTGGTGGTCTCACTTCCTTGGTGAAGCTATTCATACGGAAGGAGTACCTTCACTCTCTGCTTTTCCACAAACGTGGTTATGTCTGTGGCAATACAATACTTCAGCATCCCAAAGAGAAGAGCAATGGGTAGCGCTTTCACCCTCAGAATGGTTACAAAAGAAATATGAAAATGAAAATATTATAATCTGTGAAGTCAGCCAATTACCTGAAAAGCTACACTTTCTTCAACTAAGTAGTCCGATTGTTCCTTGTCGTTTTCTCGCTATTCCCCCAACTTACCAGGAAGTAGTACAAATTATTATAAGTCCATCATCAACGACCGATAAATGGAACAGTGGGTTAGTGAAGAGACTGGCTCTTGAGACCAAGGTACTAACTCTTAACAAAAAGGTTGAAGTTTTTTCTCACTATCTAAAGTCCAGTTTATTAAAGGCAGCTAGTATTTTGTCAGAAGAGGTTTTGCTTGATGCTGAGAGACTTTCGAGAAAAAAAATTGCCAATCCAATAAGTGCAGTCATTGGTGGTTACTATCTGTTACAGATAGGAGCTTATGAGCAAATGAGCGATTGGTTAGAAAATCTGGACTATAACTTTCCATGGTTACCTGACGGAGCGATAATTCATGCTTATCAGTTACTTGGTAAACCAAAGCGATCTGATAACGATCTAACTTTAGCTCGTGAACGACTTCTAGAGGCAACTCATCGAGGACTAGGAATTCCAATCTACAGACAAGGGCTTCGCCTTTTAATTGATGCGCTGGAAATGTTTGCAGGCGAAGCTCATGTGCAAGGGGAGTCAGATGAACTGGTTGAACAATCCCTTAAGCGCGTTCGTAACTATGCCGCTATAGTAGATTGGAATCAATATCTGACGACATTTTATAGTCAACAACTCATTGTGGAACCAAAAACCGGAACTACTTTTACTGAAATACAGGAGAACAAGCGCTACTACATTACTAACTTTATTACTCAAGAAAAACAAGCAAATAAAGTTGTCAAGAAAGAAGATATGAAAGAATTTCTCAAGAGAAGAAATTATGAGATAGAGATAATTGAAGTTGCCTGATTTCCGAGTTTTTATAAGGTAGTAACTTTGGATTAACGTTTATTTGTCACTATCTCCAGTCTTGCCTTTCCTAAAATTAAACTTAAGTAAACAAAAACCAAAATTATAACAGATTAACAATTTCTGCAAACATAGGTTCTCCCAATCGATTTGCAATTCCAACTTTCTTACCCTCTTTCTGGTAGTCTACTACCACTTCCATCAGAGCTATAGCTTTACGAAGTACGTCACTCTTAGAACCACCAATTATTTTTGATAAATCTTCTATAGTCTTATTAAGTTCAGGTGTGACGTCTAAACTCAGGCGAATTCTTTTTGCATTTTCAAAATCAGTCATTTTATTTTCTCCTATTTCCTCTTAAGTAAGAGTACTTTCTGCTAGGTAGTAGGTAAATAACCCTACTTAGGGTTTGCCGAATACAATCAGAAGGTAGGACAGATAAAGGTTTCAAGCATTTTTTTGCCAAACAAGTGCAAGTTTATAACATCTATAGTCTCAAAAACCTTGCATTTTCGTCGGCGAGCGCTGGGTAAATAGGGAAACTAAGGGACGAAAGTCCCATTTTATATACTGTGTGGCTTCTATATTCACCAGGCTCGACTTTTTCAGCAAGCCCTACTTAAACCCAAATCTTCTGCACCAATAGAATATTCTCCGCTAAGTCCTTCTTCTCCCGGTAAGTTCCTTCTAACTGATTGTCTTCAAATCTAAGCAAGAAATATAATCCAGAACGATTTTTCCTCACTCAAATTGTAGAAAATATGTACAATCGAGGTCAGTAGCTCTGGTAGAGCGATCAATAACAATATTGCTTAGATGAGACAAATGTGCTTAGCAACAGCCCTGTGTAGAGACGATCTGTTTGAAGCGTCTCTACATATCTGATAAATCTCGCTAACAGACTTTAACCAAAGATCATTGCGCTCAATCGTAATTTTTGATTGCTTAATTTTGAATATTTTTTTGTTGTCATTACCAGAGCTAATAGTTCCCAAAATTGGCAATCGGACGTCACTTGATGAAGAAGTCTGGAACTTTTCTTTCAGCCACTTGCTTAATATTGTTCCATAATCTTCTAAACTGTCTTTCCAGTTGGTTAAATTGTCTATTGCCAGTTTTCCATTACGGATTTGTCCCTCAATCCGGCAATTGCGTGCAAAATTAGTTAGTTTCTCCTCAAGCTTGGGAATTTGGCTATCTACTCCAGGTACGTCAACTAAACAAACATCTTCTAAATCATCACTTTTATAACAATAAGTTTTTGCTGATTGTCGAAATAAAGGTTTCTTCAACAAGTATTCTAAAATTGAAAGCAATCTGCCTTTAATCGATGAACCTGGTAGATAAGGATATTGTATGACTGGATCGCGAATTATATATTTGTCCAGTTCACTCTTACCTAAGTTGTTTCCATAGTTATCGGTATGTAAACTTGTCTCTACAACAATATCTTTTTTAGGTTTAGTTGAAGAAACAAGTAGATCTCTAGGTTCCAAGAAGAGGTAGTTGTCGCTATATTTCACGCTTCTACTTGCATTCTCAGAACGGGTAGAAATACTACCCCATTGGGCGTGTTGCCAATCTAAACCCTGACAGGTCACAACAACTTTTGCCGAGATAGCAACTCTTGGCAAACAAGTAAACAAAGAGGGACCGAGAGCGTGGAAGTGGATAATATCATATTTCTTAGCACTTGCAGCTACCGCTCCTGAAGCTGAAGTGATAAAAGCATCCACACCTCTCAAACTTAGACCCGGTACAGAAATGACTTGTACGCCTTTATAGTCATAGTGATCGCGCCACGAACAATCTGTATAAGAACGGGCAAATAGATCGACAGAATGTCCTTGTTTTACTATTCGAGGATAGAGTTCCGCACAGTAATGTTCGATTCCTCCTTGTTTAGGAGGTAAACCTTTGGCACCAATTACAGCAATTTTCATAAGAATTTCGTCTTTACCTGTAATCTGAAATGGTTTAATAGCAGTCAAATCAAGTCAAATGTTAAAAGTAGTAACTTTTCACACCCCCACAGCCAAACTCACTTTTTGCTCCCAACGACTTAACATATCGCTGGCTTTGCTTACCCTGCGAACATAGACTGCATAGAAGCCATGTCCTTCCGAATTCCAATTACGATTATGCTTTGGAATAAAGTGTTCCAAGTGCTCAATCCTCTCCTCAAGTCTTTGTATATAGGAATTTCCCATCCCTATACCTGCATTCCAATAAACGATCTCTAAATACTCGTGGAGATTGCGATAAATTTGCTGGCTTGTATTCAGGTTATAGATTGACGGCATACTCAACTCCTGAAGTACTCAAAGATACTGAGGAAAGGCTTGACAGCGCTTTTTAGAGGCAGAGTAAAGAAACAGTTTTACTTTTTTAATTCAGTAAAAACTGCTGAAAAATTACGTAAAAGTTACTTAATTGCTATATTCGCTGTCTATCATCACTTTTGTCAGTAGGATAAAGTAGGGAATTTAAAATCTATAAAAGTTGGAAAAAGTCGGTTAAAGTAGGATAAGAATTGAAGTAGCTTCAAAGTAAACCATAGTCGCCTGTTGGTTATAAAGAAGTGATTGCTGAAGAAGAACTGGTTTTTTTCGCAAACGCACTAGTTGTCACTGCGACAGCTATGCCTTTCAATGACCTCCAGATAGCTGTCTTGAGGGGAGCCTTAGCAGGTCAAACCTATGAAGAGATTGCTGTATCTTTGGAATACGCCGAGCAACATATTAAGGATATGGGCGCTGAGTTGTGGAAGCTCCTGTCTCAGATACTGAGACTAAAGGTTACTAAGAGTAATTGCCGGACATCTTTAGAAAGAGCATACACAGTAAGACAGGTTCAAGGAATTTCAAAAGTACCTTCGCTCGTAGACATAAATCAGCAGCCTAAGTTAGCTCCTACGTTTGTTGGACGCGAAGGAGCAATTGCCGACCTTAGCAGTTTAATAAGTCAAGGTGCAAAAGTTATTGTTATTCAAGCTAGCGGTGGAGTTGGCAAAACCACCTTAGCTCTCCAATACTTTAAAACTATGGGTTTTGATTTAGTTTTAGAGTTATGGGTTGCAAAGGAAACCCAGTATATTACTTCAGCCGAAGGAGTGATTGAGGAATGGCTGCGAAGAGACTTAAATGAGGAACCAGGACAGGAGGTTGGTATCATGCTAGGACGACTCCGGCAAAAGTTACGTAATTCTTCCTGTAAAGTTGGAATTTTAATTGATAATCTGGAAACTCTGCTAGATTTTGCTGGCAAGCTTATTGAGCCGCACCGTTCTTATGTAGAATTACTGCGAGTACTGTCCGATCCGTTCGTGCAATGTGTCACGTTAATTACAAGTAGAGAGCGTTTGCAGGAATCTGACGTTACAGTTCAACATTATCTATTAAAAAACCTAGATCTCTCAGCATGGCAGCAGTTTTTTGAGAGCCGCCAGATTCAAACAGATACACCTGCTTTAACTGCTCTACATAGAGCTTACGGTGGCAACGCTAAAGCAATGAAAATCCTTAGCAGCGCGATTCTGGATGATTTTTCAGGAAATTTAGAAGCGTACTGGCAGGCTAATCAAGGAGATTTGTTTATTGAACGAAATTTAGAAGATTTAGTCGTTAATCAATTTAATCGTCTGCAACAACTTGATGTGAATGCCTACAATTTGCTCTGCCGTATGGGATGTTATCGCTATCAAGATATTTCTGCTGTTGCAATTGAAGGATTGCTGTGTTTGTCGTGGGATGTTCCAGAAACGATTCGGAGACGAACAGCTAAAGCATTGCAAGATAAATCCCTTGTTAGTTTTGAAAATGGAAAATATTGGCTGCATCCAGTGATTCAGGCAGAAGCTCTCAATCGATTGAGACAGAGCGAGGACTGGGAAACAACCAATCGAAAAGCTGCCGAATTTTGGACAGAAAGCATAAAAACAATTGAAACAATAAATGATGCCAAGAAAGCACTTGAAGCTTACTTTCACTACATGGAAATTGAAAGTTTTGAACAGGCTGGTCAAGTTCTCATTAAAGAAAGAGTTAATAGTTGGAATATCAGTTTTAATTCAAGCATTTTAAAGGAATCTAGTTTATGTGGATCGTTTTGTAGACTTGGTCTATTTCTACAGATACATTCTGCAATAACTCAAGTCATTACCAAGATTAAGTCAGATTTTATTTTCTGTAAACTTTACAATACTTTAGGTGAAGTTAATTGGCGGTTAGGTAGTCTTAGAACGGCTATTGTTTACTATCAAAAATCAGGAGAGATAGCTAATCATCATAAATATGAGTATATCGTTGTAGACTCATATTATAATATAGGTCGCTGCTATGTAGAGCTAGGAGAACTTCAAGAAGCAGTAAAAATTTTTAAAGATGTTATTAAGATTTCTGAAAATACAAAATGGCATACACGAGCTGTTTGTGCTTCTTTCTACTTAGCATTTATCTATTCATACTTAGGTCATAACGAAATTGCTGCTAATATTGCTGATAAAGTTGAAAGAGAAATTCCCACTAATCTATTAGGTGTTAAAAGTACAGGCTATCGTCTGCTTTTTTTAGGATTAACATTCAAAAACTTGAAGAGATACGATCTGTCTTTAAATATGTTGCAATCAGCTTCATCATATGCTATTGAGGTTGATTTTCCTCAACTTTTAGGCAAGACTATTAATGGTTTGGCAGATCTGTACCGAGAAAAGCATGACTTTAAAGCGGCACTTGATTGTTCTTCAGAGGCGATTAAAATACTAGATAAATTAGGAGCTAAAGCCGACCTTGCTGAAGCTTATTTTCAACGAGGATTAACTTACCAAGAAATTGATGATTATGTGAAGGGTAACGAATACCTTTCAAGGGCAGTTCAACTTTTTGAGGAAATGGAAGCGCCTGAGCAAGTGAAAAAGATACTTCAAGCACTGAAAGCTTCAAGAAACTATACACTAGCAATTCTCCGCGTTACTCTGAAATTACAGATGTTTTGGTATCGTGACTCCATCTGAGCAACTTGACATAGATTTAGGAAGACAAAACTACGCGAAACCCACAATTGTCATATCCTCCTGGCACATTTTTACTACGATTTGCACTGCGACATTTTGCAGGATGATCGTACCAAGAACCACCTCGAAGCACCCAGCGATCGCTATCTCCACCCAATTCCCACACACTGCCATCATTTGGCGCACCAACATAATTATCGTGCCAAGGATCGGCGCACCATTCCCAAACTAAGCCATGCATATCATACAATCCAAATGCATTAGCAATATTAAAGCTACCTACTGGTGTTGTTTGCTCGCGATATTTACCAGTTGTTGACTTTTCAAAGATATGAATTCCTGCGTAAGTATAATCTCCATTATAATTAGCTAAATCAGTCGTTATTGTTTCGCCAAAATGGAAAGGTGTTGAAGTTTTGCCACGACAAGCATATTCCCATTCTGCCTCACTAGGTAAACGGTAATTGCGTTTAGTTGTTTGCAATAGTCTCGCACAAAATTCTTGTGCATCATACCATAAAATATTTTCCACAGGTCTATTTGCACCTTTAAAACCTGATGGATCTGGATTCAATTTTTTATTGACAGAAGGTAAACCTACAACAGCTTGCCATTGTGCTTGAGTTATGGGAAATTTACTCATGAAAAAAGGTTCTACCGTAACAAAATGCTGCGGATATTCATCATAAAAACCTTCATGTTCGGGCGATCCCATCATAAAACTACCACCAGGAATTTCCACCATTTCTAAAGTTGCTTCGTTACCCAAGTCTTGAACAAAAAAGTTAGCTTTATGGCGATCGCGACTAATTTCTTGACCTCGTGCATCTAGATTAACTACAGAAAATTCAAACGATTTTAATTCAATTTTCTGCTGACCATTCAAATGTTGTAAAACTTCTTCTGCTGATTGATACCTATCTTTAGCAAAATGTTGCAGTAACTTATCCAAAATTTGCTCTAACTCGTTGCTGATACTAACACCTTTTTCCTGTAAACGTTCCCGCCACAACCATTGAGCATTATAAGCATCATAGAGATTGTCAAAGAAATTTCCCGATGCATCTGCTGAGGGCAAACATTGAGTTAACAGACGCACGCAAGTTGCACCCAAAGCGTATAAATCGCTAGCTTCACAAACATATCCTTGTATTTGTTCTACAGGTGCATAACCGGGAGTATAAATAACCGTACCAGGTTTTAAAGTTGTTTGAGTCACTTGCTTAGCACCGCCAAAATCAATCAATACGAGTTTGCCATCACTTTTGCGGCGAATAATATTATCCGGTTTAATATCCCTATGGATAACATTACGTTCGTGGATAAATTGGAGAACTGGTAATAAATCCAATAAAAGCTCTCGAATATGACTTTCTTCAAAAGAATGTTGTCGAACTTCTTGTACAAGAGTTTGTCCCTCAATAAATTCCTGTACGAGATACAAACTTGTACTTTGTCCAAAGTAAGCAAGCAATCTCGGAATTTGAGAGTGATCTTCTCCAAGTTCATAAAGCCGCTTAGCTTCTTCCTTAAACAATTCTGCGGATTTAATACGTGCTGTTCCTTGGACTGGTGGAAAAAATTGCTTAATAACACAGGGTGCTTCCAGTCGATCGACATCTGCGGCTGCATATGTTCTGCCAAAACCCCCTTCTCCCAGTAATCTTTTCACATAGTATCGATGTCTCAGGAGGTTGCTAAAATGACTTTGTCCGCAGCTAGTGCAAAATTTGTTGCCATCAGAGTTAAAAGGATTCGAGCATTCAGGATTTTGGCAGATTAGCATAGCGAGCCTTTATTGGCATCTGGTATGAAGTTAGCCCCAGTACTATAGAGTGTAACTCACAGAGTCAGCGAATATATGTACATTTTCTTGTGGTACGGGCGTCCCCGCCCGTACATATAGGAGAGGGCGGGCGAGGACGCCCGTACCACAAGGTATGTATGGTCTATTCATCATCAGAATGCACTGGTCACTGGTCACTGGTCACTGGTCACTGATTACTGGTCACTGGTTCCGGGAAACCATTAATCTCGGTTGTACTAACAGAACGGACTTCAGCCCTAGCACGAAGTGCAGGATAAGGAAACAAGCTTTGAAGCCCAGCCAGCCTTTGTGCAGTAGGTTCAGGAGAATAGTTCCACAGGCTTTCCAAGTAAAAGAAGGCGACACCCAAACCGCGTTCTTGAACAGCCCGCACTTGAGCCTTAATTTGTTGAATGGGAACTGGATTATCCCCCACCCCTGCCATAATACCGACTCCAGTGGGAATCAATTGTTGTACTTCTTGCATTTCCGGGCGGGAAATCTTTTGGATAAAACTGTCCAGATTGGGGCGATAAACTTGCACAATCAGTTCATCTACAATATTCATCCGTACCCAAGTTAGCCAGTCTTGCAGGTGAAACTTGTATGCAAAGTCGTAGTAATTGGGGGAAACAGAAAAAATTGCGTTTGGTTTTCTCTCTTTTACAGCTAGATTGAGCTGTACCATAAATGACGTGATTTTATCCGCACGCCAGCGCAACCAAGATGGCTCTTGAGGATTACTAGGGGGATTGTTTTTAGTTTCTTGATTGTACAGTGAAACTGTGTATTTATCGTAGCCAAATTCCGAAGGCAAACTCATGTGATCGTCAAACTGAATGCCATCGACATCATATTGGGTCACGATTTCCAGTACAAGATCGCGGATAAATTGCTGTACTTGTGGATGAAAGGGATTGAGCCATGCAACCTCGCCAGCTGCACCGACTGAAGATTGACTGCCATCACGCTTTTGAGTTAGCCAATTTGGATGATTCAAGGCTAGTTCTGATGTTTCTGGAGCCATGAAACCAAACTCAAACCAGGGAATCACAAGCAAACCTTGACTGTGAGCTTGAGCAATCAAGTCCTTTAGTATATCACGTCCATCAGTCCCTTTCAAGACAAAAGGTTGAATACCCTCACGTTTTGCCACAGCGCTAGGATACATCACATACCCCGAATTCCATACAACAGGATAGATTGTGTTAAAGTTCAACTTCCGCAGTTGAGTCACTGCATCCTGTACTTTAGAACGATCTCTCATGACATTGAAATCATTGTTTGTCATCCAAACTCCACGAATTTCGTGACGTGGAAGTTGTGCCAATGTGGGAGTGAAGCTGTCTACTAACAGTACCGTAGTAAACGAAAGTGCAACAAGGAGGGGAAACAGAGATTTGAGTATTCGCCGCCAACCTTGAGTCATGAAACGTGATGTCAATTTCATAGCTTTGAAGAATGCTGTAACTAACCACACGCCCCAGCGCGTGCTTTCCTGATTCAACCCACCAATCTTATAGTTTACAAGCATTTGTGCTTATTAAAAAATCGAGCGATCGGTATTTGTTTGCTTAAGCTGACGCATTGATGTTGTTGCATGAGAAATTTGAAAAAGATGGAGCACGCTTGGGATGGTAGACACAGATATTGAATTATTTGTGCCAATTCTGGCTTTTCTCTCAAGAATAAATAGTGAATATGTCATATTATGGATGCTGATATTCTTAACTGGATGGTCTAACAATGAACTTTTGAAGAAGCTTCTGTAAAGGACAATGTATAAAATGAGTCATAAACTCTCCCTTCCAACAATGGGCTGTGGAACTTGGGCATGGGGTAACCGATTGCTCTGGGGATACAATGAAAGTATGGATAGCCAATTGCAAGCCGTCTTCGATCTTTGCGTGAGTCATAGTGTAACCTTATTTGATACAGGAGACTCTTACGGAACAGGGAGATTAAACGGGCGAAGCGAAAAACTCTTGGGAAGGTTTTCCAAAGAATATGTGGGTTCAAACAAAAACGGTATTTGCATTGCTACAAAACTGGCTGCTTATCCGTGGAGATTGACACGACAGTCAATGGTATCTGCTTGTAAGTCCTCAGCCCAACGTTTGGGAAGAAATGTAGATTTGGTACAAATGCATTGGTCTACGGCAAATTATGCTCCTTGGCAAGAAGGCGCACTTTTAGATGGTCTTGCCGATCTTTACGAACAAGGGCTTGTTAATGGAGTGGGTTTATCTAATTATGGACCCAAACGGCTCCAATGGGTGTATGAAAGGTTTGCAGAGCGAGGAGTGCCAATCTCAACTCTACAAGTTCAGTATTCGCTGTTGTCTACCTATCCGGTAACTCAACTGGAGTTGAAAGAGATATGTGACGAGCTTGGGATCGAATTGATTGCATACAGTCCTCTTGCTTTGGGCTTGTTGACAGGAAAGTATTCTGAAAAAGGACGTTTTCCCAACGGTATTCGTGGTTTGTTATTTAGGCAACTATTACCAGGAATTCGTCCACTGCTGGCGTGTTTGCGAGAGATAGCGGAAGCAAAAAACAAGACGATATCGCAAGTGGCAATCAACTGGTGTATAAGTAAAGGAACTATCCCGATTCCTGGAGCGAAATCTGTGGAGCAAGCAAGGGAGAATATTGGTGCTTTGGGTTGGCAGTTAGATGCTGGCGAGGTGGCTGAGTTGGATAATGCGGCGGTTGGTTCCAGTAAAAAAATGGTGCAGAATATTTTTCAGACTAAGTAAAATTAATATTACAAAAAAAATTGCTACTCAGTAGCCGTGTTTGTAAAGTGTGCTGGTAGGACTGAAGGCGCAAATTCGCAACCACGTAAATTTTATTTTTGTGTTATGCTTATCTCCTAGGATTACATTCGGTATGCAGTTTGTTTTTATCTATTGACAAGTGTTTCTCCGAATCTAACTCTCTATGTCATACGATTCAGGAGATGTTTTATGTCTATTTATGTTGGTAATTTATCCTATGAGGTTGGAGACAACGACCTCAAGCAGGTTTTTGCAGAATATGGAACGGTCAAGAGCGTTCAAGTGCCTACAGACCGGGAAACAGGTCGTCCACGGGGTTTCGCCTTTGTAGAAATGTCATCAGATGCAGAAGAAACAGCTGCAATTGAAGGTCTTGACGGTGCTGAATGGATGGGTCGTAGTTTAAAGGTAAATAAAGCTAAGCCAAAAGAAGATAGAGGTTCTTCATTTGGCGGTGGTGGTAGAAGAGGCAACAACGATGGGGGATACTCCAGACGTTACTAAGCTTTTGAATCTTTGAGTATGTTGGGCAGATTTGTTGTCTGCCTTTCTTGCTTAAGGTTAACTGGATTGTTTATATCCAGCTACCAACTCAGTTACTTTAGTAGGAGAGAGAATGACCCAAATCATTCCAGGTGAAAATGAAGGAATTGAGTCAGCCTTACGTCGATTTAAGCGAGAAGTGTCCAAGGCAGGGATTTTTTCAGATATCAAGAAACATCGTCATTTTGAAACACCATCTCAGAAACACAAGCGTAAAGCAGTTGCAAGACATAAGCAGCAGCGATACTCAAGGCGTTCCCGTTGAGTAGAAAACTAGCGCGATCGGGTTAATGGTCAATGGTTAGGTAAATAGCCCAAGGTTTTCCTATGGAACAAAGGGCAAAAAGAAAAGCTGGCACAAAGAGCGATAAGCCGGGTACGGCTTGCGCCAAAGCGATCGCGCTTCAATTCCTGAAAATGGATAGAAAAGGCGATCGCTCTTGCTTATAAATAAGTTTAGTTTTTCAAATGACATCAGCCATAAGCAGTAGATGGCTCAATCACTTAAGTAAAATTTTACAAAAATTACGGGAAATCTAAGTTTTTGGTATCCGTGGTAACAAAAAAAATAACAGATACTTCTTCCAAAAGACAGAAGAAATGTCTATTTATAGAATTTATCTTGGGGAAAAGACAGCAAATGAAGGCTGAAGTGTGAAGTATTAGGTAATTTTAGGAACATCAAGTTTCCAAAAATTACCCCGTTGTTCCTCACCTTGAGAAAGTGGGGTGTCCAAACGGAGGTTAAGATGAAAACGGATTACCTGATTGTAGGCAGTGGCTTGTCGGCATTGGTATTTGGGTCTTTAATGGCAAAATCCGGTAAGAAAGTTCAAATATTGGAAGCCCATGAATATCCAGGAGGTTTTGGCCACACGTTTACGATGGCAAAAAAATATAAGTTTAATGCCCAACTACATTATGTTTGGGATTGCGGTGAAGGGCATACTGTGAATCGGGTTTTGAAAAAACTGAACTTGGACAAAGAAGTGACGTTCGATCGCTACGATCCTAACGGTTTCGATCGCATGAGAATGCCCGACTATTCACTAGACATTCCCTCCGAATCTCAGGAGCTAATCCGACGGCTGTCCGATCTCTTTCCTCAAGATGCCGATCGGATTCGTAAATTTGTCCTTGAGGTGCAAAAAACCAGCGAAGGATTAAAGAAATTATCACCCCCAGTCATTCCTTCTAAATTATTCAAACATTTTGGTGAAGTGTCCTGTGCCATAATGTATCTGAACAGCACCCTTCAGGATGTTTTCGACAAGTTCAAACTGCCTAAAGAAGCGCAAACACTTTTAGCACTGCAATGGCCTGATTTTTTGCTACCCCCAGATCGACTCTCGTTTTACGCTTGGGTCATTTTGTTCACTGGATATCAACAAGGTGCTTTTTATCCCACACAGCATTTTGAGCATGTCATCAATTCATTAGTCAAGGTTATTGAGGAGAATGGAGGCAAAATTCTTTTCAATCAGGAAGTCACTCATTTTAGAATCGCAAACAAAACCATAACTGAAGTCCAGGCAATCGATCAAATCACGCATCAAAGCCGTGAATTTACTGGCGAAACAATTATCTGCAATATGGACCCTCAAAAAGCTGCCCGCATGATAGGAGTAGAAAACTTCTCCAGGACAGTACGCAAGAAGCTCAATTATGAGTATTCCCCCTCCAATTATATGGTCTACTGCGTTGTCAAGGATATCGATCTCCGAGACTATGGGTTTGGGAAATGGAATACCTTCCATACGGGTCATCGAGATTTGAATGAAGCATTTTATCAAATGTATGAAAAGCATGACTTTTCCAATCCCAGTTTTGCCATCACGACACCCACTTTAATGGCAGAAGCTGAGCGCGACTGTCCAGAAGGATGTCAAATTATCGAGTTCTTGACTGTTGCTAATTATGATTACTTTAAACAACTGCAAGAAACCAATAAAAAGGCTTATAGACATAAAAAAGAAGAAATCTTGAATTCCATTTTAGATGTTGTCGAAAAAAACTATATTCCAAATTTTAGAAAACATCTTGTCTTTAAAATCACAGGCAGTCCAACAACCAATGAGCGGTTTTGTTGGTGTCCAAAAGGAAATTCCTATGGTTCCAATCTCACGCCTCGCAATATGGGAATTGGTAGGCTAAATTACAAGACATCTTTAAAAAATTTCTACTTTTGTAATGCCTCATCCGGTTATCCAGGATTTGCCCCTACATTTTGGACTGGGGCAATCCTATATCAAACATTGTCGAGAGATTCAATTTTATAAAATATCTGTCAGCTTTCAGCATTCAGTTTTTTAACACAAAAATTTTGATTTCGCCAACAACGAACGGAGTTGGGTAATGAGATATGAAAATAGCGATTATTGGTGGCGGTGCAAGCGGTATGGTAACAGCATACCTGCTTGATAAAAAGGGTCACCACGTCACAGTTTTTGAAAAACAACCCATTTTGGGTGGGCATATTCGGACATTAAATAAAAACGTTAAACCCAATCAATCCGACTGCAATCAGTTTTTAGAAGGCGGTGTAATCGAATTTCCTTGTGTGTTTCACCACTTCCTGAATTTGATGAAAGAATTGGAAGTTGAGTTAGAACCTGTCAATGTTGGCTCAGCAATGCTGTTAAAAGATGGCCGTTATTTTCTTTCGGCTTTGATGATCCAAAAGAACTTCACAGGGCTTCGACGTGTCATTGAATATCTTAGGCTTAGGACTTTCTATGCCTCTTCTTTTGGATTATGGGTAAAGATGCGTTTTATCCAAATGCAGGATCTGTATAATCAGCCAATGTCTCAATATTTGAAACGCCAGTGCATCCAGAACTGGTGGCTGAAATTGCTGACCATGTATAGCTACTCAATGCCATTTAATCTAATCGACAATTTCCCGACAGAACTGGCGATTCCCTCCCTAAGAGATTATGTCTTTGTAAACTGGGTGAGGATTAAGGGAGGAGTGTATTCCTATATTGAAAAAATTCTGGAACGCTTCAAGGGTGAAATCTTGGTCAATGCCGAGATTAAAGAAATTTTCAGACAACCTGACTCCGTTAAAATTGGGCTATCGGGTGGTGTCAAGTATCTGTTCGACAAAGTTGTTTTTGCGACGCCTCCCGACCAGGTAATGCAGTTATTATCCGATCCAACAAATGAAGAAATTAGACGGTTTTCCGGATGGCAGAAAAACCAGGCAAAAACGGTTATACATACAGATACTTCAATGTATGCCAGACAAGGCATCAAACAATCTTCGGAATTTGATTTTTTCCAAACGGACAACGGATGGGGATATAACGCTTATCTCAACCAGCTTTGTGGAATATCATCGTCTCTTCAATACAGTCTGGCTTTTAATCTGGATGATTTGATTGCTAAAGACAAAATCCTTCATATTCAAGAACACCACACTCCCCTCTATACTGTCAAGTCCTTCAGATACAGAAATGAAGTTATCATCACCAATGGTGAGAACAATACTTACCATGCAGGAGCCTATCTTGCAGATGGATTGCATGAAGGAGCCATCACTTCCGCAATCCAGGTTGCTCAACTAATTGGTTAAAGATTTTTTTCTCCACGTCAGTCTTACAACCAACCCCAAGATGTGCAAAAGGAGTTTGCTCAACATCTGAGACGGGGAGCGCTATGTGGGTAAGTCCAATATCAGTTATCTAAAAGTTTCCATCTCACCACCTGAATCAGGGCTACTGAAAATTTTAGTAACTAAAGTTAATTTTTTTGTATAAAAACATACTTTTATAAAAATTCGTATAAAAACGAGAACGGACGTAAGCTGAAGTGTCAATACGGTTCGGTTAACGGTAATGGCGACCAGAGAAACCCGGTATCTCAAAGATACCGGGTTTCTGAGGTGCGTGCTTATCCAAACCGTATTGGCTGAAGTGTTACCAAAAATATCTATAGACGGCAATTTCTAGAAATATTAGGATGAATCAAATGCTATCCTCCATTTAAGAAATTAATCAAACATTGGAAAGTATTAAAAAGCAATGGTTCAAACAATTATTGTTCTTCTTTTGCTTGGTCTAATTCTCACGGGAATTTTAATTAGCCCCTTCCTAACCAAACAACGCAGAAACAGTATCAAACGTCGTCCTTTTCCTCCACTTTGGAACGCTATGATTGAGAATAATCTTCCCATGTACCTCCGCCTTTCTCCTCCCGAACGAAGACGGTTACAGGGACACATTCAAGTGTTCTTAGCAGAAAAACAATTTATTGGTTGTGGAGGGTTACAGGTAACGCAAGAAATGAAGATAGTTATTGCTGCGATCGCTTGCTTGCTTTTGTTGAACGATAGAGGAGAATACTTTTCCAAACTTCGTTCAATTCTAATTTATCCAAGTACTTATTTGGTGAATGAAACCAATGCAATTAGCGATTATGTTGTTGAAGAAAGGCGTGTGGCAAGATTGGGAGAATCGTGGAGTAGAGATCAAGTGGTAGTGTCTTGGGAACAGGTGAAGCAAGATACTAGCAACTGGAAAGATGGACATAACGTTGTTTTGCATGAATTTGCCCACCAGTTAGATCAAGAGGATGGTAAAGCAGAAGGCGTTCCTATTTTGCAACAAAAGTCAGATTATGCCATCTGGGCTAAAGTGATGGCAGCAGAATATCAACAACTTTGTCAAGATGTTCAGCAAGGGGTAAAGACTGTAATAGATAGCTATGGTGCAACGAATCCTGCAGAATTTTTTGCCGTAGCAACTGAAACCTTTTTTGAAAAACCTCAGCAATTATTGAATCAGCACCCAGCACTCTATGAGCTATTGAAACGCTACTATCACCTCAATCCCATGCAATGGATTTAGACACCCATTGTTTGTTTGAGCCATGCTGTTGCCTTACTTGCTGCTTCTTCCACAACCTCTGGTTGGTCGTAAAATGCGATATGATTTTTTGTGGTCATCCAGTGTAGATTTTTCTGCTTGGTTGGGATGCTGTTAAAGAAGCGACGCGCACCATCTGGAACTAAAGCTGTATCCGAGTGAATGACTAAAGTAGGAGCTTTAATATTGCGACCAGCGTTAATGGCATTAAATTGCAAGAAAGGCTCAAAGAACATCACTGCTGAACGATTTACCCAACCGGGCTGCGAACCACGGGAAGTCCCATAATAGTCATAAGCTTCCTGACCGGGCATTGCCACGTTTTGGTTTTTTGGGTCAACATTGGTCATGTAATCAATTTGACCAGTTTTTTCATACCTAATACGTGCTTCTCTTCCCATTTTGACACGTGCTTCATAGCGATCGCCGAGCCATTGACGCATCACTTGGGGGTCATGATAAAAACCTGCCACAGTCACAAGAGCATTAATCGATTTATCCATTGCAGCAGCTTTGGCGGAGTATCCACCACCCGAACAAACACCCAAGATACCTATGGCATCTTGCTTAACTTCAGGTAATGCTCGCAAAAATGTGACTGCATTAAGAATGTCCTGAACTTTCATTTCTGGGTTTTCAAACTGGCGGGGTACACCTGAACTTTCACCAAAGGTACGATGGTCGAAAGTTAGGGCAACAAATCCTTCCTCGGCTAATCGACGAGCATATACCGCAGGCACTTGTTCTTTTACACTTGACTGAGGGCCAACCACAACCACGGCTGGTCGCGCTCCTTGACGAATAGTTGTAGGAAGATAGAGATTACCTACCACCTTTGTACCCTGGCTGAGAAACTGAACTTTGCGGACAGTAATATTGTTTGTTGTAGCAGTTTCGGTAACAGTAGGCATGAGAGATTCTCCAATTTTTTGCCGTTCGGCATTGCTAATTTGGGGCAAAGTCAACAAACTCACAGAAGCCAGTGTAAGTGTTGTTAAGGCGAATTTTTTAACTGAAAGCATGGCTGTTTTTCCTAAAATTTTCTGGTTTTGATTTTTGGATTTATGGCTCAAGTCGGCTTTGTTGTTTACCGATAGCTAAATAATCCCAGGAGGCAGCCAAGAAAAAATTGGAAAATCTTGCTCAGTTTTTAAAGCGACTTAGCAAAAGCGCGTGGAGTCATGCCGAAAGCACGTTTAAAGACATTTGTAAAGTGTGCTTGGTCGAAAAAGCCAACGGCAACTGCAACATCTGACAGCGGCATTTGACCTGTTTTAATCAGTGCTTGTGCTCGTTCAAGTCGCAGGCGCAGGACAAACTGATGGGGTGCTATACCTGTTGTTTTTTTGAACAAGCGGGAAAAATGAAATTCAGAAACTTGGGCTGCATCTGCTAATGTGCTTAAGTTTAGCTCTGTCCCAAGTTGTGTTCGGGCTATTGCGATCGCATCACGCAGTTGAGTTGCAGACAATTTCCCTTTTGGGCTTAAGGGCTTTTTGGCTTTGCGGCTATGACTGTTTAATAAATGCAGTGTAAAAGCAAGTGATAGTGTTTCTGCGTAGAGAGGTTCGCCCGGAGTGGTCAGTTCGGAAGCTAGCGCCCTTGCATAGTTGTAAGCTAGTTCATCTCCGATACAGCGTCGTTCTGCAAAGGTATCAATAGCATCCGGAGTCCGGTCTTCAAGGATGGTTTCAATGAACGCAGGGTGGATGGCAATTGCAGCCACCGTCATTTCATCTTGCCAAAAGGGAGCATTTGTTTCACCGTTAGATTGCAAGCAAAATCCCCCAGGAGGGAGGATAGCTTCATGGGTTTGCCCACCTGTTCGCCACCCAAAACGCACCGAACTTCCCAAATTAATTATCAATCGATGACCTTCGATATAATGTTCTGGTAGTTCCATAGGGTTCAATCGCTGGACTTCGAGAGTCAGATGAGTACGCCATCCTGCTTGAACACTTGACAGAACCACAGATCGATCTGGTGCGGATGGAAAACGCTGCCCAGTTTTTGGATCGATTAAATTAATATTACTGTGCAACTGCATAGTGCAGGTTTGAATTTAGGTGATTTTTATATTTTTATATCGTACATATCAGCAGCCCGGTTTTGTATTAGGTAGTATTAATGTGTAAGCAACAATAGGTTTGTAAATGCTGAATATAAACTTGAAGGGGCTTCCATGGCAATAATGTTAGTTACTGTGGGCGGATTCAGTGGTTTTGTTGCTAGTTCAATAGCTTCTGCTGTAGCCCGTGCAAAGTTGTTACCATAAAGTCTGTAAGGTCTTGCTTGTTCTACATTGGCATTGGTAGCGATCGCACAACGCCGTTCCACTCCACGAATTAAGATCGGTGTGGGTTCTCCAGCCTCTACTGTCACTGGCTCGATACCTTCATCGAGCAATGCTTCTCGCACAGAACCAAGTGCAGGATGTTCAGCCACTTGCATCTCATCCTGTGCAAATAGAGGACTACTGTAGGCACAAAACAGGTCCAAATGAGCAAAATTCAGATACCACTCCACTTCGTTATTTTTCTCCTTTGATGGTTCGTATTCAAAGTAACCATATCGTTCCTCGAACTTAGTGCGATCGGCTATGACTAAGTAGCGGTTTTCTTGTTCAAAGCTCTCCAAAGTCTACCAAACCTGGCCAGAACTATTCGACAAGTTTGGGTAAAAGTACTATCCACTCCTTTCTAAAAATTCCCAAAAAGTTGAGAAAGTTTGCAGAAACTGTACAAGAGGTAATGTATAATCACAGCATAGATAATTTCAAGAAAAGGGGGTGATCGGCTTGCCCAAGGTAACAATACAAACGACAATCCCAGAAATAGAAGTTAATACCAAAGGGCTCGAATACTTAGACGAATACAATACCCTCTTTGGGCAAGCTATACGTAAGGGATTTTCATTAAGAAACCAAATTGGTCAGACCACAAAAAAGGAATCTTCGTTAGAGAAGCTGATCTGTAAAGAATTAGAAACAGAGTTCGGGTTGTCGAACTCTGAAGCGAAGAATGCCTACAACAAAGCCTCTTCTGTGTACAGTTCTCAGGCTGAATTAGTAGACACGTACATTGATGATAATTATCACCGGATCAAAGGGATTAGAAAGTCGATAGGTAAGCTGAAAGGGAAGATAAGAAAAGCCTCAGAGATGGGGTACACTCTCACTGTCAAGTCTCTGACAAGAAAGATTCACTTCAAGTCGCAGCATATTAATCAGCTACTTGCCAAAATAGAACGACTTAAAGAGTCCAAGGAATTAGGTAAGTTGACCGTGAATTTTGGTAGCAGCAAGCTATTCAAAGCTCAGTACAATCTGGAAGAAAACGGATATAGCTCCCATGAAGAATGGTTAGAAGATTGGCGTAAGACACGCAGTGGACGGTCGTTTTTTGTTGGTTCTAAAAACTTCCTTTCAGGGAATCAGCTAGTACGATATAACCCAGAATTAGAGACACTAACCATCACGGTTTCACCATGCCGACAAACCAAGTACGGGACTCACGTTGTCCTACATGAAATCAAGTTTCAACGAGAGTCACAATGGCTAACGGATGCAATCAAACCGACTGTCATCAAGTCAACTCGTAAGGGTTTAGATGGGGAGAAGAAAGAAACTGCTCGTCAGGGAAGTGAGCAACCTGTAACTTACGAGATAGTAGATAAAGACGGCAGGTTCTATGTCAATGCGACGGTGAATGTTCAACCAGCCAAAAAAGAATCTTCTCTTGCCAACGGCGCTTTAGGAGTAGACTTTAACCCGGGCAGCATTGACTGGACGGTCGTAGACAGACATGGGAATTTATTGCGTCACGGCTCCATTAAAATCAATGTACAGGATAAAAGGTCTAACCAGACGAAAGACGTAATCGGAAAAGCTGTCGCCCAGATCGTTAGAATTGCATCTAACCACGGCGTTCCCTTGTCAATTGAAAATTTGGATTTTGCCAAAAAGAAAGCATCCATGAAGGAAAAAGGTGCGAAGTATGCACGGATGCTTTCTAATATGGCTTACAGTCAATTCAACCAAATGATTGAGACTAGATGCTCAAGATTTGGTGTTGAGTTGATTTTGGTTGACCCCGCCTATACGTCGATTATTGGGGTCACAAAGTATCTGAAAATGTATGCCCTGAGTTCTGGATGTGCAGCCGCGTTGGTCATAGCACGTCGCGCTCAAGGCAGAGTTGAGAAAGTACCGAAATCCCTTCGTTCTTACTTTAGAAAGCCAGAGGATATGCTAAGGTCGGGCGCTTGGAGCAAGGTAGCCAAAAAAAGTAATACCATAGGCGGTTTTCATCGCAATAAGTTTTACTTTTTAGGTTCAAACAAAAAGGTTCCGACCAACTGTCGGATGCATGGCACGCTACGGCAAACAAGTACCTCTCGTTCGCGAAGGTATGGAATCGTGCAAGTCTTAATGGCTCCTCATATCCGTCAAAAACCCCGCGCTCTCGGTTTTCCTCCCCTTAAGCACATTAATGCTTAAGTTTGGACAGGTTTTGAATAGCGCTTGAAGAAGAAAGAATAACTGGGAGTGGCATTGTATGCCATCGTGAGAAAACTATTTCACCATTATGAATACCGCCCGGTGAACCAATCTCAATAAAAATTTCATAATTAGGAATTAACGGGAAGAGATATACTCCTTCAAATCTTTTGTACGTTGTTTAGTCAGGCGCTCAAGACAGCCGTTGCGGAAGATTTCATAACCCGTACCACCACGAGAACCATAGGTTTCAAAATTGCAGTTATTGTCACGAAACTTAATCCATTCTTGCTGTGCGGTAACAAGTAATCGCTTTTGCTCACCGTTTATGGTGGCGATCGCTTTCTGATACGCCAGATTCAGTTTTTGATCTGCTTTTTGATAAGACTGCTGAGAACAGTACTTCATTTCTGGAGTCGTTACTGCCTTAGCGCAATCAATTTTTGGTGTTTGTGCAAAAACTTCAGTGAAGTTGTTGGTGCTAGCAACACTAGCAGTCAAAACAAGAACGCTGATTAATCTTTTATCCATAAGTTTTTATTCATGCCAAAAAAGTCTATTTTGCTATTTATAACCAAGATGGCACTTAAGTGGCAATCAGAAATTTTATTGTATTAAATATTACATAAATTGATTTTAACATTCCAGTGTTTACCATCGCGCAGCAGCAGTGTCAAGTAGGAAGCAGTAAATTCAAAATATAGCTGTTGATTTTCAAATTCTTGCAAAGCAGCTTTGAAGTTGTGCTTTGTTAATTTAAATACAACTGTTATATGAGGCATGACGGCATCCGTAACGTTTTGGTTAGATCCTGCGAGCGCCCTGTAATTGAATATCATTAGATAAACAGAATTAAACATAAAAAGATACCTAATGGCAAAAGATAAACTCCATGATATTGTTGAAGCCGCCCTTGTTAAAGATGGGTGGATAAACATTAAGTCCATAACGCTTAATTACGAAGGCACGGATCTTAATGTAGATATAATTGCGGACAAACTCATTAGTGCTGAGAAAGAAAATCTTCAAATCGTCGTAGAAGTTAAAAGTTTTGGTAATCCAAGTGTGACTTACGACTTCCATCAAGCGCTTGGTCAATACCTACATTACCGCATGGCACTTGGATACCTGGGTATTAATCGTATTCCTTATCTGGCACTACCTGAAGTAATTTATACAAATTATTTAACCCAGCCCTTCTTTCAAGACAGTATCTCGCTCCATTGTGTTAACCTATTCACTATCGATACTCAACGCCTGGAGATTGTTCGATGGAACCCCAGCCTTCTACTTCCTTAACGCAACATATCCAACCTAACGAGATGGTTCCCATTGAAATCTGCCAACAAGCCATCATCGAAACCTTATTAGAATCGATTCCTGTAAACTTGATTCCGGACACCTTACAGGTTGTGTCCGTGTTCGATCGGCAAAGAGATCGATATCAACTTCTATGTCAGGGCTGGGTTAAGGAAGAAAAACGAGTTTTCTACCCAGTCATTCACATTGAAATCATTCATGGCAAAGTTTGGATTCAACACAATCAGAGCGATCTTGACATAGGAGAAGCGCTCTCAAATCATGGTATCCCAAAATCACAAATCGTCTTAGGATTGTATCCTCCTTCAATTAGACAGCTTAACCCAACCTATGCGGTTCAGCACTAATAAACATACATATGCATCTGCAGAATCACTCCTCTAACAGGATAAACAGCTAGAGGCTTTTTTTCTCTGCGCTCTCTGTGACTCTGCGGTTTAAAAGTAATTTATTTAACAGTTTAGACGCAGAGTACACAGAGTCAAGAGGTTAGGAAGCTATTAATTTCCTGAAGTTTTTACCCACTTTGACAGGGCTAGCGTAGCTCAACTTAGGTATCGCTTTTATCAAGTTTCGCTACACCCACCACTAAAGGTCTCAATGTGGCAAGATTTAACATGGCGGTAATTAACAGACTGATGCGGATGGGAGGATTCTTCCAGGCATAGCGTATTCCTTCTGCAAGTTCACCCAATAGCTGTTGAATTGAAGGAGCTGTTGATGAATTTTGTACATTCTTGGGTTGGCGGATAAAGTAGAGAAATTACCGTCTAGGCGGTGTACCAAACACAAGAGTGCTACACCTTCTAGATGGTTTTAAATCAAGAGACAATTCTCTGTCTTTAGGAGGTTTGTTCTGGAATGGCGATCAACGAACATAGCTACTCACTAGATCGCAACAGCTTTCCACCAAACAAACCGCGTGTTCTGCGTATAGAGATCGTTTAACAATAGAGTTAAGGAACCACACTCTCAACGCTCAACTGCTCTGACTACTGTCAGAAAAAACAACATAAATAGACCCCCGTACCCATGCTTATTTCTGCCGAAACTTACATTCCCTTTCCACGCCCGCTGGTTTATGCTACATATCGCGACAAGCTTGTCGAACTTGTACCCTACTTGCCAAATGTGCGACACGTTGAAGTCAAATCGCGTACTGAGAAGGGCGATCGCATTCACTTTGTCAATGAGTGGCATGGCGGTGGTGAGATTCCAGCTGTAGCGCGTGCCATACTTAGTGAGACAATGCTCTCGTGGACTGATATCGCTACCTGGAACGAGTCCGAGTTCACTGCTGAATGGCGTATCAAGACACACGCTTTCACAGAAGCAGTTCGATGTGCTGGCACTCACCGCTTTAAAGAAGCCGATCGCGGTACTCTAATTGAAACCCGTGGCGAGATTGTTATCGACACCAAGCAGATTAAGGGAGTACCCCATATGCTTACGGGGATGGTAGGGCATACAGTTGAAGATTTCCTCAGCAAAAATATCAAACCGAACATACTACAGATAAGCAGGGGTGTTCATCACTACCTGGAGCAGAGTCAAAAAGTTGACAGTTAGCCAGACATTATAGCGTATAACATTTTTCTATTTTCAAAACATCAATCGTGTTCCTGTGTCATCGCTAACAGTTCTAACAACCCCACTGTACCCACAAAAAAAGTATAAGTGCCATATTGTATTGGCACCTTTTTTCTTGAAGGTGCGTAAAAAGCTGCAATAATTCCTTCAATAAAATGGATCGTAACGGCAAAACGCTCAACCAAAAAAACGGTACTTAGCATATTTGGTAGCTGATTATTCGTGAGCCTTGCATAAAAATTACACAATTCCAATCCTATTGCACTGACTATGAGAACTATGGATATAACTTTTATAAGAGTAAAAACTTGGTTCCGTACAGACTTTAAATTCATTTGATTAAGTAAGTAGGCGGAAATAAACAAAACTATATTACGACATATAAATATGCTTGAAGCCCTTAACAATGACAAATGACAATCCTGACTACACTTTGTTCGCAGCCAGTCTTTTTGCTAGTTCAAAACTGTACTTGAGTCTAGGGACAAAGTATAGCAGATTGTTTTATAGTGTTGATACTTTACATCAAAGGTAACATTTGTATACTTTATATAATAAAGATTATCATTTGTTTTACGAACAAAAATGAGGTGTAAAAGAGTACAAATCCTTCCTAGTAGAGAACGTCAAGTCAGACTACTGATAAAACTGGAACCAAACGAACATCGCTCTGCTTGGCAGATGACAGTAGAGGAGGCTGGCAAAAAATCCCGTCTGGTAAGAAAAAAATAGGGATAGGGTAGGTGAACTAATCTAGGTGACGGTCTACTATGGAAATATGGGTAAATTTGGAATTTGGTGATGGTAACTTTGAGCGCGGGTTTAGTAACATCAATCTTAAGGTGACGTTAGTAAATGCACAGTGTAATCTCACACAACTAGAAGTGCAATTATCTCCAGATGAGGGAATTCCAGTTTTTTATCAACTTTGGAAAGAGCAATACTACTCGTTACTGAACCATTCTAGAGGCAAGTTTAAAAATAGCCAAGTCACTCATATATCCAAAACGGATTGTCATCATTCAGTTGAGCGTTTACGCCATCAACTTCATCAGTGGCTTCACCCTATTGAGTTAGAATTAAAGCAAGCACTGCCACAAAATCCCCAGCAAGAAATTCGTTTAGTTATACATACTGAGAAAATTGCATCACACACAACTAAGGACATCTTACATCGACTCCCTTGGCAAGAATGGGATTTTTTGGCTCAAAAGTTCTCTTGTGAAGCGGCTGTCTGTTTTCAATCTTGTATTGCCAGTCCTGCCGCATCTGAGAAATCATCAACTGCTGGTAAAATGAGAAGAGCTAGGATTCTCAGTATTTTTGGAGATAGTACAAATATTGACACCAGTGCAGATAAAGAATTGCTCCAAAAATTGCAGAAACGAGCAGCAGAACTCATCGTTCTTACTGAACCAAATCGTTCAGATTTTAACGCTCTTTGGGAAGAAGCTTGCGACATTCTGTTTTTTGCAGGTCATAGCGAAACTCAAGATGATGGTCAAAAAGGTGTCATCAATATTAATCCCAAAGATAGTTTAAGTTTAGAAGAAATCAAAAGAACCCTGAGAGCAGCAATTAACAAAGGTTTAAAATTAGCCATATTCAATTCTTGTAATGGTTTAGGTTTAGCAAGACAATTGGCAGACTTAAATCTTCCCTACATCATTGTCTGGCGTGAAGAAGTACCAGATAAATTAGCACAAAAATTTCTCGAATATTTTTTAAGCTCTTTTTCCCAAGGTGAATCTTTATTTAATTCCGTCCGACAAGCCAGAGATAAGCTCTCTGAACTTGCAGATGACAAAGATATTGCCAAGCAGCTACCGGGTGTTAGCTGGTTGCCAATTATCTGTCAAAATACAACTGAGCCTCCACCAAGTTGGCAAGATTTGGGAGGACTTTCTGGGGAACTTCCTGAATGTCCCTATCAGGGTTTATCTGCGTTTCGCCAGGAAAATGCAGATTTCTTTTTTGGTAGGGAAAAGTTTATTGATAAGTTAGTGGAAGCTGTTAACAGCAACCCGTTAGTAGCTGTCATTGGTGCTTCTGGGAGCGGAAAATCTTCTGTAGTGTTTGCAGGGTTGATTCCTCGCTTACAAGCGACTGGGGATGTAGAAATAATTAGTTTTCCTCCGGGGAAAAATCCGTTTGATGCTTTGGCTATAGTATTGAATAAATATTACCAATCTCTGGTACAAAGACAAACAAAAGCATCAGGAAAACAGAATAGCTCTTTAGCGGGACTAGAATCTGAGGTCAACTTACGATATGATGAAACAGTATTACATTATTGTATCGAAAATATTATTAGTTCCTCAGGATCTCGGCGTTTGGTATTAGTAGCAGACCAGTTTGAAGAACTTTACACTCTTGCTACTCAGGAAGAACGCCACAGTTTTTTAAAGTCATTGCTTTTAGCTGTAAGATATGCTCCAGCGTTTACACTGGTATTGACATTGCGTGCGGATTTTGTGGGAATTGTGCTTGACGATCGCTCCATAGGAAAGGCTTTGCAGCAATACTCCCCATTGTTACTGACTCCAATGGATTCTGAGGAATTGCGAGATGCGATTGAAAAACCAGCTTTAAAAATGAAGGTGGAACTGGAGGAGGGGTTAACAAGTAAACTCATTAATGATGTGGGCAATCACCCTGGTCGTTTACCAATGCTGGAGTTTGCCTTAACTCAACTCTGGTCGAAACAGAACAATTGGTATTTGACTCACAAGGCTTATGAAGAAATTGGCGGTTTAGAAAAAGCTTTAGCAAAACACGCTTCGTTCGTATTAAATCCGCTATCTGCGGTGGAGCAACAACAAGCCGAACGGGTATTTATTCAGTTAGTGCGTCCTGGGGAAGGAACGGAAGACACCAAACGTGTGGCAACTCGCGCTGAGGTGGGGGAAGAAAATTGGGATTTAGTCCAACGCTTGGCTGATGCACGTTTAGTGGTGACTGGGTGGGATGAAACTGAGGAAATAGAAACAGTAGAAATTGTTCATGAAGCATTAATTCGGGAATGGGGAACTCTGCGAAAGTGGATAACAACTAACCGTGAGTTTCGGATTTGGCAAGAAAGGTTCAAGCAAGATGTACGTGACTGGGAAAATAGTCATCAAAATCCACCATCAGTTTAATTCCGATTTTGCCTTGTTTCCAAGGTTGGGCATCAGGAGCAGTTAACAATAAATTTAGGACTATTGGTTTCTGCGATAAGGCTTGCGGGACGGAAAGCAAGATGATGCCTAGTAAAACAGCCAGAAATATTCCTAAACGATATTTACTTTTTTTTAACATTTTTTGCTGTTGTTTTTTTATTCAAACATCTTTATTTAAATATTTCTACATTACAATGAATTATTGATGGTTTTCCTTCAATCATACTATCAAATCAAAGATTTAATATTTTTCAATTGTGACCGTACAACTAGCCGCAATTCTCAATAAGAACAATTCATAAATTGCCCATATATTTGTTAAGGATGTTCCCGAACATGATATTACTTCTTCTTAGCATGAGGGTTAACACAATATAAGGAATAAGGGTCTTTGTAATTGTGATGAGTTGGTTTTATACGTTTTATTTCTTCATTTTTCGCTTTGCTTTCACAGTATGACTCTAATTTAATGTCTATCTTATATGTATTTCTTCCTTGAAAACCTTCATCTTCTCCTTGTTTGTCGATCTCGTAAGAGCATACCCATCGAAAGACTGGATAAACATCTTTTTTAGTGCTAAGAAGCTCTGGTCGTCCTGGTAAAATCTTATCCCCTTTTCCTTTGTTATAAATTCCTACTTTTATGGCATTTTCTTCCATTTGTTTAATAACTGTTTCATGCTTACATACTTGTTGCCAGTCAACTTTTTCTTCAAATTCCTTATTAATTTCATTAGTTAAGTCAGGAAATAAAGGGTTAAGCTCTATAGAAATTTCTTTAGAACCTAAGTTTGTTCTACCTTCTAGTATCGTGTACTTACAAGAGAATGGTAGCTGATTTATATTGCTATCATCCTTATTATCTATAATAGATGGTTTGCCTATAGATGCATTTGTATTTCCTTCGATATCTAGCCTATTTTGTATCAGTTTTTTATAATTTTCACAAACTTTTGTTTTGAAATCCTCGTTCAAATCCTGAGTATTTAAAGTCGCTGAATACCAATTTTTAATCAACAGTGCAATTGGTCCTAAAAATATCACAATACCGATTAAGTAGGGAAGAATCTGTAGGAAATTCGCAAGTCTATCATTAGTTATCACATCAAGAAAATCTTTGAATAATTTTTTGATTATATCAAAAGGATTATTGGGTGGAGTAGGAGAAGGGTTGGGTGGGGTAGCAGGGTTTGACATAAAAAACTCCAACTAATTAAAAAAATAACTATATTGAACCTTAAAGGTTGTCTTGAAAATAGTCTTGCCACTCGTCGATTATTCACATTATTCCACGCAATTATTAGCGCTCTACCACATTTTCACTATTTGGTAATAGATAGATGATGTAAAGCTACTTGATAATCAGCGTATGATAACGCTCCTCAACACGGTACAATAGTTCCCTGTTCTTCCAACTCCTAGCGACAAAATTGTGAAAGCCCTGCTTACTTGTATCTCCAATAATCGACTCAACAATGCCTTTGATTAAAAGTTGAATTGTTTCAGAAAAATTTGCTTCTTTGCGGTAAGTAGTATCCATATCAAATTCTATTAATGCTCTAAAGAACTACATCGGTATATAGATTTCGTTTTTTCAAATTATATAGATGCTGTTAGCTGGACTGGCAATGATTGACAACCTATCAATAAAAATCCTTATTTCTTTTCTTTCATGACAAAATCATGATTGTCTTTGACCGTCATCAAGAAGCGACTGATGAAATCTCTTGTATATTCAAGCTTGCTTGCTGACCATACGATTGGCACATCTATTTTTTGACGCTGTTCATTTATTAAAGTTCCTAATTTGCTTGAATGGTTTTGAGGCGCATTCTTCTTAATCCTTAATTAATAGGGTTTTGAGACGGAGTTGTCACCCCCTTAGCAATTTCAGCCAATCATCATTATTGATTTCTTGGTTTAAGTTTTTCACAAAACAGTAGTTTTACTGATTTCTCATACCTAGTGTAGATGATCGCCATAAATTATCAATACAGTAAAGTTACGGTAAAGTTACGATGAAGTTACTTCTATGGTAGAGTTGACATAGAAACTCATATAATAGCCTATGAACTTTGAGGAAGCGTTGGAAGTTGCTGATGAAGCCGTGTTCCTGAATGTAGGAAGAAGGTTGAGTCATGTAGAAATCACTATCCTCAAAGGCTCTTGGGAGAATCTAACCTACGAGAAAATCGCTTCTGAAGCCAGTTACTCGGTAGCATACGTAAAGCAACATGTGGGTCCCGATCTCTGGAAGTTGCTTACCGAAGCACTGGGCGAGAAAGTCAGTAAAAGCAACTTTCGCTCGGCTCTAGAGCGCCAATGGCGCAAATCTAAGAACGCAGAGGGAGTGGGGGGAACTCTAGAAAATTCCATCCAAAATTCAAACCCCCCTTTTTCCCCCCTTGCCAAGGGGGGATTAAAGGGGGGTGCTCCCCTTGCTAATGAGGAATTTCACAGGGGTGCAGACTGGGGAGAACAGATAGATGTCTCTATGTTCTACGGACGCACAGCAGAACTCAACATACTAGAACAATGGCTGATAAACGATCGCTGTCGATTGGTAGCACTATTGGGAATGGGGGGAATTGGAAAAACTTCTATTGCAGCCAAGCTAGCGCAACAAATTCAAGGATCGTTTGAGTACGTTATCTGGCGAAGTCTCCACAATTCCCCGCCACTTTTTGAAATCCTTGCTACCTTGATTCAATTTTTCTCCAACTTGGAGGTTTCAGAAAATGACTTACCAAAAAGCCTCAACAGTAGAATCTCGCTACTGATTGAGTATTTACTCAAACACCGCTGTCTTATAGTACTTGATAATACTGAAACCATTTTGCGGAGTGGCGATCGCGCAGGATTCTATCGAGAAGGCTATGAGGATTATGGATTACTCATCAAACGGGTGGGTCAAGAAATTCATCAAAGTTGCTTGATATTAACATCTCGAGAAAAACCCAAAGAGGTAGCATCACTTGAAGGACAAGCTCTCCCTGTTCGTTCATTACAACTGGGTGGTGTAGAGGCGGTAGCAGGACAAAAAATTTTGGAAGTTAAGGGGATCGGTGGCTCAAAGTCAGAATTGACAACATTAGTCGAGCATTATGCAGGTAACGTCTTAGCCTTAAAGATAGTTGCAACGACGATACTAGATCTTTTTAATGGTGATGTTTCTGAATTTCTCAGACAAGAGACAGCTGTCTTTGGTAGCATTCGCGAGCTTTTAGACCAGCAGTTTTCACGCTTATCAGATTTAGAAAAGGACATCATGTACTGGCTGGCAATTAATCGCGAGCCAATTTCATTATCACAGTTACGAGAAGATATCGTATTACCAATACCACTACCAAAATTACTGGATGCTCTAGAGTCTTTAGTACAGCGATCGCTACTCGAGAAGAATACACTGATGAAAAACCCAGTATCACTCTTCACACTTCAACCCGTGTTAATGGAGTATGTGACCAATCAATTGGTAGAGCAAGTTTGCCAAGAAATTGCAACGCAAAATATTACGCTTTTTAGAAGCCATGCTCTGATTAAGACGACTGCAAAAGATTATGTACGGCAAACTCAAATTCGCCTCATCCTTGAACCAGTGATTCACGGTCTACTAACGGATTTGAGAAGCAAAAAAGATATTGAAGAAAAGCTGACTCAAATTATAACCAAGCTGCAAGAAGAATCTCCTTTAGAACTAGGGTATACGGGGGGAAATGTTTTCAATCTACTCAAGCAACTGGAGACCGATCTAAGCGGCTATGATTTCTCGTACCTAAATATTTGGCAAGCAGATTTACGAAGTGTAGAATTGCACAATGTAAATCTTGCTCATGCCAATTTGACTAAGTTGGCTTTTGTTGAAAGTTGCGGAGCGATTTTATCAGTCACCTTTAGTCCTAATGGTACGCTTCTGGCTGCAGGAGATACAAATGGTGAGATTCACTTGTACCAAGTTGCAGATGGTCAACAATTGCTTATTTGCAAAGGACATAAAGGTTGGGTTTGGTCGGTTTGCTTCAGTCCTGATGGTAAGACGCTTGCTAGTGGAAGTGAAGACCAAACAATTAAGCTATGGGATACCAGCAACGGTTGCTGTCTGAGAAATTTAGCAGCTCATAGCGGTACAGTATTCTCAGTTGCCTTCAGCCCTGATGGTGATACCTTAGCAAGCGGTAGTGAAGATAACACGGTAAAGTTATGGAACGTAAGTACTGGTCAGGTTTATAAAAATCTCACAGGACACACCAACTGGGTATTCTCTGTCGTCTTTAGCCCGGATGGCTGTACTCTGGCAAGTGGTAGTCATGACTCCACTATCAAGCTGTGGGATACCCGTACTGGTCAACTCCTCAACACTCTACACGGTCACACAAAGCGAGTACAGTCAGTAGCTTACTCTCCGAAAAACAGTCACATCCTAGCAAGCGCCAGTGATGACCATACCGTAAAGTTGTGGGATACAAGTACTGGTGAATGCCTCAAAACTTTACAGGGACATAGTAGTGGGCTTTGGTCAATTGCCTTTAGTCCGGATGGTCGGGTATTAGCGAGTAGCAGTAATGACCAAACAGTCAGGCTTTGGGATTGTCGCACTAACCAATGCTTCCGCATATTGGCACAGCATAGTAATCGGGTATTGTCAGTTGCCTTTAGTCCTCAAGGTACTATACTTGCTAGCGGCACTTTCGACCAAGAAATAAAAATTTGGGAGGTAGAGAGTGGTCACTGTCTCAAGACCATACAAGGTTACGCCAATTGGGTATTTTCGGTAAGATTCAGTCCTCAAGGTACTACGCTCGCTAGCGGTACTAATGATGGCAAGGTGAGGTTATGGAACAGCAGTACAGGTCAATGTTTTAAAACTTTGAAGGGGCATAGTAATAAGGTATGGTCAATAACTTTCAGTCCAGATGAAAATATCCTTGCCAGTAGTAGTGATGACCAAACAGTGAAACTGTGGAATATCAGCACAGGTCGATGTTTCAAGACTTTGCAAGGTCACACTGGTGGAGTCCTAGCAGTTGCTTTTAGCCCTACGAGTCAGGTTCTTGCTAGTGGCGGTGAAGACCAAGCAGTCAAATTATGGGATATCAGCACGGGTAAATCCTTCAAAACTCTGCAAGGGCATTCTAACCGCATATTTACCGTCGCTTTCAGTGTAGACGATCGCATTCTAGCAAGTGGTAGTGATGACCATACAGTGAAATTATGGGATATCCACACAGGTCAATGTCTTAAAACTTTACAAGGGCACACCAATCGAATATATTCAATTGCATTTAGCCCTAATGGTTTCATTCTGGCAAGTGCCAGTGAAGATAAGACATTGAAACTATGGGATATCCGTACAGGTGAGTGCTTGAAAACTTTGCAAGGACACACGGGTTGGGTTCGGTCAGTTACCTTCAGTCCTGATTGTCAGGTATTAGCAAGTAGCAGTGATGACCACACAGTAAGACTGTGGTATGTGAGCACGGGTGAATGTCTCAAAATTTTGCAGGGACACACGGGTTGGGTTTGGTCAGTGACTTTCAGCCCAAAAGGTGATGCGATCGCTAGTGGTAGCCATGATGGCAGTATTAAACTTTGGGATGTCTTGACGGGTTATTGCGTCCAAACTCTTAAAGACAAAAGACCTTACGAGGGTATGAATATCACTGGCGTTACAGGTCTAAATGAGGCAACTGTTGAAACTCTGAAAGCTTTGGGAGCAGTTGAATCTTATCCTAGTGGTCCACCACATTGAATTTGAGAGGTGATTTAAAAAACCGCAAAGACGCAAAGAGCGCGAAGGAAGACAAGGAGAGAATAAGCCTAAGAATGGTTTGAACCAATTTGAAGCAGTCTTTAAGCGGACACGATATTATTAGACATCTCCAGAAATTAATTATGCATTACCCGAAAGTTTTGGTAGGGGCGCAAGGCATTGCGCCCTTACATCTTTTCCACCAGATGTCTATTCCATATCTTCAATTTCCACAGAAACTCCTTCCAACTCGCTTCCAACTGTTCAATAGTTGGTAATTCTGCTTGTAACTCTTTTGGCATTGTTTTTAATTTTGTCTAAAATGACGCAGTTATGAAACCAAGGAATTTGTGCAGCAACCAGCTGCACAAATTCTTCATCAGGGTAAGCCTCAGCAAAAGTTCGCATATACTTAAGATTACGTGCTGAAAAACCCGCTTTATCTGGAAAAGCAGCTTTTAAATCTTTGGCAAGACGTTCGATAACTTTTGCACCCCATCCTTGTTGTTGCTGTCGTGTTAAAAACTGTTGAAACCCTAAAAGCTTTGGGAGCGGTTGAATCTTATTCTAGCTTTGATGATTGAGATTCTTTGAGGGGAGGGCAAGGATAAGGACCCAATGCAACATCGCCCCAGCGCATGACAGTCGCACCAGCATTGGATACCGAGCCAATGGTATAGAGAAGAACCAAGTCGTTTTCGTGAATTTTGCCCAATTTTGCAGCGTGGTATAGATTACTAAGAGGCAGTACTGGTCCAATGTTTCCATACTGAGGATAAAGGTTGATTGTACGTTCCATCTCAATGCCTAATGCACGCGCACAAAGGCTTGCATACCAAGCTGTGGGTGTATTGAATGCAAAAAAGTTTATTTGATCTAAGGTCACACCCGCAGCAGCAACAGCACCTTCACAGCATGTCCGTATAGAAGGTACAGCCATGTTGCTGAGGACTTTGTTTGCGTTCTTCCCTGTCCTTAGGAAAATCCGCTCCTGACCCCAAGCATCTTGTGTAAGTTCGCTAAAGAAAGCACCACAAGTCTCGGCGGTATGAACAATTTTAGTGCCAAGAATTCCCTGGTTTGATTCTAGCGAACTGACGACAAAAGCTCCTGCACCATCGCCAGTAAACCAGGAGAGGGTATCAGTTTCCTCAATAAAGCGAGAATATGTACATGAGAGAACCACCAATACATTACGGTATTCTCCCGCCCGCACTAATGCACCGGCAGTTTGGAGTGCAACTATAGCATTTGAGCACATGGAATCTAGATTCCATGCAGCACCAGTCAGACCTAATTGAGCAGCAAGTGCGGCTGCATTACCAGGTACGATTTGCTCTGCAATTAGCGAAGCAACAATCATGAGGTCAATTTCGTGGGGAAAAAGCTGAGCGGCTTCAAGGGCATCTTTTGCCGCCTTATACTCTAGTGTCAGCGAAGATTCGTCTGAACCAAGTACTCTCCGTTCAATGGTACCACGAAAGGGGTCTTGAAGATAGGGCATCATTTCTTGGTCAAATTCGTTGCTGGGGGCTGAGCTAGCAAGCGAAAACAGCCTCGCTAAACTTTTTTGCTCAGCAGTAGCAATCATATCGGGGTATTTTTCTCTGTAGTAATCGTTTGTACGCTTGATGCAAGGCATGCTTAATGCAAGCGAGCGAATACCGACTGGCTGGTATACCATGATAAATCTCCTTTCAAGAATTTGTGAGAAATTTGTTAGGAATTTGTAGCGCCTTGGGAAATCAAACTTTGAATACGACCTCCGATGGGTGCTAGTTGAGTTGGATCGATAATGAAGTCAACAACAACCGGACTCTTTGAGTTCATCGCTTTCTCTAATGCTGCTTGTATCTCAGACTCTCTTTCAACACGGATACCCGTGGCTCCCAAACCACAAGCAATTTTGGCAAAATCCGCTTGGGCGATCGCTGTATCCATACCCTCGTAACCCTGCATATTCAAGCCTTGAGCGCACATATTGTAACGCCCGTCATTTAGTACAATCCAAACAGCAGGAATTTGGTAACTTACAGCTGTACTGACCTCATTGTTCATAAGCATCGCACCATCCCCAACAATCGTCACCGCTTTACCGTGATGGGCGATCGCAGCACCAACAACGCCTGTGGTCATATGACCCATAGATGAAAACCCTGTACTGACTCGAAAACGACCTGGTTGAGTAAATCGCAGTAGGTGAATTGCCCAAGCAAATGAGTTTCCTCCCTCAGCCATAACCACAGCATCGCTTCCCTCGACAATAATCTGTTGGATAGCATTCATCAGTACTTCCGGTCGCACCTGACTGTGTGAGCGTGGATTGATAACATGACGCTTGGGTTGCGATCGCGATCTGGTCTTTGACTGATTTTGCTCCTCGCTTAAGTGCTTTAGCAACTCCTTGACAAACAATCTTACATCAGACTGAATTGCAAAGGTCTCGGCAAATGGATATGCACTTCCAGGAACCTGTGGGTCGATGTCAATATGCACAAGACCTTGGGAAGGTATCATTGCAGGATTCCAAAAAGAGGTAAATTCACCAAGGCGTGTTCCCAAGACTAGCGTTCGTACAGGACGGTACTCTCGCATATATTCTAAAACCGACTTATGCCCAGCAAAGCCTGTAACGCCCACAAATTGAGGATGATTCTCAGGAAAAATCCCCTTGCCTCGTGGCGAACACATCACCATAGCTTTCGTTCTCTCAGCAAGTTGGCGAATTTCTGCTGCTGCAAAGCGAGCACCAAAGCCAACCCAAATGGCAAATGGTTCTTGTGATAACAAGTCTGCACATTTTGAAATGGTTTCTTCAGTGGCGATCGCAGAAGCAAAAAACAAACTGACCTGTGGTAAGGACGTATTGACTGAGCTTGTTTGAATATTGGTTGGGATACTTAAGTGGGCGACAAAGCCGCCTAATTGGGTTAAGCCTCTCGCTAGCCGTTGACAGATTTGTGGGAGTTCATCACCGGATTCAAGAGTAGCCGCGTAATGAAATAATGGTTCTTTTGTAAAGATACCCGTGCTAGGCATCGTATAAGTGCTGGTTTCTTGGAGAGACCATCGACCGCGCTGCGATGTTGAGGTGGAAGCAGAGAGAAAAATGACCTTCGCCCCTTCCCAACGAGCAGCAAATAGCCCAGTTAACGCATTCGTGATTCCCGGACCAGTGGTGGTGAATACTACGACGGGGCGATCGCTAACAAAGTATGCTTCAGTGGCTGCAAAAGCGGCTCCTACTTCATGACGAAAGTGAAAAACCCGAATTGAGCTATGTTGCAAAGCATGCCACAGTGGTACAATTGCTCCCCCCGATACACCAAATGCATATTGCACTCCCATGTTTTCCAGCATCTTGACTATTGCAAAGGCTACTGAGACAGATACAAAGTCCGATTGTAGATTTAGCTGGTTATTCGTAACAGGCGAGGGGGTTAAAGATGACTGAGTTGGAGTGAAAATATCAGACCCGGATTCATAATTTAGGACACTGTTCCGATCTGGTGTGAACTTCCTTTGAGTATGAAGTTTTTCCTTTTTCGCCTTACTTTTGTTGATAGGAAAAGATTTAGCGCTCATAAATTAAAAAAGTAAATAAGTGTGCTACCAGTACCCACTTTAATCATTGGGTATTACAAAGGTGTACCAAAAACTTGTGTCCAGTAGTGTGTGTAATTAAAGTTGCCCCTATCATTAGCGAAGAAGTAGTAACCAACCCCAATTTCCTTGTAATCTGGATTCAGGTTGAGTATTAGTGAGTTCTACAATGCGATAGATAAAGTTGCGATTCATGGTCAAAAACCTCTTAACGTTGAGAAATGATATGAGTGATTTAGTCAGTCATGGCGTTTGAAGACTAAGTAATTAAAAGAAAGAAGATTAGTATGAAAGAGTCTTCAAAAGAAATAAAACCCTCCGAACGCAAACCATTTTTAATTACTGTTCTGAAGAGTCACATTTATACATAGATTCAGGTTTTTTCAACCTATACACTCCCGGTTCAACCATTTTTTTATAAGTTAGGAAAAATAGAAAGAAATAATGCCAATTCTCTAAGAGGATGTTTTAAATTCCTCAACCTGCTGCTGGGAATTGCTCTACACTTTAAGGACGTGGGACTTTGGGCGATGATTTTAATCGATAATGTACAATGCCTGCAAGCCAGAATCAAGGCGTGCAGGCATCTAAAGTTGAGTTGAGATAATGTCGTCTCAAAAAGTGCTATGTTGAGCAAACTGGCGTGATGGGGTCATCGCTTGTGTCAAGATGTGAGTAAACTTCTATTTACCTTACGCAAGTGTATAGGTCGATTGGACTTGAACTTATTTACAAGTAGAAGCAAGAAAAACAAGCAATTAGCTTGGGTTCCTCCTTCTGCTCAAAAGAACATCACACCATCAAAAAAACATTTCTATGAGCATCAAACCTGATTTGCGACAAAGTTTCATGACTCAATTGCTGAAAACAACGTCATTCACACGAACAATCAGCAAATCTTTTGCTATCGGACTAGTGGTGTGTTCGGCTTTAAGTGTATCATTTTTATCATCTAAATCTAGCTACGCCTACAGCGCCTTTAAAAATAACGATTATTATATCGCACAAACAAAGCAAAACCCCACTCAGACCACGTTTAATGGCTATGGTGTTGGTAGTTCACTTTTTAATTCCGATAGCTTGACATAGAGTGCGATCGCTCTCACTAACATCAGGATTAGTTTTGAGATAATCGCGCACCTAATTGTCACCATATGCCATTACCTTATTCCGTTGTGCCAACCACTGCCAATTGTCGTTTCAGTGACATCTCTATGGCTACTTCAAATCAACCAATTGTTGCTAAAAAACTAATGACCAAAAGTATCTTTGCAAGTAAAACAATCTGGAGGACAGTTTTAGCAGGAGTAGTATATTTAGCTCCACTTACTGTACTCGAATTTGGGATGATGCAAGTCATTCCTTCTATGTTCAATCCGCTCCCAGCAGAGGCAAGCAATAGAAGTTACACAGATATGCTGAATGCACTGGGACGGAGGGAAACAGGACAACAAAATCCACGGTACGATAGGGAGGAGGACACAGGTTTGCGTTTTATTGGCAAGTACCAATTTGGAGAAGCGCTACTGATTGACCTTGGCTACTACCAAGCTAGGTGCGGTTCTTACTACGTTAAAGGTCAACCGGGTCCTACTCGAAATGAATGGAATGACACATGGACAGGAAAGCGCAATGTTCGTAGCCTAGAAGATTTAAAGAACTCCCGTAATGCCAGTAATGTTCATGTTCAAGAATATATAATTCGTGAAGCTTTTCACATGAATTATGATATTATCAATCAGGAGCTTGGCAAGCAAGGAAAATCCATAAGAAGCTACATCGGACAATCAATAAGTGGTAGTCAGCCAATCACCCTTTCTGGTCTTCTGGCAGGCGCACACTTAGTAGGACCTTGGGGCGTCAAAGATTTTCTGCTCAATGGTACAATCCACAAGGATGAAAATTTCACTACTGTTGTCAAATACATTGATGAGTTTCGCGGTTACAGCGTAACGGAACAAAACGTGAAGGGGTTCCCATACACACGCAAATATTGCACCCCATAAACGCCTCTAAATTTATTTGACAAAATAAATTACCTGCACTGCTAATCAGATATCGAGTTGTGCAGGCGGCTAAGGTTAGGTTAAGAAAATATCTTTCAAAAAGCGTTACCTCAAGCTACGGAGTCTCAATTCCATCACACAGACGGCGATCGCTGGAGTTGACATGGGGATTATTTTTCAGATAGTCGCTTACCCAATTGCAACCATCAACCAGTAGCTGATTTGACTCCAAGCTCAAATTCCACAGAATTAATTTTCCGGCGTTGTCACCTGAGGCAAGGTGAGTACCATCTGGGCTAAAATTAAGGCTCCAGACGGAATCATCGTGTCCAAGATAGGTTTTCAGTTCCTTTAGCTCAAGACTCCAGAGTTTAACAGTCTTATCCTTACTGGAAGTAGCAATTGTTTTGCCATCAGGGCTAAATCTGACACGAAAGACTCCAGCATTATGCCCTGCGATCCTTTTAATTAATTGACCTTCTCTTGTCCAAAGTTTAACAGTTTTATCCTCACTGGCAGTAGCAATCATCTTGCCATCAGGACTGAAACTGACACTATGAACTCCATCCAGATGCCCCTTAAGGATTGTGATGAGTTTACCTTCTGTTGTCCAAAGTTTGACAGTTTTGTCCCAACCTGCGGTGGCAATAGTTTTGCCATCAGGGCTAAAACTGACGCTATTCACCCCTTCCCCATCTTCATCTTCATTTTTTTTATGTGCCGTTAAGGTTTGGAGTGTAAAGCCATTCAAGTTACAGATTATAACAGTACCGTCGTGACTGGCAGTAGCAAAAGTTTTGCCATCCGGGGTAAAGCTCACTTGCCAGATCCATTTTTGATTGTGCGCCTTGAAAGCTTTGATTTTTTCTCCCAGACGATTCCAAAGTATCACATGACCATCAGCAGTAGCAGTAGCAATAATTTGTGCATTAGGGCTAAAATTAACGTGAGTAAACCATGTGTCATCGCTAGTGTCATCCAATTCAAGAGTTTTGATTAATTCACCATCGCGCCGCCAAAGTTTGACAGTTTTGTCCTGACTAGCAGTGGCATATTCGGAGCCATCAGGGCTAAAACTGATGCTATAAATCGCACCATTATGCACCTGTTGAATTTGATGTTTCTTCCCTTTGAATTGCCAAAGTTTGGCAGTGCCATCCTTGCTAGCAGTGGCGATGATTTTGCTGTCAGGGCTGAAACTGACGCTCCAGATCCAATCTTTATGTCCCTTCAAGGTTTGGAGTTGGGAACCTGATTCGCTCCAAATTTTGATGGTTTGGTCAGTACCGACGGTAGCCATTTTCTGACCATTAGGACTGAAGCTAACGCTAGTTGCTTCTTTATGAGCATTTAAGGTTCTGATTACCTTTCCCTCAATGCTCAAGAGTTTCACAGTTCCATCCCGACTAGCAGTAGCAATTTTTTGACCATCACGGCTGAAACTCACACTCCAAACCCAATCCTTATGTCCAGCAAAAGTTCGCAGTAATTGCCCATCTTGCCTCCAGAGTTTGACTGTGTAATCTTGACTGGCGGTGGCAAGAGTATGACCATCAGGACTGAAACTTAGGTTCAAAATCGACTTTTCATGTCCCTTGAAGGTTGTGATTAATTGACCATCAATTGTCCAAAGTTTGATATATCCCTTGGCGTCAGCACTAGCAATTGTCTTTCCGTCAGGGCTAAACCTCACACTATTAACCTTTGTATTATGCCCGGTGAAGGTAGTTATTAATTTACCGTCAGTTGTCCAAAGTTTAACAGTTTCGTCCCAACTAGCTGTGGCAATTACCCGATCTGTTGGGCTAAATCTGACGCTTCGTACTGAATCTTGATGTCCTGAAAGGGTTTTGATGTCTTTTCCATCCAGACTCCAGAGTTTAACGGTTTTGTCTTTACTGGCAGTGGTCATCATATTACCAAGCGGGCTAAAACTCACGTCTGTAACTTCATCTGTATGCTTTTCCAATCGATTGCGTTCTGTTACGTTATAAAGTGCCTCCTGTAATAAAATATTAACCTGCTTTTGGAGATCAGCTTTTTCCTGAGGTTGATGAAATGCCGGGAACAAAGGTGTTTTATTCAGTTTTTTAAATGCCTTCAAACTTTGTATGAGCGCCTCAAAATCTTGAGATGATGTTAAAAGTGCTTGGCTTGATACACTTATAGCTTTGATTTCGTTCAAACGTGCATTCTGCCATTGCCACCATGCTACAAGAGCGAGTATCAAAGTGACTACCAAACCACCAGTGAGTCCTGACATAATAAGTTGCTGGCTGCGTTTGTTTTGGCGTAGTTCCTGTTGCTGACGTGTAATGCTAGCGGTAATAAAATTCTGCTCAGATTGTGTGAGTTGTTCTCCCCGTTGCTTGTACCATTCTTGTGCTACAGCCAGCCGAGTTCCTTGCAATAATGCTTCTACTTGGTGCTTCTTATCCAGCCCCAGCCATTCTTGCACGTCTGGCTTTAATCTTTCTTGCCAAATGCGAAACTCACGGTTAGCTTTGATCCACTCCCGCAAGGTTCCCCATTCCCGAATCAATGCTTCATGGACAATTTCTACTGTTTCTATTTTCTCAGTTTCATCCCACCCAGTCACCACTAAACGTGCATCCGCCAAGCGTTTGACTAAACCCCAATTTTCTTCCCCCACCTCGTGGTGAGTGGCTACACGCCTAGTATCCTCTGTTCCTTCCCCTGGACGCACTAACTGAATAAATACCCTTTGTGCTTTTTCTTTATCCGTTTCAGATAACGGGTTCAATACATCATCTGCATAGTTAGCCAAAGCTTTCTCTAAACCACCAATTTCTTCATAAGCCTCATGGGTCAGATACCAATTCTTCTGTTTAGACCATAACTGTGTCAGAGCAAATTCAAGCATTGGTAAACGACCAAGTTGATTCCCAAGGTCATTAATTAATCTACTAGTTAACCCCGACTCTAACTCCACCTTCATTTTTGCTGCAGGCTTTTTGATCGCATCTCGTAATTCTTCGGAGTTCATCGGGGTCAGTAAAAATGGTGCATATCGCTGCAAAGCCTCACCAAAAGGTTGATAATCGAGCGCATTTCTCAGAAAATCCGCTCGTAGCGTTAGCACCAACGTAAACCTTCTCCCAAATTGTACAGCATACAACAACGCATCTAAAAAAGGTTGGCTCTCTGCTTCTGTTGCTAGAGTGTAAAGTTCTTCAAACTGGTCAGCCACCAAAACTAAACGCTGATATCCTAAAGAATTAACAATATTTTTAATATAATGGTATAAAATTGTATTATCTAACTCTAGGTCTTTCTTTAAATTGATTTCCATCGGAGAGCGAGCATTTTCTCCTACATCCTCTTGCTGCTGTCTTACCAAGGACTGACAAAGAGGATTCAACGCTGCAGCCAAAGCATCAAAAGGATTCTTCCCTGGACGAAAACTGACTATCTCTACATTAAGAGTAGCTTGTAAACGCGGAATTAACCCTGCAAACACCAAAGACGACTTCCCACTCCCGGAACCACCAATAACAGGAACGACGGGGTTGCTGTTGACTGCTTCCACAAGAGAAGCAATAAACTTCTCCCTACCAAAAAAGAAATCTGCATTTTCCTGACGAAACGCAGATAAACCCTGATAAGGACAATCAGGAAGTTCCCCAGACAGTCCTCCCAAATCTTCCCAACTTGGTGGAGGCTCTGTTGTGTTTTGACAGATAACTGGCAACCAACTGACTCCTGGTAGCTGCTTTGCAATATCTCGATCGTCTGCAAGTTCTTGCAACTTATCTCTTGCTTGTCGAACTGAATTAAATAAAGATTCACCTTGGGAAAAAGAATTTAAAAAATATTGGAGAAACTTTTGTGCTAATTTATCCGGTACTTCTTCGCGCCAGACAATGATGTAGGGAAGATTTAAAGAAGCTAATTGCCTTGCTAAACCCAGACCATCACAAGAATTGAAAATGGCTAATTTTAAACCTTTGTTAATTGCTGCTTTTAGTGTGTTTTTGATTTCTACCAAACTTAAACTATCATTGCGATTAATATTTATGACACCTGTTTGACCATCATTTTTAGTTTCGCTGTGACCAGCAAAAAACAAAATGTCGCAAGGTTCTTCCCAGAGGGCGTTAAAGTCTGAACGATTTGGTTCCGTAAGAACTATTAATTCTGCGGCTCGTTTCTTCAATTTTTCAAGCAATTCTTTATCTGGGCTGGTATCAATATTTGTACTATCTCCAAAAATACTAATAATCTTAGCTCTTCTAATTTTACCAGCAGTAAATGATTCTTCAGATGCAGTAGTATTTGCAACAGAAGAGTAAAAACAAACAGCCGCTTCATAGGAGAACTTTTGAGCAAAAAAATTCCATTCCTGCCAGGGTAGTCGATGTAAGATGTCCTTGGTTGCTAGGGATGCAATTTTCTCAGTGTGGATAACCAAACGAATTTCTGGCTGGGGATCTTGTGGCAATACTTGTTCTAATTTTAACTGAATAGAGCGAAGCCACTGATGAAGTTGATTGCGTAAATACACAGATGAATCATAACAATCTGTTTTGGATAGATTCGTGACTTGGTTATCTTTAAAACGACCTCTGGAATGGTTCAGTAACAAGTAGTATTGTTTTTTCCAACGTTCATAAAAACTTGGAATTTTCGCATCTGGAGGTAATTGCACTTCTAGTTGTGTGATGTTACGCTGTGCGTTTGCCACCGTCACCTTAAGATTGATATTACTAAACCCGTGCTCAAAGTTCCCATCATCAAACTCCAAGTTTACCCATATTTCCATAAACCACTACTACCCATCACCATTTTTATTTAATAGTTTCAAGCAAACGCAACTTATGCGGTTTTCAAGAAGAATTGCAACAAAACTTTAAGAATTTATTACGTCCTGCTAGGGAGACATAATTTTTAGTATATTTTTACTACCTGCGCTCATCGGTTTTTGCAACACAACAGCCAACAGCATCTGTATAAGTTCAAAAAACCGAAACATATATATATTATGTAGTTCTCCAGAACATTGATAAAAATGGTCTCTGGTGAATAGCTTCGCTGTTAATGTCACATTTGATGAGAAGCAAGGTAACTTTAAAAACTATGATGGCTCCGTCAAGATACTGGACAATGGAGATAATTGATTCTCCTATAGTACATAACAATCGGCTAAAAGGAGGCTACAAAGCCAGGTCAATCCTCCCTGCACAGGAGTTTTTTAGGATACATTTTCCCAAATTAGCCAATCAACCCACATTATCGACAGAAGAAAGCAGACACATTCAAGCTATTGTGTGGAAACTTTTTCACTCAGCTTCCAATATCCGCGATCGCGCCCTTGCTGGACTTTGTTTGAGATGCTACGTATCTCAGAAAATTCTCATCACCTGTAAAAAAATCCCTCACACCTGTCAACCTGAAGTTGGGAAGCCTTTCAGCTATATCGATCTGCTTCCATTCGTTTTAAATGATGATGGTAGAGAACTAGTAATTTTGGATAGTCAGACTCAACTTATCTTGAATCAAGATGACACAACTCGACCAATAGCTCAAGGAGGAGAATTTTTTAGCGTTGAAATTTTGCGAAGATTTAATCCAAACTTAAATTCTAGTGAAAGCTTAGATAATTGGATTTGGAGACTAACGCAACAAAATCAAAATTTAAAATCATTTTTATGGGAATTCGGAGTGCGGACTCCCAGTGACTGGGCGCTACTATGTAAACATATTCCCCGTTCCCTGGAACCGCGTCTTCAAAAAGGAGACCGTGAAATTGTAGAGGTCTTTCATGCAGTCTATCGTCGAGACAGACGTAACTCAGACAAAAAAGGACGTTGTTCTGAACCAACACCAACCCATCTGCAAGAAATGCGGGATTTATTGCACCAACAAAATATTATTGTCAGTTCTTCGAGAGAACTCATTTGTCATTTCAAAAGAATCGCAGAAATCTTACGACAGGATACCCTTTACAGGAGGACAGGTAGTCCTAAAACTATTCCTTTAGAGATATATGATAACTCAACTAATCATTATGCCCTCAATCTAGAATTAGACTATCATGACCCCGATATAGAGGAGATGGAAATAGACCAATTACAAGAGAATTGTCATGTCTTATTTGAACAGATTTTATATGAAGCAATAGTGGAAGTTATTGCCCAACACATTGAATATTTGGCAAAAAGTAAAGGATATAAAAATTTTGCTCAACGATTCTATGAAGGGTTACAACTTTACTACCAAGAGAATAAGACTTTAGGAGAAATTGGTAAATTGTGGGAGATCCCTTGGTCTAAAGTCAGACGTATCTTTATCTTAGAAGACCTTATGAGGAAGGTTCAATATCGAACAGAAGAAAAATTTCTTGACACAATTTTCAAAACATCTACAGTATTTCTATCCACCACAATTTCTAACGATCCAGAACGTCTAAAAAATGTTGCTGAATCAATTAGAGATTATGTATTGAAGAAAACATTTAACAATGCATATGCGGAAATCTTAAGCGGAAAAAAACAAGTAAAAAACAGCTTATTTGCTCAAATGATACGCCGCTACCTGAATAATTCCCTCAATCACGCAGCATGATTAAATTTTTTTATCAGAAAATGCCTACCTTTTTCATCAGAGTCTACTACTACTTGAGGAGTTAAGATATGGTTAACGGTTCTGTTTATTCACAAAACAGGAGATGGAAATTGCCACCAGAAGTTATTTACTTGGAAACAGAACATTTTGAGTCAGCTAAAGAAATTAGCGACCAAAACTTAAATGAAGCACACCAGTGGAAAATTTATTTAAATGCACTAGCGCTACTTGGTTTTGAAAAATGGCTGAGGGAACGAATTCCAGATATCAAAATTAATCGAGATAACTATTCGATATTTCAACCTGACAGTATCAGTGCGATCGCTGATCTTGGTTATCTCAGCTTGGGTGATTTTCACCTTTGCTTAATTACTGTAGATAACTTGATTAATGATTTTGTATCTGTACCAGAAGAAGCCATCACTTCACCAAAAACGGCTGCTCATTTTTATATATTGCTTGAAGTTTTAGAAGAGGAAGAACAATTAAGTATTCACGGCTTTTTGCGTTACGATAAACTCGTTAAATATTGCCAATCAATTAATTTGAACGCCAAGTCTGACAATTGTTATCAGCTACCGCTTTCTTGGTTTGATCCTGAAGTAAACAATCTATTGTTATACTCACGTTTCTTGTCTCCAACTGCTATTTCTTTACCATCAGTAGTTGAAGTCAATAATACAGAGATACAAAATCTTCCTCCGGCGACAAGCATTGCTACTAAAGCACTAGTCAACGTAACCAATTGGTGGCGTGAAGTTTTTGAAGAAGGTTGGCAATCTAGCAAAAACATTTGGAAGACAGTTGATAGTAACTATGCTTGGGGATATGTAAGAAGCCTATCACTAGCTGATTATTCTTCTGGAACTAAAAAATTAGATTTTGGACTACTGCTAAATGGTCAATCCGTAGCTTTAGTTGTCAATTTAAAAAGGGTAGAAAATAATGAATTCGATGTACTTGTACAAGTTATTCCTTGTTATGAGGAATATCGTGATGAACAATATCTACCGTCTGGTTTAAAGCTGAAAATTACTCTTAATCCCAACACCTCTAAGTCAGAAAGCCAGGAAGTTACTGCAAGGAAAACTGATAATATCATTCAGTTAGAATTTAGTGAAGCCCCAGGCAAACAATTTCAGATTGAAGTTAGTTTCAAAAATGCTGTGATTACTGAAGACTTTTTGTTGTAAATTTCATCACTGGTGTTTAGCTTAAAGCTGCCTCACTGAAAAGAGACAAAACTTTACACGGTTCCGATCGCTGCTAAGTTTGTGATTGGAGATGTATCGCTAACTTATAGACATAGGAGTGAAAAACAATGTAGAGACGGGCCATGACCCGTCTTTACAAAGGTTATACGCAATGCATAATTAATTTCCACGCCTATGTCTAATCAAAACATGATTGTCCTGCCTTGCTCTTGAGCATCTTTCTTCGTATAAGAAACACCATCAACCTTAATTCCTTGCGAATTCAGAAGCGTGATAATACCACCTTCATTGCCATTTTACTTGAAAGCAATAAATCGGAATAAATCGGCTTACAATGGGGTAAATTAGACACGCCAGAACAATGTAGTTGACACCAATTGAAGCACAAAAAAGATATGGCTATCACCCTAAAACATTGAGTCGGTGGTCGGATGAGGGACGCATTCAATATATATGGAAGATTTTATGAGCCGGACTGCATTGATGAGCGCTCCTTATAAGACTGACTACGTAAATCTGAAAAAAAATCATACAGACTGATTCAAATCAATCAGATAGAACGTGTAATAATGAAGAAGCGGAGGTGAAAAAAATGTCTAAGCGCAAACCCAAAAACGTAGCACTCGGCTAGCTTTAACTGTTAAAAGTAATAGAAAAATTACCGGACAAATTCGGGTCATATATAATCAGGAATTAGAACGGTTTGAGATTTATTTTTTGGTAAATTTTGGAGAATTATCTATTGACCCAAGGGCTGTTAAGACGGAAATTGGGATCGATAAAGGGTACACTGAGGCCTTTTATGATTCGCGAGGTCAAGTCCATGGTGAAGGATGAGGAGAACTGCTTACCCAAAAATCTAATCGCATCACCAAAAAAAATAGAAATCGCTTAAAACTGTTTGCTTTGTCGCAGAATTTAAAAAAGCATGACTCCGTTAAAGCTGCAAGAATTTTAGAACGGAATTTAACCAGAAAAACAGAGAATAAGCGTTATCGTCAAGACCAAGGTGCAATCGCCTCATTGATTGGTCGAGCTTCTAAATCTCTGTTTAGAGAAGGCTTGTTAAAGGTTTATGCAGAGGATTTGACTGAACCTATCAGGAATAAACGTCAGTCCAAAGCCATGTCTCGTAAATTAAATAGTTGGGTAAAAGGCTATCTACGAGACAGTTTGGAGAAATGGGCTAGTTGGAGCAATTCCACTATTTCAGAGGTCGCTGCTAGCTATACGTCGCAAGTAGACTCGGTGACGGGAACCCTTCTAGGGAAACGTCATGGGGACTGCTTTACCAGGTTTAATGGGGTCGTATTGCAGGCCGATCTAAATGCCGCGAAGAATATCCTTGTTCGCGGACAGGACAAGGAAATCCACCGCTACATGAAAGCGGCGGAAGTTCAAGCTGTATTATTGCGTCGTACCGCGCGATTCTTGCAGGGTTATGGTCAGAATTTACGGGATGCGGTTGAGTTGGGCTGGCTCGACTCTAAGCATACCAAAAGTCCTGCCTTCAAGAGTTTGGTCAGTGGGAGCTGACCAACATCTAGATAGACAGGTAGGAGGCAAGAACACCATTTGCCGTTTTGACTACCTCTCACTCAGATAACAATAAATTACACCGTTTTCTGCCGTTTTACGGCGTTTCATGAGTCTCCCTAGCTGAATATCCGTACCTGAAAGCCTCACCACACTAGTGTTCCCAGGCTCGAGAAAACCATCAAGTGGTAACTTTCGTTTTAATCGATCTGCAACTGACCAACCGTTCAAGTTAACTCTGCTAGAAGTGGTATTGAGTAAAGTCACAGTTTCTCTGCCAGAGTCAGCACCTAGGGGATTTACTAAAGCAGCAACAATCCGAACCTCTGCTCTAGTGACTGGCTCTGTCGGTAGGGTAGGTTCAGTTCCAACTCTAACATCTATTGGATCGCCAGTGCGATCGTCTGTATGGAACGACTGAGACTGAAATGCAAAGAACGCTGCTAACCATTGGTTCCGATCTTGAAAGTGAATGAACAAACCACCATCTTGAAAAACACCGTTATCCTGGCTGAACCGTCCGCCACTACCCTGATTCATATGAATGTTATGAACGCCTCGACCCGGTTGGAAACCAAAAATTTTGTCTGCTTTGTCTTCAGGTCCCCAAGGTTCTCCAAAAACGTACAAATCGACATTTTGATTGTTCAGCGATCGCTTAATAAATAAGTCGATAATGTCGTGTAAATCATCTTCTTGTCCTGGAGCATCGGCTGGTAGTGCTTTCATCTGATTGGGAGAGAAGAGGTTACCGCGAATGTAATCTAATGCAATACCCCCTGCTTTTCGCTCTGATTCCTTAATTTCGGTAAAGCCGGATTCTAAGTTAAGCAGTTGGCTAGTCAGTGGATGGTTAAAATTATCATTGACAAGATAGCGCAAATCGACAGGAGCTTGCACTGATTTCACATTAATAGCAAGACGGTATTCATCTCTACCATCTTTGGCAAGAACCTGAAAGTGCGGGCTTTTGTCGTCTTCCCTCTCCAACTTACTGTCTACAGCCTTACATTTTAGAATTCCGTAGCGTTTTAGCGACATATGCTCTCCATTGGTCAATTTAATGAACACTCTCAAAAATTGGTACTTTGGGTAAGACTTTCTCAACTCAAAATTGTACTAAATCAGTAAATACACGGTTTATAGTTCTAAGTAGACTCATGTTAATCTAAATACGTGTATGTCCGTTCTCGTGCATTTATCTCTTAAACACTCTGTTAATCTAACAGTAAATATCCAAAAATAATGATAATTATTTTAAAAAGTCAACATTTGCTTGAGTTGACACGATGTTGCGATCGGTGAGAACAAATACTTCATGACTATGTTTGAGTTAGCAACGATAGTAGTCAGTCATGTCGTTTGCAGAAAAATAGAGAAACGCGATCGCCTTCTAATTCTTGATAAAGTTCTACCACTCAGACACATTTTTATAGCTATTTAGTCCATATCCTTGGAAGTCATTTTGGGTGCTCTGCCATGACGTTACCTTACCCAAAAATGATTCATGGCTACTACTTCTTTGAATGTAACGGTTGATTGGAATGCTGTTGAAGGACAGACAAAAGATGAACATTTTGGAATAAATGTTTATAGGGCTGTTGCAGATGCTGGTAACTCAAAATATCGCAGCAACATGAGCCACATGAGTCCGGGAATAATCCGCTTTCATAATATGGATTATATAAAAGACTCTAGCAAAGACCACGGCTTAATTGATACTGAAAATAAAACATGGGACGTTCAAAAGGTCGTCAATACTATTCAAGCTTCCATTGATATGTTTGGTGCAGATCAGCCCCAACGTATGTTCAATATTCCTTCATGGCCAAGTTGGATGGATGCGAACAAGGATGGTTATTTAGATAGCGATCGCTTTGACGAGTATGCGAACTTATGTGCGGATTTAGTCAAGATTGTTAATAAAGATAATAACTTAGGCGTTCAATATTGGGAAATTACTAACGAAAAAGACATTGAGTACTTTAGTATCTTCCATACCAAAAGTGGTTGGGGTAAACTGATTGACCCGAATCAACCAGATCGCTTGGACGAATTAATAACTATTTATAACAAAGTTGCTGAAGCCATGAAGGCGGTCGATCCGAGCATTAAAGTAGGTGGACCAAGTATTGCTCGTCCCGACTTAACTCCTTTTTATGAACCATTTATCAAAGGAACAGCAGATAATCTGGACTTCTTTACCTATCACTATTACCCTACAGGGAGTGCTGCGACTCCAGACGATCAAGTCTTTAATGCTGCTAATTCTATTGGAAAATACACAAAAACTATTGTTGATACACTCAAGAAGATTAGCCCCAATCGAGATATTCCTGCGATGTTAGGCGAATATAACATCAGTTGGACTTGGGAAACTCATGACCCACGTATGACCAATAACAAAGGGGCGGTTTTTGATGCACTATCAATGATAGAAGCTATAGAGAACGGTGCTGCAGCATCACTCTCTTGGAATGAAAAAGACGGTAGTTACGGTAAAACAAGTTATAACGATACTTTACGTCCTGGTGGTGAACTTCTGCACTTGTTTAATGAATATTTAGTGGGAAATCGTATCTCTACAACCAGCGATAATAGTAGTATCACAACTTTTGCAGTTGATCGTCCAGGTTCTCATAAAGCCTACGTATTAATTAATTCCTCAAATAGTCCTCAAGAAGTTGCTGTCACATTCAATAATTGGAACTTAACAACATCTCATGTCAGCAAACATATTATTTCTGACTCTGGTTATAGTCAAGAACTGACTGCTTGGGATACGGTCAATAATAGTACCATTGTGCTCCCCGCCAACTCTGTTCTTCTCTTTGAAGATGACAGTCCTGAGGTGAGTGTACCGCCGACGTCCGAACCAAATCCCACACCGCCAAGCGATCCACCAGCAAACACTGACACTCCAGATGTCAGTTTACCCACCACTTCTGAACCAAATCCCACACCGCCAAGTGATCCACCAGCAAACACTGACACTCCAGATGTCAGTTTACCCACCACTTCTGAACCAAATCCCACACCGCCAAGCGATCCACCAGCAAACACTGACACTCCAGATGTCAGTTTACCCACCACTTCTGAACCCAATCCCACACCGCCAAGCGATACACCAGCAAACACTGACACTCCAGATGTCGGTTTACCCACCACTTCTGAACCAAATCCCACACCGCCAAGCGATACACCAGCAAACACTGACACTCCTGAGGTGAGTTTACCTCCGACAGGAGAACCCAATCCCACACCTCCAAGTGACACGCCAGCAAACACTGACACTCCAGATGTCGGTTTACCCACCACTTCTGAACCCAATCCCACACCGCCAAGCGATACACCAGCAAACACTGACACTCCAGTTGTAAATTTACCCACCACTTCTGAACCCAATCCCACACCGCCAAGCGATACACCAGCAAACACTGACACTCCAGATGTAGATTTACCCATCACTTCTGAACCCAATCCCACACCTCCAAGTGACACGCCAGCAAACACTGACAGTCCTGAGGTGAGTTTACCTCCGACAGGAGAACCCAATCCTACACCTCCAAGTGACACGCCAGCAAACACTGACACTCCAGATGTAGATTTACCCATCACTTCTGAACCCAATCCCACAATTCCAAGTGACACGCAAGGAAACACTGACAGTCCAGATGTAGGGTTACCCACCACTTCTGAACCCAATCCCACACCTCCAAGTGACACGCCAGCAAACACTGACAATCCAGATGTAGATTTACCCACCACTTCTGAACCCAATCCCACAATTCCAAGTGACACGCAAGGAAACACTGACAGTCCAGATGTAGGGTTACCCCCGACAGGAGAACCCAATCCCACAATTCCAAGTGACATTCAAGAGAATGCTCATAACTTAAGTAATTTGTCACCGGATATTTCCCCTACAATAAACTCTGGCAACCCTATATCTAGCCCTGAAAATATTAGTGCAATTGGCACACCCTACACTCAGACTTCAACGACTCTTCAGTCTTCTACTCCAACCAATCTAAGTTATGACAACCAGCCCGCTCGCTTTGATAATGTAGAGTTTTCATCAAAAGTGAAAGATTCAAGTACTAATATTGCTTCTTTATTATTAAGCAGTGGTAAGAGCGTTAGTCAGAGTCTTAAGTCAGCGATCGATACTCCGCGTAATATTTCCGGAAGCCAAGTCACGGATAAAACCACTATCGGCGAGCCAGAGATTGCGGCTGTGTTAAATACTTCAAATGACTCTCAAGCACCACTGCTTGACTTGCGTAAAACCGATCTAAATAAAGATGGTCAGATTGACAACAAAGTCTTTGTCAATTTCTATGATGTTACCAGCCATGCAGTCTACAACAATACTGTAGGATTCTACAAAATTGCTAATGTAGATGGAGCAGTTTTTGACTCTTTAACAGGCAAATTAATTCCTCCGGGTGAGAAAGGCTACGTTCAAATAGCGCTTGAACAAAGGGTATTGGAGGTAGAGCTAAATCGGAATACAGGCAAACTCATGACTCAACTTGAGGGTGGAGCATTATATGCTCCCTACCTGATTGCAAGTGGTACTGCACAAGAGTACCTTAGCAACATATCTGGTAATCCAACCAGCAATCAAACACCTCAGGCATTCTTCAGCTATGGAGTAGGGAACCCTGATAATATCAATCACGTCAAGTTACTTGGTAAAAATCAGTTGGGATTTGAGGATACAATTGGTGGAGGAGACAAAGACTACAATGATTTGATGTTCAAAGTAAAAGTGCAAAGCAATTAAGGTGAGGATGAGAGATTACAGCAAGGTACAATAGGTTTGTTCGCAAACTCTTCTAAGCCAGCATCTCTCAGCAATTTTTGCCAATCAGTGATGAAATTTTCTGCTTGTGGATGGCTACGGCGAAGTTGTGCTAATTGAGTTAAAGCATCGTACCAAATCCCGTTTTCGGCATACAAAATGACTTGGTTTCGCTCGACTGATTGCAGCTGCACTGCAAGAGTATTGTTAAATGTGGCTCGCTGAATCCACCCGTTGACATCGACTGATTGATTTTTACCATTGCAATTGATGTCGAGAGATAAATACCAATGATAGTTTTTGTCTGGCTCTAATTTAACTGTCGGTGGTAGATTGAGAGCGATCGCTCCTGGCGTTCCGGCGACAGTGAAAGTTCCTTGATAAATCTGCTGGTAATTTCTGGGTTCTCGGTCAGTTTCGTCCCATAATTCCAATTTACCCGTCTTGATATCTTTGGGAAGATAAGGAAGATAAAACCACAGAGTAGGAGAAGCGTTAACGGTTAATCCCCAAACATGGCTAATTGCTTGCTCTGATTCCACAGCAGGAACTAAAGCTAAAAGACGTTCATTGATTTCCAGGACTGAACATTTATGTCCATCACGAGTTCCGCCTCCTTTCCTATTTCCGGGCGCTCCTCTAGGTGACAGAGGCGGTCGATTAAACTTCACTTGGGAAGCAGTTGCGGTTTTAGACTGGGACTGCTTTTGAGAATTTTGGTTAACAGGGGGAGGGACTTCTGCAATGGTTTTTTGGCTGTCCGGAAAAGTACTGGTAGCAAAAGCAATAAGCGCTAAAGCCAATCCTAAAGCTAGTCCAGTTTGCCAACGATAAAACTTGCACCTAGCCACAATTCTCTCTCCCGATCTTCGTTATTCAGAGCTTATCCACTGCACTTAAAGACTACGCAGGCTCTATTTACCTAATTACAAGGAAATGTTTGCTAATTCCGAACATTACCCCCCTTAATCCCCCCTTATAAAGGGGGGAAACTAGATTTCCGATTCCCTCCCCTTACCAAGGACTGGGTTAGGGTGCAATACTTGTCGGTTAAGCCGTTTTTTCCTCCCCTGCACCCCCTGCAAGTTTCCCGCGACAATTTTCTCAGCCCTTGCAGTATTGGGTTAGGGTGGGGTAAAACAACGCTAAAACTTATTTTCAAAAGCGAGAGGGAGGAAAGACGTTAAAACTGGGGTTTGAAGCCCCTCTCCTTCAAGGAGAGGGGTTTGGGGTGAGGTTTGTGTTGGAAGCCCTTAAAATCTGCAAAGAAACAAAGAAAGTAAAATTAACGCGATAGTCCGCTAAAACGGTTGGTAATTCCCCAAGCGATCGCAAAAGCGAGGACTGAAGGAATCAGGGGCGCACAAATACCGATACTGAACAAGCCGAAGCAGAGGTTAGGAAGAATAGCGATTGCCACAGCCATCGCAATTCGGCGATATAATAGCGAGTGAAATCCCCAAACGCATAAACCCCCCGTAATTGCCCAACTCCAGATCCAGAGAACATCTAATTCTTGCGGCAAAAACCGCAGTAAGGAACGTTCTTCTTTGGCTACACTGAGCATTTGGCTCGCCATTTGGGCGTGAATGACGACACCAGGCATTTTCCGTCCAATTTCATTACTAAAGGGAGTAGAAAAGCGATCGCCAACTGATGGGGCTACGACGCCAATCAAAACCAACCGATCTTTCACCCATTGGGGTTGAAAATTATTTTGGAGAACTTCTGTGAGCGTTACTTCCCTAGCGACTTTTTGTGAAGACCGATAATTGAGCAGGACTTGGTGACCGCGAGGATCGATGTTGTGATAAAAACCAGTATGCTTTTCCAAAGGTTGGAAAACGGTAGAGCCAAGCTTCAAGTTGCCTTCAGATGTCGCTTCTGGTTGAATGCCTTCTGAAGATAGGTAACGAAAGGCTAATTCAGCACTGAAGGCATAAGAGGCTTGGCAAAGGGAGTCTCCTGGATTTAAATGAAACAAATAACGGCGGACTGTACCATCCGGCTCAACTGCTAAATCGCTAAACCCGACATTTTCTGTTGAGCTAGCAGGGGGAGATGCAACCCCAAATTTATTCCCACCCTTTGGTTCTGGTTGGCTGACTTCGCAAATTGTCACCAGGCGTGGGTTTTTCTGGATGTGGACGGCTAGCTCGCGGTATCCTGGTTCTACAGGAAAATCGCGGTAGATATCCAAGCCAATGGCTCTGGGTTGATGAACCTGAAGTTTTTCTATTGCTTGTAAAATCGCGCGATCGCTCAGGGGGTACTGACGCTGCTGTCGGATATCTTGTTCTGTTACTTTTACAACCAGTAGGCGCTCATCAATTCCACCATCGGGTTGCAGGCGCACGAGCTGGTCAAAAGCCCACAACTCCACAGGCTGGAGTCCCCCTAAAAACCGCACCGTCATGACTAAGCCTGTAGCGACCAAACTCCTGACCAAGATATTTGGCAAATGCTGCCATTCAAGCTGACGGCGGGAATTTCGCTTTGTCATCGATCGCAATTCCTTCCAAGTTGGCGGCACCTCAGAGGGATTTTGGTAAATCATTGGTAACCAGGTAGCTCCTGGTAAATCGGTAAATTCCTCTAGACGTTCTTGGGCACGACGCACCGCAATGTATAAAGCTTGTCCAGCAGCGTATTCTCTGAGAAATTCTTTGAGAAAAGATTGAGCAACTTTATCCGGAACTATCTCCTGCATGACAATGATAATGGGCACGTGTAAATCAGCTAACTGCTGCGCTAGTCCCAATCCTTCACAAGAATTAAAAATTGCGATTTTTAATCCTCGTTGAATCGCTTCCTTCAAAGCATGTTTAAATTGGTCAGTTTCAATACTTTCCCTGGCGCTGAGACTAATCCGACCTCTTTGTTCTCCCGTCTGGCTATGCCCAGCAAAAAAAAAGATATCCCAGCCCTTTGGATCTCGGAGTTGAGCAATTAAATCTCTAGCCTGAGGCTGATGACAAAAAACTGACTCCGCTCCGTTGAGATTCGCGATCGCCTTACGATCGGCTTCTAGATCCAGGTGTCGGTTATCTCCAAAAATTGCCAGAAGGCGAACGCGATCGCTTTGAGTTTGGTGCTTGGCAATCTCCCAAGATTCATACTCTACCGGACTATAGCTAACACCGACATTTGGGTAACGCGATAGCAAATCCCAAGTATGCCAAGGCAGTTTCCACAGGATTGGATCTTTGGCTTTAATGGCTAAGCGTATGGTGTCAGCCTGACTCGCTAGTTCTTTGTTTAACCTTTCTCTAATTTTTTGCCAGCCCAATTCCCCCGACGGTTGCAGCCATTGGTTTAGGTTAGCCTCCACTTGTCGCATTCGTTGCCAACAGTCGTCCGTAATCTCGCTAGTGGCGCGATTCGTCGGCAAGCTTTCCTCAATCTCCCAAACCTGATTGCGAGCGATCGCTGTGAGATTGCGAAAAGATTGTTGCCATAAAAGATACAAGCCTTCAATATCTGTGTTAGCTTTTAGCCTACCTTCAATTTCTCCCAAGGGAGAACCGCCATCCTCTCTGAGTTCTAGCGATACTTCAAACCCTTGGTGAAAGTTTCCCCTGCCAATTTTCAGAACTGCTACCCTACCCATCGCTGCTTTCTGGTTAATTTTTAAGCTAGAAAGTCCTCGCTCACACTTACCCCATCCAGCGTTACCCGCACTTGGAATTGGGTTCCCGATGGTGGACTAAAGCCTAGTTGCAAGAGTTTATCTTTCCCTTGACCTCTATCGTCGCTTCTTGTTTGGGCTTGCAAGCGAGTTTCGCCACCGGAAATCACGCTTAGTTGGAGATTTGGTGGTAGCTTGTGTTGTTGGTTGATTGGTTGCACTTGTAGCCGCACGCCAATTTTTTCTTCAGTTTTAGGTCTAATGGTGACAATTAATGCGACTTGGCAAGTTCCCAACTGCATCCCCAAGTCAATTAGCCTAGCTTTACTGACGCCTGCTTGGGGATGCTCAGGCGCAATTTTGCCTAAACTTAAGGCTGCTTCCCAACGGGTTTCTTCATCGTTAGCGGTGCGTAATAATTGAGTCAACGCCTCAACAACTTCCGGATGACCAATGCCAATTTGCCCTAAAACTCCGGCGGCTTGACATCGTTCTTTTTCAGGGCGATTAGATTGTAGCAGGCGAATTAATGGCGCGATCGCTTCGGAAGATACTGTCGGTTCCAACGTTTCTGTACCGCGAACTGCACTGAATTCTGGAGGTGTTAAAAGTGTTTCGACAGCTTGCCAACTTTTCTCGATCGTGCTTTCTGCTTTCTCTAACCATTGCCGCAAGTTCACAACTGTGAAACTTGCAGTTGCAGTGGAAGTTAAGCCTAAACGCTGGTTGTATAGCTGCTGTCGCCATTGTTCGTTTGTGAGTAATGCAGCCCACTGATCAAAGGGTACTGCCAGTCTAGGTAAGTAGATCCCTGGTTTACTGAGTTGCACTAATAACTCTTGAGCGACTTTTACAGATAACTGTAGTGGCGGTTCTTCAGCATGGGGATTGGTGTCTTGCTGGGGGACGAGTAGCATTTGTGTGAAGTCTTCAGCTAAGACTTCCTGGTTGATATAGTAAGTGCGATCGCTTTCATCATATATCCCCTGCTGCTTGAGTTTTTCATAGCTAGCGAATCCCCATACCCGCAGCCAAGATTGCTCTGATTCACCCAAATTAATTTGCACGGCAAGGTAATAATCCTTTCTCCAGCTAGGAATATCAACCCACTCGCAGGGAACAGCAAATTCTTCTAAATCGCTGGTTTCGTTGGGAATCAAAACCAATCGCATTCCTTCTAACTCAATTGGTGTACCGTTGACAAATTCCCAGAGAGAGTCCCAAGTGGTGTCAGAAATGCTACCTTGAACTTGGTTAGCTTCTTTTAACCAAGCCTCAAGCCAAGGTACAAAAGTTTTTAAGCAAAGATAATTGAGATAAGCTTGACAGCGAGCAGCTGCATTAGAATGAAGTTGGGATTGTTGCCAAGCTTCTTTTTGAAGCTCTTGTGATAAATTCAACCAGAGCTGGTTAGGATAAATAGTAGAAAGTTTTCGCAATTTCAACATTTTCTGTCCTTAATTCCTCTGGAGTTCTAGGTAGAGCACATCTTTTGACAGCCAATCCTCAACCACTTCGCCGACCTGTTGCCTTTCTGTTTCTAGGGAAAGACCAAAGCGGGTATTAATCCACCAAAGAAAACAACGCTGCAACTGCTGCTTCGCTAAAGCCAGGGTTTGGCAGGCATGAGAGCTAGTTTTGATATCTTGCTTTTGACCGTATCGCTGGCAAATAATTTTTCTTTGTAGCGATCCTAATTGCTCAAAAGACTTTAATAATTCCGATTGAATAAGATTTTGGTAATACTTTTTTAACCATAACTTGATATAGTTAGTTTGCCATTGGTTAAGTAAGTTTAAAAAAGTTTTTTCTAATTGATTTTGAGCTAAAAACAGTTTTTGTTCAACTTCCTCTTGGCTCATAGGTTGTTCTTGGCTCAGAGTCTGAGTTAGCTCAGTGAGACCCATTTGTTGACCGTAGCTAAGTTTGAGAATTTGCTGCGATCGCGTATCCAAATCTGCTAGTGCAGCAATTAATTGAGCTTCAATTGGATTAGCAGAGTTAAGATGGGAAAATTTTTCATTTAAAAATGTTTTGACATAAGCACTGGGATTGATTCGCTCACTCGTTAACTCCTGAAACTTTTCTAGCAATGGCGCTTCCACATTCTTTGAAATGTAGCGTGAAATGGTTCCCTGATGAACGCCAATCTTACTGGCAAACTGTTCCTGAGTTAAAAGTGCCAATCGGTGAGGATAGCACAGAGGCATAACAGCTTGACGGCATGATTTGGGAATTTGACTGCGGACATTGTCTAAGTTTTGCTCAATGAGTTCAATTTCTGCTCTTAAAATCAGGTCTATCTCTTGTAAAGATTCTGTTGGTTCTTCTTGCTCTAAAGCTTCCCAAGAATTGACGCTTCGATTGTCCGGTTGTTCTATGTTATTGGCATCGTAAGAAACTTCAATAATTTGGGAAGGTTGCTGTAAAGCGGCGATACAGATATTCATCCATTCTTGAATCATTGCAGGCGCTACTGCTGCACCAACAGCGACTTGCAAGGGAGCACCGGGTTGAAATCTCTGAGAATTGTAGTCCTTAGCGGTTTCTGCAAAATCTGAGAGTTCTGGATCTGGCCATTTCTCTCCTTCTCTTCTGTTAGGATGGTAGACTTGATTGTTTTTGTAAACAGGAACAAAATAGCGCCAAGCAAAAAGATACTGCGAAATTTCTGGTTCTCTTGAGCCAGAGTTTGTCAGCGCTTCTCTCAGTCGTTCTTCCGCCTTTTGCAGTTTTCTACGACTATTGATATCCACATCACACAGCAGATGCCATTTCGATTCCCAATGTATTTGCTGGCGCATCACATTTCGCAGCACCCCTACCATGTAGGTTTTGAAATTTGCTCTACTATCATTACTCGTCTTGTACTTATTGAGAGATTGCTGTAATTTCTCCCGGTTACAAAGGTATTCGTTAGTTAGAGCATACAAATGTTCCGCACGAGCCTCGTAAAAAGGCAAACGATACCAATTGCGCCAAATGAGATAACAGCGATCGCGATCGAAGTAAGCTAATAAGTGCCAGTGAGCCAGACGTTTTTCTATCTCAGGTTGGGAATCGTCATTGAGAATTTTTACAAAATAATCTGCATAATCGCTCTCATCCCACTCAGGATGCAACTGAACTAGCTTTTCCATCCGTTCCCGCAAGCGATTTTGAATTAATCGTTTGAACGGAGGATAACCGTTAGTTTCAGTAAAATCATACAATGTCCAGAATTGATCGCTCATTTGTAGAAATTGTTCGCTGATTTTATTTTCGCCAACCTACTGAATCAGCAGATGAAAACTGATTATCTTGTTGCAAAAATTTATTTCATTCTCAATAAACAAAGACTCGCTCAATTTAACTTGACAATACCCCTGAAGCGATAGGCGTTCACAATCATGACCTATAGTATTGGTGGGGAGGCAAAGTCGATCCCGCTAAATGCCGGGTCTTGCCCGGTGGTAGTTCGCCGCATAATAACTGTGAAAAAGTAAAGTCTGTCAAAGCCTACATTATGGTTGAGATCGACATATCGAATTGTATTACCTGTCATGTTGGATTCATTAGAACTCCATGTAGTTCCCACTCCGTGCAAGCCAGCGGAGTCGCGGTAGTGAAGGCGCGTCTCGATCTCAGCCCCAGTTCCCATACCGTCCGTATCCCGGTAATAGACCCGGTATGTTGAGATATCGTTGTCGTTTGTCATATCCGATATTGTGTGTCTGTTAATTGGAAGCGGACAGTAAAGGATAACCGTTCCAGTAGCAGATCCATTAAAAACATAAGCCCCGTTAGAGAGACCAACTGCTGCGTCTGCAACGTCATTTCGCGGACGGCAGGCGCTAGCGGGGATAGTAGTGGCTTCAACATCTCGGTCATTAGCTGAGGCAACACTAGAGACAACAAAGGACGTAGCAATTGCGGCACAAGCTATGAGGTATTTTGAGAGCGACATGAAAAATCCTTTTATCTGTTACTTAGTGGGGTTTAAACTCTTTCATTTGGTTATTGCGGTGGTGTTTTGTGATTTATGCACTTATTTTTGTGGATTCATGCGCTAATTCTGAGCTGACCGAGGCTCAGAGGCACATTGCCCTCAGAATAGAATTCTGGAGCTATACAAACGAAGTCCGCCTGCGCGGACTTTAATGAAGCCTGCGTAGACAGGCTTTGTTATTCGTAGTACTCTTACCTTGATGTAAAATCAATAAGGTCAAGTTGTACTAATTAAATATATTTTTGCGATCGCCTGTGGCTTTGATGGGAAAGCTGCGCGCGATCGCTTTGTACTTTGTTAATTCAACTATCAAACTGAATATCTCCTCACATTTGAGATAGAATTGCTATCTAAAAGCACTTTATGAAGTTTTATTGCTTTTAGAAATAATAGTTATGACCTAATACTAGCAAAGGTTTCAACTATTTTCTTAAGTGGAAGAACAGCTTTTACATGGGGACAAGTACATAAATCAAAAAAAACGGTCTCATTAACTCTGATGAAAGGGTTCAAAACCAAAGAAGTAAAGCAAGCGAGCTAAGTTCAATGTTGTGAACCACTTTGCTAAGACTTAATTCAGGCTTGAATATAAGCACCATTAATCTCTAAACAAGTCGTGGTTCAGACTGGAACTTAGTTTGTAATGAGTGCATATATTATCTCTATCAATTAGGGTTAATTACTGTCTCTTGACTTAATTTTACATTTGGAAAAAAGACTGCCTTTCAAAAAAAACACATCATTAAAATGAAGGAGAAAAACTATGTCAAATATTGACATTATTCGTGCGTGGAAAGATGAAGAATATCGCAATAGCCTGAGTGAAGAACAGCTTTCTCAGTTACCTGAAAATCCAGCAGGGATGGTTGAATTATCTGATAAAGAGATGGAAACTTTTATGGGCGGAGGAGATGTTCACATTGCTATGTCTTGCTGCGGTACCAAAGCTACGAATCAAAGCAAGAAGCTCCCAATTCAAGATTCTTCTATTTTAGCAGAAGTTTCTTCTCTTGAGAAAGGCTAAGCATAGCTGCCTAGTGTAGTGTCAAAAACAAAGGGTGGGTTCCTACTCACCCTTCTCTCCTACCAACAGTATCTTGTCCTCAAATTTCACCACTTATCAGGAATATAATGCTATGAGCAAGTTTTCTTTTCACAACTCTGTCTGGTATAATTCCATAACTTTAACTGAGCGTATTATCTCACTGCAAAATACTCAAAAAGAGACATATATAACTAACATTGATACAAAACTTGCTAAGAAAAAAATGCAGCAATGGAAATCCCAATTGCCTTTTACGAATGACTCTTTCTTTGCTCAACGTCTCACAATAGATAGAATCACTGAAGATGATTTTTTTAATATTCTTGGTGAGCCAATCGAGGGAGTTAAAAACCGTCTTCCAGATTTACCACATTGGCTCAAGCAACTGGCTCAAGCATTTTTTCATCCTACCCATTCCCAAGCCAAAATACTTCTTGCTCCAGAGAAGCTAGGAGAAGGAAAAGAAGCAGGTTTTTTGTATATTATTGAACCCTTGCTTAGTCAAGAAATTGACCGCCTAAAACAGGGAATTCAGGCAATGTGTCAAGCACATTCTGATTTGCCTTTTGAACCTAGTACTGTTGTATCCTTGCTATTTACTAGTTTACAAGAGCAATTGGTTAATATTTTAAGTCGCACCATGATTTTGGAACTTAATGTAGCTCGCCTGCAAGGACTACTACAAGGCAACATTCCTCAGGAGCGATTTCAGAGTTTCTTACAACGCCTACGCCAGCGTGAAATAGCAATCTCTTTCCTCCAAGAGTATCCCGTCCTTGCCCGTCAAGTAGTAATTAGCATTAATCATTGGGTCAATTTTAGTCTAGAATTTCTCCAGCATCTCTATAATGATTGGAATGTTATCTGTGCTAAATTTAGTCCAGAAACAGACCCAGGTGTATTGGTACAAATAGATAGTAGTATTGCTGACACTCATTGTGATGGACGTACCGTGATAATTGCTAAATTTAGCACTGGTTTTCAGGTAGTTTATAAACCCAGATCTTTAGCTACTGATGAGCATTTTCAACAACTTTTACTATGGATTAACCAACGAGGAAATCACCCACCATTTCGTACTTTAAAAATGCTCAATCGAGATAAATATGGATGGGTAGAATTTGTTGTAGCTCATAGCTGCACTACTCCAGAAGAAGTTCAGCACTTTTATCAACGTCAAGGTAGTTACTTAGCACTACTGTATGCCATAAAAGCTACTGACTTTCATATGGAAAACATAATTGCAGCCGGAGAACACCCTATTTTAGTTGACCTAGAATCCCTTTTCCATTCTCAAATTGAAGTTAATCATCTTAATAAGAAATCAGAACATCTTGTTGTCAAAACATTCAATTATTCTGTCTTAAGTGTTGGTATATTACCCCAACGTCTCTGGGAAAATAATGAGTCCAAGGGAGTTGAAATGAGTGGATTAGGAGGTGAAGAAGGTCAATTAACACCAAGTCGTGTTCAGTATTTGACAGGAATAGGAACAGATGAAATGCGCGTTGAGCTTAAACAAATGCCAATGTCAGGAAGTCACAACCGACCTACCCTTAATTCTGCTCCAGTAAATATATTGGACTATATAGACGCAATTACTGCTGGCTTTACTTCCATGTATCAGTTGTTGATACAGCATCGGCATGACTTACTATCAGAAAAAAGTCCTTTAGCCCGGTTTTGTGAAGATGAAGTAAGGTTTATCCCACGCTTTACTGAAGAATACAGTTTACTACTCAATGAAAGTTATCATCCTAATCTGTTACGAAACGCCTTAGATCGAGATCGTTTCTTCGATCTACTTTGGTTGGGAATTGAACATCAACCCCACCTAGCAAAGATAATTCATGCTGAGCGGGATGATTTATGGAAAGGTGATATTCCTAGATTCACAACTCGACCCAATTCGACAGATCTTTGGACTGGTTCTAATGAAAAAATTACCGACTTCTTTGATGAAACAGGGATGGATCTGGTACGTCGCAGTCTTCATAATTTAAATGATGCCGATTTGAGGCAACAATTGTGGTTTATCCGCGCCTCCTTTACTACATTTATAATCCATAAAGAGGAATCAAAATGGCAAGGATGGCCTATCCATCATTTGCCTGAACCAAAAAATGATTTTAGTCGCGAGCAATTGGTAGCCGCTGCACAAGCAGTTGGCGATCGCATAGAAGAGCTAGCACTGCAAGAGGACAATGATGTCTCTTGGATTGGCTTGAATTTCGATGAAAAGAGAAATTACTGGACTTTTACTCCGCTGGGAATAGAACTTTACAATGGTATGCCAGGAATAACCTTATTTTTAGCTTACCTTGGTACTATCACTCATCAGAAAAATTACACTGAATTGGCAAAATTGACATTAGCCAAGTTTCAACACCAAATAGATAGGAATAAATCGTCGTTCACTTCTATCGGTGGCTTTACTGGTTGGGGTGGAATCATTTACACCCTAACTCAGTTAGGAGTTTTATGGAATGAACCATCGTTGCTACTTGAGGCTGAATCAATAGTGCCTCTTCTCCCGGATCTTATTTCTCAAGATAAGTACTTTGATATTATTGGTGGTGCTGCCGGATGCCTTAGTAGTTTAATTAGTCTCTATCACTGCCGACCTTCTCAGCGTACACTTGATGTTGCAATTCAATGTGGCGTACATATTATTTCACATATCCAACCCATGAAGAAAGGCGTTGGATGGATACCAGGACTAAAAAGTCTGTCAGAGAAACCTCTACCAGGATTTAGTCATGGTGCAGCCGGGATAGCATTAGAATTACTAGAATTAGCATCTCTAACTGGAGAGAAGCGTTTTCACACAACAGCTCTTGCGGCTATTGAATATGAGCGTAGTTTGTTCTGCCGTCAATTTGGTACTTGGTGGGACATCAGCAATTTTAGTGACATGGTTCTAGCCAATAGCTATCCCTGCATGACTGCATGGTGCCATGGCGCACCTGGAGTTGGTCTCGCTCGGTTAAAATGTCTCCCATACCTTGATAATGCTGAAATTCGTGATGAAATTTACATTGCTCTCAAAAGTACACTAGAGCACGGTTTTGGTCTTAACCATTCTCTTTGCCATGGCGACCTAGGTAATCTTGAACTGCTTCTCCAAGCCAGTCTTATTCTAAAAGATCCACAGTGGAAAAATCAGGTTGACCGTCATGCCGCCATTATACTCTCAAGCATTGACAAGTATGGCTGGCTTTGCGGAGTGCCATTAGAAGTTGAAGTACCAGGACTAATGACTGGATTAGCTGGTATAGGTTATGAATTGCTGAGGCTAGCAGTACCAGAGCGTATTCCTTCAGTGCTAATGCTAGAGCCTCCAAGATTCAATAAAACCTCAGAAAAAACTCAGGAAATTTTTTCCCATAAATCAGCCATTGAAATGGTCTAATCCCACTACACCTTAGTTTGATAACGAGTCAATATATGAGCCATAAAATTAGTCTTGGCGTTCTCGATTTCTGCTCAGTTCCATATAAGAGAAACAGCAAATACGTACTTCATACAACTATAGAACTTGCGTGTCGAGTTGAAGCTTTTGGATATTCGCGCTATTGGCTAGCGGAGCATCATGGAGGTGCTGCTCATGCTAGTCCAGAAGTTTTAATTCCTCTTATTGCAGCACTCACTAAGAGGATTCGCATAGGATCGGCAGGAATTCTTCTCTACTTCTATAGTTCCTTAAAAATTGCCGAGAATTTTAAATTACTCGAAACCCTATTTTCGGAACGTATTGATCTAGGAATTTGCAGAGGTTATGCAGATCCATTGACTGCTCAAGCTCTTCTTGACGGGAGGACTCGGGAGCCGAATATCGAGCTTTATAAAGAGAAATTTGAACACCTGATACACTACTTGTGCGGAAGTTCAGAGGTGTCGGTGACACCTGTTGGTTCTGCTTCTCCGGCGGTTTGGGTTCTTGGTAGCGGTGGAAGTAGCGTGCCCTTAGCCGCACAAAATGGCGTTGCTTATAGCCATTCGCTCTTGCACATAGGATTCCAAGATAATCCCAGTATCCTCCAAGAGTACCGAGACATCTTCCAGCCAAAAGCGGGAAAAATTTCTACTCCTCAGTGCAATGTAGCAGTTGCAGGCATTTGCGCGGAAACTGAAGCTCAAGCACACCAATTACTCAAAAAACACACTAATGAGTTTATTGTACCGAGCATAGTAGGCAATCCCAGTCAATGTAAAGAGAAATTGCAGATGCTACAAGAGCGTTATGGCGTTGACGAAATCATATTCCTTGACCTTTGTCAGGAATTCGAGGATCGCTTACGTTCTTATGAATTGCTTGCTACTGAACTAAGATTAACGACTATTTCTGAGCAGCACGCCAAAATCGCAGAATTGCCTGCAAGTGCTTAAACAATAGTTTATGGATGACCCCAAACAATGAAATACCAACTTGTTCAACAGCACAGCGAGGAAGACTGCGGCGCTGCGTGTTTGGCTTCCATTACTAAACATTATGGTAAGACCTTTACCATTAACAGCATTCGGCAAACAACAGGAACTAGGCAACAAGGAACCACATTATTAGGCTTGAAGCGAGGAGCTGAAGCCCTTGGTTTTAATACTAGAGCAGTGAAAGTATCTCTGGACGCCGTCAATGAAAAAGCTATTCCCCTGCCAACTATCATTCACTGGAAAGGTTATCATTGGGTGGTTTTATACGGCAAGCGAGGCAATAAATATGTTGTTGCTGACCCTGCTGTAGGTATTCGCTATCTGGAAAAAAAGTTGCTCCTTGAAGCGTGGGCAGATGGGGTCATGCTGCTCCTCGAACCAGATCCAGTCCGCTTTTTTACCCAAGAAGATGAAAAAGAGAAAATTGGTGGTTTCGGACGATTCCTTAGGCGTGTTTGGCCATATCGCGCCATTCTTGCCCAAACTTTGTTGTTTAACTTGGTTCTAGGACTGCTCTCTCTTGCTTCTCCATTTTTGCTGCAAATCCTCACCGATGATGTGCTGGTTCGTGGAGATATGCAACTGCTCGCGAGTGTTGGCATTACAGTGATTATCATGCGTCTGGTCAGTAGTAGCCTCCGGCTAGCGCAATCAAATCTCGTCGCTCACTTTGCTCAACGTCTGCAACTCGGTCTAATTTTTGAATTTGGACGCCAAATCTTGCGTTTACCTTTAAGTTATTATGAATCTCGTCGCAGTGGCGAAATAGTGAGTCGCCTAGAAGATATTCAACAAATTAATCAGTTAATTTCTCAAGCCGTTGTTAGTTTGCCTAGCCAACTTTTTATCGCCTTAGTTTCCTTAGGTTTCATGCTGTTCTACAGTGTAAAACTCACAGTCGTAGCTGGTGCGAGCGCTCTTTTAATGACTCTCTCTACAATAGCTTTCTTACCCACCCTACAACAAAAAATTCGTAGTGTTTTGGTCTTGTCAGCCGAAAACCAAGGCGTTTTGGTTGAAACCTTTAAAGGTGCTATTACCCTCAAAACAACTGCTGCTGCTCCGCAATTCTGGGAAGAATTTCAAGGGAGATTTAGTCGCCTTGCTAACTTTACCTTCCGGACAATCCAAATTAGCATTGTTAACGGGATTTTTTCAAATTTAGTCTCTAGCATTGGTAGCATTGCCCTGCTTTGGTTCGGTAGTACCCTAGTCATTCATCAGGAATTAACTATTGGGATGTTACTGGCATTTAATAGCATGAATGCTAACTTTACCAGCTTTATTGAAACTACTATCGATTTTGTTGATGAATTCACCCGTGCCAAAACTGCTACCCAACGGCTCACAGAAGTTATTGAAGCTACTCCAGAAACTCTAGATAACAGCCAAAAGCCTTGGGTAAAAATTCCGGACAACACAGATATTATCTGTACAAATCTCAACTTTCATCATGCAGGGAGAGTTGATTTGTTGCAAGATTTTTCCCTAACTATTCCTGGCGGTAAGGTAATTGCTCTCATCGGCAAATCTGGGTGCGGTAAAAGTACTCTGGCTAAATTGATAGCAGGTTTATATCAACTTCAGTCTGGTAATATACGCTTCGGTATTTATAACCTGGAGGATCTTTCTTTAGACTGTCTGCGACAACAAGTAGTACTAGTTCCCCAAGACGCGCATTTTTGGAGTCGGTCGATTGTGGAAAATTTTCGTTTGGGTTCGCCTAATATTACCTTTGAGCAGATTGTGCAAGCTTGTCACATTGCTGGGGCTGATGAGTTTATCAGCAACCTTCCCGATAAGTATCAAACGGTCTTAGGGGAATTTGGGGCTAATCTTTCTGGTGGTCAAAAGCAAAGATTAGCGATCGCTAGATCCATTGTCAATAATCCACCAGTGTTGATTTTAGATGAATCTACTGGTGCTCTCGACCCAGTAAGTGAAGCCCAAGTTTTAAACCAGCTGCTAACTCACCGCCAAGGTCAAACCACAATTTTGATTAGCCATCGCCCCAAAGTCATCCAGCAAGCTGATTGGATTGTCATGGTGGAACAAGGGCAATTGAAAATTCAAGGTTCTCCAGAGACTCTGAGCCATCAAGCTGGCGAGCATTTAGATTTCCTCGACGGCGTTAATTTATCAGTCAATGGTTTCTCCAAAAAGCCCTCTAGCTTTCATCTCAATGGAAGTTCTTCAACCAGCATTTGCTAATCTCTACCCAAAAAACTGTCATGCTTAGCCACTTCAACGCAGATTCTCTACCCCTAGTTCAAAGTCATGAATTTCTCCCGCCGATTGGTAGTTGGGTAACACTAGGCAGTTTGGTACTCGTTGGTGGTGTGGGGGGAGCGATCGCACTGGCTTCTGTCATCGAATATAAAGTAACCGTTAAAGGACAAGCCAGCGTCCGCCCTACGGGAGAATTGCGGGTGGTACAAGCAGCAACAGAAGGTCAAATTACAAACGTCTTTGTGAAAGAAAATCAGGCGGTAAAAAAAGGAGATGTGCTAGCCACTATCGATGATTCGCGCTTGCAAACTAAAAAAAGCCAACTGCAAAGCAACATTCAGCAGGTACAAATGCAACTGCTGCAAATCGATGCTCAAATTAAGGCGCTGAATCGACAAATCCAAGCGGAAACAGAGCGCAAAAACCGGGCTGTTAGTTCTGCTCAAGCCGAACTCAATCGCGTCCAACGCAATTACCGAGACCGACAAATGACAGCGAAAACGGAAGTTGAAGAAGCCCAAGCAAACTTAAAAAAAGCAGAAAAAGAATGGTATCAAGCACAAGTGGAATTGCGATCGGCTCGTGCTAACCTACAATCAACAGAAGCAGCATTGAAAGCAGCCCAATCCAAACGCGATCGCTATCAAAAGGTAGTTCAAGAGGGAGCCTTGTCTTTAAATCAATTCGAGGAAGTGCAGTTAGAAGTTGCTCAACAACAGCAAGCCGTTGAAATACGACGTGCTACTGTGGAGGTGCAACAGCTTCTTATTGCCCAGCAACAACAAGCCGTAGCCGCAGTACGAGCAAAACTGCAACGCAATCAAGTATCTCTCAACCCCAGTGACGCGGAAGTTGCGATCGCTACAGAGGGTATTGCTCAAGAAAATGCTAGGGGTCAAGCCACTCTCGCCACCCTCAACCGAGAATGGGAAGCATTGTTTCAGCAGCGGATTCAAATTAAGAATCAACTCCAGCGCGACACCAGCGAACTGCAACAAATTGAAAGCGACCTCAGCCAAACCAAGATTACAGTGACAGAAGACGGGATCATCTCTCGATTAAACCTGCGTAACCCCGGTCAATCTGTACGTATGGGCGAGGAAATTGCTCAAATTGTCCCTAGCAACGCTCCCTTAGCAATCAAAGCCGCCGTTTCTCCTGAGGATATTAGTCAGTTGGAAAAGGGTCAAAAGGTACAAATGCGGGTTTCTGCATGTCCTTACCCCGACTATGGTACTCTTAAAGGCGTCGTCAGTCAAATTTCTAAAGATACCATTAAATCTCAAAGGAGTGAGGCTTTGCCCTCAGTTGCCAACATTTCTATCCCCTCATGGGATAGCAATGCTTCTTTCTACGAGGTGACGATACTCCCAGACAGCTTGTCCTTAGGTAGGGGAAATCATCAATGTACTATTCAACTGGGAATGGAAGGCAGAGCTGATATTATTTCCCGACGAGAGACAGTCTTAAAATATATGCTCAGAAAAGCCAGGTTGATTACAAATTTGTAAAGTTTTTTTTAGAAAATATTTAAAATTCCGTAGAAGTTTCAACCAAGTTGAAAACTTAAATGTCAGCACTTTCACTCTTTGTGGTTACTCCCTTTGGTGTTATGAGATTACCGATTTGCTTTTCCTCTTTCTTCGCCCTCTTTGCGTGAGTGCGGTTCATTTAAATAAGTAATCTTCGGGCGGAGAGGGAGTAATTACAGAGGCTAATTGTTGAGCGTTGAGCAAACTGCATTTGCTAGTAAGACACTAAAAAGATGAAAGACAAACAGAAACAAAGTTTAGAAGACCTCGATTTTCTCACTGAACTCACTCCTAGTGAACAAGAAGGAATTAATGGAGGTGGATCAGCCTTAAACATAACTTACGGGTCTAATCCCGTACCTAACGGTGGTTCTGCAACACCTTTTTCGCCGGTTGCATTTGATCCTATTGAATTGGAACCCGGACAGAATTGGTATCCAGATACACCACAACATCAAAACACCTTCACCATTTGATTTAACTTTCCCCATTAATTTTCCTTTGACAGATCCAGATTAGCGCAAAAGAGAAGTCTTATATTTTGGAGGATGGCAATCATGGGTCTAAGCGGGTCAAATTGTTGCTGGCAGTTGAGGGTAGCCAGCTTCGTAGCCGTATGTGCATTAGACGTTGCATCCGGGAATTTCGCCAAAGCTCAGATTGCCCCTGATTCCACTTTAGGTGCTGAGAGTTCTACACTAACGCCCAACGTTAGCATAGATGGTCTTCCTGCTGATGAAATTAATGGCGGGGCTATCAGAGGTACAAGTTTATTTCACAGTTTTCAACAATTCAATGTAGGCATTGGACAACGCGTCTTTTTCGCCAATCCCAGGGGAATTGAGAACATATTTAGTCGAGTGACTGGAACTAACCCCTCAGTTATTCTGGGAACATTGGGTGTCAACGGTGGAGCAAATCTGTTTTTACTTAACCCCAATGGTATTGTCTTTGGTCCTAATGCCAGACTAGACCTCCGTGGTTCTTTTTTGGCAAGTACTGCTAGGAGTATCAAATTTACTGATAGTCTAGAATTTAGCACTACTAATCCCTCTGCTCCTCCTTTGCTAACGCTCAATATGCCGATTGGTTTGCAATATGGAGAAAATCCAGGCAGAATTTTGGTACAGGGGCAAGGTAATGAACTGAAAGTCGATCAGGAGACTGGTGAGGTACTTGAGGTCAATCGAACTGGTAGTTTGGAGGTAGAACCCGGTCAAACTTTGGCTCTAGCTGGTGGTGAAGTCGTCCTGGAAGGCGGAAGTTTGAGCGCTGAATCGGGACGAGTTGAAGTTTGGAGTGTCCAGGGAGAGGGTTTAGTAGGTCTTACCTCAACGAATCCAGGCTGGGAATTGAGCGATCGCGGTATACAGAACTTCCAAGACATCCGCCTATCCCAAACTGCTGCTATTGATACTAGTGGTGTTGGAGGTGGCAATATTCAAATGCAAGGGCGACGAGTAGCGTTAGAAAATGGTTCGTTGGTTTTGTCCCTGACGCAGGGTGAGGGAAGCGGAGGAACTATCAGCATCAAAGGTTCCGAGTCTATCGAAGCTAGTGGAAGCGCCCCCAATGGCGAAGCAAGTCTCTTTTTAACGGAAACATTAGGTATCGGAAAAGCTGGTGATGTAAAAATTGACACAAAAAGCTTAATTCTCCAAAATGGGGCTCAAATATCATCTAGTACTTTTAATCAAGGTAGTAGCGGAAAGATTATTGTTAACGCCTCAGAGTTAGTTGAAGCAGCAGGTGTCACTCAAATTGAGAATTTTGCCAGTGGTTTATTTTCTGTTGCTCGTAAGAATACTGGTGAGGGTGGCAAAGTGGAGGTAACAACAAGAAGGCTATTACTCCGGGACGGAGCCCAGGTTAGCGCCACAACTTTTAGCGAAGGTAAGGGAGGAAACGTACTGGTGAAAGCTTCTGAGTCAGTGGAAGCGACTGGCGTTGCTCCAATTGGAGCCAGCGGCTTATTTGCTGTCAGTGAGAGTACTGGTGAGGGTGGTCAAGTAGAGATCGACACAGAGAAGCTAATACTCCAAAATGGGGCTCAGGTAAGCGCGACAGCTTTTAATAAAGGCAACGGGGGTGATGTGCTTGTTAATGCGAGGGAATCAGTGGACGTGATTGGCACTGCTCAAAATGGGAATTTTGGCAGTGGATTGGGAGCACAGACCCAAGGTACTGGAAACGGCGGCAGAGTGGAGATTAACACAAGAAAACTGCTTGTTCAAGATGGAGCACAGATAAGTGCTGCAACTTCTATTCAAGCTAGTGGGGATGGGGGAGATGTGCTTGTTAATGCAGAAGAGTCAGTGAAAGTGATTGGTATTGCTCAAAATGGCAGATTTCCAAGCAGCTTAGGAGCACAGACTCAAGGTACTGGAAACGGCGGGAGAGTAAAGATTAACACAAGAAAACTGCTCGTTCAAGATGGAGCACAGATAAGCGCTACAACTTTTAATCAAGGTCGTGGGGGCGATGTGCTTGTCAATGCGAGAGAGTCAGTAGAAGCGATTGGCATTTCTTACAATGGCAGATTTGGTAGCATCTTGGGAGCACGAACTAGTGGGACTGGAAACGCTGGTAGAGTAGAGATCGATACAGGGAAGCTGATACTCCGGGATGGGGCCCAGATAAGCTCCTCAACAACTCGCGAAGGTAGCGGTAATGGAGGCGATGTACTTGTCAACGCGAAGGAGTCAGTAGAAGCAATTGGCATTTCTCAAATTAGCAGGTTTGTCAGCGTCACCGGCTTGGTAGCACAGACTCATGGGGTTGGGGACGGCGGTACTGTAACAGTCAATACGGGAAGGCTAATTCTTCAAGATGGCGCACAAGTAAGCGCCATAACTTTTAATCGGGGTCGCGGGGGAAATATTATAGTCAATGCGAGAGAGTCACTAGAAGCAATTGGTTTTGGAAGCGGTTTGAGGGTGCAGACTCAAGGTGCTGGGGACGGTGGTACTGTGACTATCAATACAGGACGGTTTTTAGCTAGCAAAGGAGCACAAACTTTAGCTACTGTTTTTGATAACAGTGAAGGCAAGGGAGGAAATATTAACATTAGGGCTTCCAAAGTAGAATTAACTGGCACGTCCGATAATGGCGACCCCACAATTTTGTTTGCGAGTACTCGCGGTAAAGGCGACAGCGGCGAAGTCACAATTGACACTGCTCAATTAATCGTCCGAGAAGGAGCGCAAATAGGGGCTGGAACTTTTAGTAGCGGTCAAGGTGGTAATGTTTTTGTCAAAGCTTCTGATTTGGTTGAACTGGTTGGCATAGTTCCACAGGTTCCCAATCGACCTTTTTTTCGAGATTGGTCGGGTCAGCGGTTTCCTAGCGGTTTGTTTACTGGCTCTGAAAATATCGGTACTGCGGGAAATTTAAGGATTGAAACTGAAAACTTAACGCTTCGGGATGGAGCCACAATTGCTGTGAACAACCAGGGGAGAGGAGATGCAGGTAATTTAGAAGTGGTAGCTCGTAATGTTTTGCTGGACAATCAAGCTGTTCTCTCAGCGACAACAACATCAGGTCAGGGCGGAAATATTACGCTCAAAATCGATGACCTCTTGTTATTACGCCGCAACAGTAAAATCTCGACTAGCGCAGGTATCGATCGCGCTGGTGGTGATGGGGGCAATATCTCGATCGATAGTGACTTGATAGTTGCTATTCCTAATGAAAATAGCGATATCACCGCCAATGCTTTCCAGGGACGGGGAGGTAATATCAACATTAAAACTCAAGGTCTATTTGGTCTTGAGTTTCGCAATTTCCAGACTCCCCTGAGTGATATTACCGCTAGTTCTGAGTTTGGTATAGCCGGAGTTGTGGATATAGATATCTTGGATGTTGACCCGGCTCAAGCATTAACCGAATTACCAGCAGATATCGTTGATGTTTCTCGCTTGATTGGACAGGACTTCTGCCGCGTTGTCGGGCAGAATAGCGAATTTGTGGTTACGGGTCGTGGCGGTTTGCCTAGTTCTCCCAATGAAACGCTCAGGGCTAATGCTCCTTGGGAAGATTTACGCTTAGTCGAGGAGAGCGAACCAACAGCGTTCAAACTTCCGCCTGCAGCTAGGAGCGAGCAACCAAAAATGGAGGATAATCAACCAGAGACAATTGTGGAAGCTCAAGGTTGGATTAGCACACCGAATGGCAATGTGCTGCTGACGGCAAAACCTGCGACAGTGACATCTCAGGGACTTTGGTTGCATCCTCTAGACTGCCAACTGTGGAAGCAAACCAGTAGGAGTTGAAAAAATGAAGCTGCTGATTCGGTTCATAACGATCGCTCTCTTAGCGCTACTCTTAAGTTTAGGTATCCATACCCTAAACCCGGTCAGTGCTAAGCCAGTCGCGGCGGATCGGGAATTGACGTTGATGCAAGCAGGTAACCAACACTACGATGCCGGTCAGTTTTTGGAAGCGGCTCAGGTATGGCAACAAGCTGCACAGAAGTATGAAAAAATAGGTGATCGCACTCATCAAGCCCTAGCATTAAGCTTTGTCTCATTAGCTACGCAACAACTCGGTCAATGGCAACAAGCTCAAGCATCAATTGATACAAGTTTATCTCTACTGGACGAATCAGGTAAAGCAAGCACTCGCATCCGCGCTCAAGTATTGAATGCTCTTGCACGTCTGCAATTAGTGGGAGGTAAAGCAAAACTAGGACAAGACTCTGCTCAAGCGGCTCTCAAAACTTGGCAACAGGTGGAGACTCTCTACAGACAAGCGGGCGACTCTGTGGGGACGATTGGTAGCCAAATTAATCAAGCTCAAGCGCTGCAAACTTTAGGGCTTTACCGTCAAGCTAGGAAATTACTGGTACAAATTCGCCAAACTTTAGAACAATCCCCAGACTCTCGTTTGAAGATGACTGGTCTACGCACCTTAAGCGATCTCTTCCAACAAACAGGAGAGTTACAAGACTCGCAAAAGATGCTGACACAGGCTTTAGCAGTAGCCGAAAAATTAGAATTGCACCAAGAACAAAGCATCACTTTACTGAGTTTAGGAAATACAGCTCGCGCCCAAAAACAAACTGAGAAGGCTCTAGAATTTTATCAACAAGTAGAAACAGTTGCAGTTAATAAATTTCCCCTGATCGGGATGCAAGCACAACTCAATCGCTTGAGCTTACTCATCGAAACACGCCAGTGGGATCGAGCGCGGAGTTTGGGGTCACAAATTCGGGAACCGCTAGCGATTTTCCCTCCAGGTCGGTCTACTGTTAACGCTCAAGTCAACTTAGCGAAGAATCTGATTTGTCTGCAACTCCAACGCAGTACACCCCTGTGCTCTTTACTACCATACCAGGAAAATCAGCCCTCACAAACTAAAACTGTAAACGAGTCATCGAACTCAGTCATTATTGCTCTGTTGAATGTAGCGGTGCAACAAGCCGAACACCTGCAAGACAGACGCACCCAGTCTTACGCTTTGGGGAATCTGGGTCAGTTTTACGAACAGCAAGGCGAATGGCAAAAAGCCAAAGAATACACTATCAAAGCCCTCAGTCTCTCCCAGCAGATTCAGGCTGGTGATATTAGTTACCAATGGCAATGGCAGTTAGGACGACTACTGAAACAAAAGGAGATCGCAGGAGCGATCGCCGCTTACTCCCAAGCTGTTAAATCTCTGCAATCGCTCCGCAGCGATTTGGTGACTCTCAATCCTGATATTCAATTTGGCTTTCGAGAGGAGGTAGAACCAGTTTATCGAGAACTCGTTAATTTGCTCTTACAAGCCCAGACTCCCAGCCAAGAAAACCTCAAGCAAGCCCGTGAAGCCATTGAAGCACTTCAACTGGCTGAACTCGACAACTTCTTTCGCGATGCTTGCGCCCAAGCCAAGCCAGAACAGCTTGATAAGATTGTAGACAGCGCCGCTACCCCAACAGCGGTCTTTTACGGTATTGTTTTGCCAGACCGCTTGGAGTTCATTCTCAAGTTACCCAAACAATCTAACTTGCTCCATTACAGAACTCAAGTTTCTCAAGAAGAAGTCGAAAGTACCTTAAAACAATTGCAAGAGAAGCTAACCCAGCCTAAACCCTCGAAAGAACTACCTCAATTATCTCAGCAAGTCTATAATTGGTTGCTCCGCCAAGCTGAACCCGATCTCGCTAAAAACAGCATTAATACCTTGGTATTCGTGTTAGATTTTTCTTTGCAGAATATTCCCCTTGCTGTTCTTGATGATGGCAAACAATATTTAGTTCAGAAGTATGCTCTGGCGCTCAGTCCGGGTTTACAGCTAATAGAATCCCAGCCCTTGACACAGATTCAACTTAACGTCTTAACAGCAGGGGTAAGCGAAAGACGTACCGTTGCAGGTAGAACCTTTGATTCCCTCAACCAAGTTCCTCTTGAACTCGAGCAAATTCAGGCTGAAGTAGCAAGAAGCCAGAAACTTCTGAACTCTACATTAAACGCCGACAACTTAAGAAAGGCGGTTGAATCAGTTCCTTTCTCTGTGATTCACCTTGCTACCCACGGGAATTTCAGTTCTAACCCCGACGAAACCTTTGTTTTGCTGTGGGATCGCTTGCTAAAAGCTAAGAATTTTGATCGATTACTTGGAATTGGCGATCGCATAAATACACGAGCAATTGAATTATTGGCGCTGAGTGCTTGTGAAACCGCCACTGGCGACAAACGAGCCACATTAGGTTTAGCCGGAATCGCTGTCCGAGCCGGAGCACGCAGTACATTAGCGACACTTTGGCAAGTCAAAGATGAGTCTACAGCTGCATTTGCTATTCAATTTTATAAAGTTTTAAAAGATGACAAGTTAACAAAAGCTCAAGCACTGCGCCAAGCTCAACTGTATCTGATAGAGAAGCATCCTAACACTAATTATCGGCTACCTTATTACTGGGCACCCTTCGTTTTAGTGGGCAATTGGTTGTAGATTTGGGACAACAACGATAAATTGGCAAAATTGTCAACTTATCGTTATCAGTGCTGATTCTAAAAACGATTTAGAATCTGACGAGCCAATAATTGTCAAGCATTCGTAGGGGCGCAAGGCATTGCGCCCCTACAAATGCTGTGAAACACTCCGAAAAAGAAAAGTTTTTAGCCGTTCACAGTATATCAAACCAGCCATAACCTTACAAATGACAAATAACCAATGACAAATGACTTAACTCTGCTGTGATAAATCCATGAGATTTGATAGCTTATAAACTATACGCGCACCAACATTACCATCCCACTCTGCATCCCCAACTTCGCAGAGATCGAAGCCAATAATTTTTCTACCGCTATGAACTAATTCACGGAACAGAAAAAAAGCTTGCTCTAATTCCAATCCTCCAGGAACAGGAGTTCCCGTACTCGAACAGAGTTTTGGATCGAGACCATCAACATCAAAGCTAATGTATACTTGTTCGGGCAAATGACTGATGATTTCTCGGCATATCTCAACCCAAGCCATTCCAGAGTAGAGTTTTTGCTTGATAACTGGGTCATAATAAGCAACAATTCGACCGTTGGATTGGTCGATTGTTTGCACCTCATCATGACTGATATCGCGCAAAGCTACCTGCACTAACTTAGAAATTTGGGGCAATTTCATGGCATTAAACATGATGGATGCATGAGAAAACTCAAATCCCTCATAAGCATCGCGCAAATCTGCATGAGCATCAATGTGTAAAATGCCAAAGTTTGGATAGGAAAGTGCTAATGCTTGATAATAACCTAATGGTACGCTGTGATCGCCTCCGATCGCAGCCACTCGTTTGCCATTTTCTATTGCTTCCTTACTCTTTTCAAACAACCATTGATTGACCTGTTGGCAAGCTTGATTAATTTCTGTAAGTACTGGTGTTAAATCTGGTGTAGCTGTCAGAGGTTTACCTTGCTCTAGACGCTGGATAATTTCTGCGGCGCGATCGCGATAATAGGCGTTCTTCTCCAAGATATCCTGAGGTATTTCCACCATAAATATTCCCTGTTTCCATCCATCAGGATTGTCGAGATCGAACAAATCCAGTTGTGTTGAGGCATCAAGAACGCGCTGCGGTCCGTTAGCAGTACCCGCACCATAGGAAACGGTCACTTCCCACGGTACGCCAAAGACAATTAGTTTTGCCGATTCGTAATCAAATGGTAAACCAAGGAGGTTCCCATTAACTTGACCTACGCCACTGGGATTGTAGTCTTGGAGTTGATGACTCATGATTACACAAAACACTACTTGGTAGATACTCAAATATGGTAGCGCAGCTGTTGCAGCTACGAGGATAGAATGTCCTTAACGTAAGGAGGCAAACGGACGTGGATCTGCTGGTTCGAGAAGTGCAAATAATGTAGCGGCGTTAGCCACCTACCTTAACCAAGGCTTTCACGTTGTGGGAACGGCAAAAAAACAAGCCAAGCTCAATGGGAGGTATATGGACGAAATTATCATCGAACGATTTTTATAAAACGCTTCTTCCACAATTTTGGTAATTAGGAATTATGTTTATTGGATTTCCCCACCTACCTACTTATCAAACAGGAAATAGACCTGATTAATGAAGAAGAATTTCAGATTATTTATGGAAAATTTCCTTTTATTGACCAGCTTGAAAAATTTGTTCTGCGGTCAAATTTATCTCTGGAAAAGTTGGAGATATAATTTTATCGCTACCTCGAAATAAAGTGACTTGATATTCCCCATCAATCAATTGATAAAGTGAAAAAGTAGGTTGTTTGGGATTTCCAATAAACTTCCTAGCGCCTAATGCTGCATAGTCAGCAACCCAATATTCATGAATACCCATCTCCTCATAATCAGCAAGTTTTATATAGTAATCATCGCGCCAATTAGTACTAACAACCTCGACTAATAAAGGAATTGATGCACCAAAAGTAACAGTAGAAGATTTTTCCCAAAGAGGTTCTGAAGCTAAAGCAGCGTCATTTAGTATTAATACATCCGGGAAATAACCTGATTCTTTTTTAGGTGGTTTGACTATTGCTTGATTGGGAATAAAGTAGGGGAGATTCAATCGGTCAAACTCCACAGATAGCTTTTTTACCAAAAAACCTTTTACTTTTTCATGTTTGCCTGTAGGCTGCGACATTTCAACAATTTCTCCATTATGTAGTTCGTACCGTACCCCAGGGTTTTTTGGATTCCAATCAATAAATTCATCAAAAGTAACTATTTTTGTTAAGGCTTGCGTCATAATACCTTCATTCTTGTTTGGATTTACTTTTATTGTATGTGCAATATTCATCCTTCATCCTTGATACTTTATCCTTTCAAAATCGCTTTTGATATTCAACCACGGCGCGATTGTCATCAGAAAAGTTAGTTGTACCACGGAGACGAATCGAATCGTTAAGTCGGTAGTTAACACCCCATTGCACGGGGTCACCAGTTGTTAAAATCTTCAGCCCAGAAACAGAAATTCTACGGGTAATATCAACTCCTGCTTCTGCTGCTAACTCCAAGCTAGAACCGTTACGCCCTGCTTCTGGATTCTCCGAGAGAATCGTTGGGAAGATACGCAGTTCGCTTAACCCCACTGCAGTTCCCAGTTGGTTCAGAGGTCCCTGTAAATTATTCAATACTGCTGAACCAGCTATATTAATCAGCCCTAATGTACTATCACCGCCACGTCCTTGGGTATCAATAAATCCACCACCCAATAAAGCGACAATTTCTGTTTGGCTGCGTGCGGGAGAACTTACCAATTCAAGATTTTTATCAAGTTGACTTGCTAGTCCCTCTACCCTAGCTTCAACACGCACTGTCTCTAAAGACGCTAACCCTGTAGTACTTGCTTTATTCAAGTCAGTACCTTGAGTCGTATCAAGCACTTTGGCAAACAACTGAATATCTAAATTGGGGTCTCGTGGCTGATTCTCTCTAAAGATTGCCTTATGCGCGTAGCCACGCACAAGGTTAAACCGAGTTGTAAATAAATTGACGCTTCCTTCTTTGAGTTTAATCGTTCCTTCTGGAACTGGCTGACTCAACAAACCATTGACGTTAAGACTACCAGTCGCCCGAAAACTAAGAATAGGTTGGCGAGTAATTTTTACATTTTTGCCAAGATTTATCTGTAGGTTGTTTAACCTGGTTTCTGTACTTTCAACTTCAGGAGTTGTTTGTTTGTTTTGTTTGAGCCGCGTATCGTTGACACTATTTATTCCACCACCCATTCCAGGGGTTGTTGTACCTTCAGCAGCTTCTGCTAGCAACACCTCACCGTTATCTAATTCCATTTGACCGCTAATGACCGGGCTAAGAGCAGATCCTGCAATCTCTAACTTACCGCCCACTCCTCCTTGATACAGCCCTTTCAAATTGACTGCTAACTGTTGCAAACTAACTGTAAGGGGATTTTCCAGTTTTTCTGCGCTGGAAATGGGAATTTGTCCTTTGGCTTCGATGGCACCTTTATTATTGTACTGACCTTGAAGATTTTCCACAATAACACGGTCAAAATCAAAATTCACCTTTCCGATAACATCTGTAATCTTCCCTGGTAAAGATTGGGATGAAAAGATACCTTTACTGACAGTTGCAATTCCATTGAGAGTAGGCTTCTGTAACGTTCCCCGCACTTTGAGGTCAATTTCTCCCTCACCGCTTTCATATGAGATCTGGCTGTTTAATAGATTTAAGATTGCCAATCCTTCATTTTTTACTTTCACATCCAAACTAATTATATTGCTATCCGGTGCTTTGGTTGCAAAAGGTAATTTGTAAGGTATGCTACCACTAATATTCACTGGCTGCTCATGACTAGAAACTGCCACAATGCTGCCAAAATCTAAACGACCGTTGTTATAGCTAAAACTTGCATTTGCTGAATCAACTCCTTTTTGATTGAGAGTTCCTTCATTAATTTCCAATTCCCCTTTGGCTTGTGGATTGTTAATGCTACCTGCTAAAGCTGCTGTTGCGTTGAGATTACCTGTTAAACCAACTGGTAATTTCACAAAATTATTTAAAACTTGTATGGGGAAATTTGTAACCCGTAATTGACCGGATTGTTCTTTCCCGCCAATATTACCTGTGAAAGCAATGAGCCTATTTTGAGATTCTAGCCGCAAAGGAAGGAATGTCAAAACCCCATTTTCAAATTTACCTTGAGCGATGACCTGTTCGGCTTTATAATAACGCTCTGGTTCGTTTCCTCTTCCCCAAGCAAAGTTTTGACCGTTTAAATTAAAGTTTGCATATAACCCGTTTGCGGTTGCTGTATCAACGCTCACTTCACCGCTAAAAGTTCCATTTAAATCTGCTAAGTCTGGTATGGGAGAAGCATCGCGCCGTTTTTGTTGTTGCTGTGATAGCAAATAATCAATTTCCGCCAAGCGCTGCATTTGCGTTATTAATGGCTTGTTAGGTATACCAACTGGTTTAATGCTGCCTAAGTCTGCGGCTTTACCATAAGTTGGTTCTACCATACCACCTTGGACATCTTGTAATTCATATAACTGGAGTACAGCCAGAACATCCTGAATGTCACCTTTGGTAACATTTAGCTTACCTTGTATTTGAGGACCTTTGGCAGTTTGAGCAAAAGTACCTGCTAGGGCATAACGACTCGCACCTTTAGCAAATTCACTGTTTGTAATGTTTGCTTTGCCATCACTGTAGCGGAATTGTGTACTGAGACGATCGCCTACAATTCGTCCAAATTTAGGTTTCTCAATGGTAATATTCCCTAAAGTGGCAAATGTCTTTTGATTGAACTCAGCACTTCCAGTTAACAATCCTGCGATCGCACCCGTTCCCAAACGCGTACTAGGGGGAGGTGCTATATTTAGTATTTGTAATGGGAAATTTTCCACCTTCATTGCCAAAACATCCCCTCTCGATTGACCGAATGCCAAAGCGTCTTGCCAACGCACATCAAAGGTAGAGACGCGCCATGGTGCGTCTTGGGTTTTACCATTACCCACTGCTCCTGCATTCAAAGCTATGCGATCGCGTTTCCCTGCTATATTCAAATTAAAACCCTGTCCCTGTACCAACTGAATATTTCCAGTTAACACAGATTCAAAAGATATCTGATTGACCGCTAAATCTCGCAACCTCAATTGCCCTTGGATATCTGGAACTGGCAATTGACCTGTAATTCTTCCTCCAAAATCAGCTTTACCTGCTAAAGTTGCAGGATTGGGAAGAGATAAGGGTAACTTTTGCAGATTGACATTTTGGGCTTGGACATTAAGATTTAAACCCGTAATTTCCGGTACTCCAGCTCTATTTGTTGTGGCAAAAATGTAACCAGTGGCATTTAAATCGGGCGAAGTGGCTTTCTCAACGATCGCTTGTTTTCCATCCCAACCAACAGATGCTGTCAGGGGTTGCTCGATCGCAGAAATTCCTTGAGAAAACTGCACTTCACCTACAGCACGGACAGATGCTATGTCAAAAGCCCCCACCTTACCTGCCACTTGCATTTTTGCACCAAACTGACCGCGTAAATCCGGTGAAAATCGAGTTAATTCTACACCAGTTGCCTCCACCACAGCTTGGTAGTTACCATTACCTACGCGAATATTAGAAGCTGAGATCGCACCACCTGCAACATTCAGTTTTGCTTGACCCGTAGCTCGAATTGCTTGTAATTGCGTAGATTCCAAAGAACCAGCAACATTAAACTGACCTGTTAAATTTCCGTGAAACGGCGGAGGAAGCTGTGCCATTCGCTGCAAAGGTATATTTTGAGCTTGAAGTTGTGCTTGATAGCGACCGTTAGCCACTTGAATATTTGAAGCTGTGACTGTCCCTCTGCCAAAATTAACCTTTGCCTGACCGATAGCTTGAATAGCTTGCGGGCTAAATGACTCAATACCACCCGCCACATTAAACAAACCTGTCATCCTGCCTTGAAACTGCGGGGGTAACTGCGGTACTAATCGCTGCAACGCTACATCATTTGCTTGGAGTTGTGCTCTGTACCGACCGTTAGCGAGTTGAATATTGTTAGCAGTCACCGTACCATCTGCTATTTTAACCCGTGCTTGACCAACTGCTTGAAAGGCTTGTGGTTGGAATGATTCCACAGAACCTGCGACATTAAATTGACCAGTTAATCTTCCCCAATATTCTTTGGGGAGTTGTGCGACTTCCTGCAATGCTACGTCATTAGCTTGGAGTTGCATTTGATACACGCCGTTAGCCACCTGGATGTTGGAAGCTGTGACTGTACCATTCCCAATTCCTATGCGTCCTTCCCCACTGGCGCGGAAAGTTTTGAGGTTAAAATCATTTGTATTACCCGATACTTGTACTTTACCCGCCAAAGGCCCCGTTAAAGCTGGGGGTATCTGAGTTTTTAACAAACGTCCCAATCTTAGATCGTTGGCAACGAGTTGTGCAGAAAAGTTTTGCTCGTTAAATTGGAGGTGAGAAACTGCAACTGTACCGCCTGCAATATGAACTCTGGCATTCTCAGGACGAATTGAGGCAATTTGAAATGGGGCTGAGGTTCCCGACAGAATGAGACGACCATTAAATCGCGCATCATTAAGAGATATATTTTGGACTTGCTGGGGATTGACAAAATGTTGAATTTGAAGTTTAGATGCATCAGCGACTGCTTGCCATTGCTGTTCGTTCCAAGTTCCATACGCCCGTACTGTACCGCCCGCAACACGAAGCGCAACATTGCGGAATGAAACAGTTTTATTCGGTGCGACGGTGAGTTCACCCGTTGCGGGGTAGGTGGCTTGGGGTGCTTGCCATTGCGCTGACGTTTGAATTGTCTCAGGAGTGCCTGTTAATTTGCCGACAGCTGCAACTTTGCCGATGTGAATGGGAGGTTTTGTGCCGTAGAGAAATGCGATCGCATCGCCTGCAACATTTTTTGCCTTAAAATTAAAGTTAAGTTGAGTCAGTTGAGGATTTGCATTCAGTTGAATCTTGCCGTTCCCCGTAATGTCACCACCGACTATGGCTTTCCCTTGAATATTTTTAAAAGTCATAACCGAGGCAACAGGAGAAAACTCAAACTGTGCGCCAACGCTATCAAAATCTACTTTGTCAATTCTGGCAGGTTTGATGCTAGCAACTGTACCTATAAGAATAGGTTTCTCAGTTGTTCCAATAACTTGTAAATCAGCTTTCACTTCCCCAAGGGTAGGAAAGGGCAGTTGTATGTTAAGAGTTTCTTGGGCTTGGGCAATGTTAACTGCATCGACACGTGCTGCTAATTGAAAACCTGTTTCGGTATCAAGGAAACCGCTAGCAATGAGGGGGATTTTACCATAATTAGTTGCCACATTGTCTAAGTGAATTCGGCTACCATCAAATCGCAAGTTCCCTTGAGAATTGATAAATGGTTGTGGCATTTTGGGAACTTGAAGCGTTATACCTTGTGCGGTAGCCGTTCCATATACCCACGGGCTTTGCGGTTGTCCTGGCTGTTGTTTTAGTAGCAGCTTGGGAATCTTTAAGTCAGCCTGAACTCTACCATCCAGTAAAAAGATTGGCAGTTTAATCAAACGAGTGACTTCTGTGGCGCTCAAGTCTCCTTTCAAATGTAAGTTGGTTTCAAACGCCAAAGTCTTCGGACGAGTTTCTCCCTGAAGGGATATGTTACCGCCGGTCTTTGGAACTCCATTGACATCATATTTTATCAGCTCGTTCTTTTCTAAGAACTGAGCAGTGCCATTGAGTTCAGAAAATTCTACTGGGGATTTTGAATTTTGGATTTTGGATTTTGGATTTTGGATTGAGGGTTGGGGGGATGAAGGGGAGGAGGAGGAGAAGGTGGGGGTGTTGGGAATTGTTTCTGGTGTTGGGATTTGTGGAAGATTGGGTGATGCTGAGACGCTAGAGGATATACTTCCCCCCCGCTCCCTTTCTCCCTCTGCCTCTCTCCTCATGGGTGTTAGGACTAACCGAGCATTGCGAACCCGCAGTTTATCTAAATCGGTTTTAATTGGTCCTTCTTTACCTGGAGGTGCAATGGTGGTAGTAATCCAGTTCCCTTGTTCATCCTGTTCTATGTAAATATCAGGATTAACTAGGGTAACATCTAGCTTGAGGTGTCGGTTCAACAGTAACCCCAAGGGGTCAAAACTGACTTCGACTGCTTCAACAGTGGCTTTATCCCGATCTGTCGGTGTTGCTGGTAGTGCTGAAGCACCAAACTTAACTCCACTCAGAGAAAATTCTTTGACATCGCCCAATTCTACGGGACGGTTGAGTGTAGTAGTCAGGCTTGTTTCCGCTAGTGGTACTAACTCTGTACGAATAAAATTCCACAGTCGCCATGCGCCGCCTGCAAATCCAATCAGCAGAAATCCACCCAAGGCAATACCACCTCTACTAAAAAGGAGGAGCCAAGTAGCTTTTTTGATACGGTTTTTGGTACGGTTTGGTTTTGAGGGATGTTCTGGATTACAAGCGTTCGTCATGTCGTTTCACTATTGACTTACCGAATGTATCTGCTACAGTCAAAAATGACAATCAACTGGCAGAATCATGGCTATGCCTACTCAAGGATAACCGGCGATACCCAATACGGAACTAGCAATCGTACTTAACAATGAATAATTAAAGTATGCTTACCCTTGAAAATAGGGAGTGGGGAAGGTGGGGCCCCCTCTGGGGATAAGGGGTAATGGGGAGTAGGGAGTGGGGAAGAGAGATTTTCATAAAGAGCGTTGTGGGCGATTACTTCCGGTAGGCTATATAGGTTTGCACATAAGATGAAATTTTGAGAACGAAGGAATAGTACTTTCAGGCACAGTTTTTGCACAGAAGTTAACTAAAAAGTCCCAACTAATGATTAATTAGTTGGGACATTAATTAGCAGAGACGAAACATGAAATTATTCTAGTGATGCGGTAGATGCAATTAAGCCCGTTTATACTTGGCTAAAAATGGGTTCAAATGTTTGTAACGCTTGTGCTTTGTTAACCAATAAGAGCAAACTTCATTGACAAGTTCTATTTCTCCATGAGTTAATTCTTTATCCGATTTTCCCGAAGCTAAAATTTTAGCAACAATAGCTGCTTTATCGTATTCAACACCCCGTTTGAATAACTCAGAGTAGTATATTGCCTCCTTCTCTTCAACCGTCGTGTGAAATTTTCCTTGCATTAGTTAAAGCATCCAAGAGAAATAGAAACAGTTATTAATACTAAAATGTGTAAATTTTGAGTGTGATTGCAGCTACCTTAAGGAAGATAAACGTTTCACTCTTTAGGTAGATGTGTTATGCCAATTAGTCCTTTAAACGCGTGATTATCTCAAAAGTTTTTGTTTTTATCTATATGATAGTTGACAGTTAAAAAACTGGATTAATATCGGGTAAAGCCTCTTTAGTATTCGGGAACAAAAGTTAATGTTTTAAGGGTCAAAAGTCTCGAAAAAACCACAATTCTAGTGATTTTCAACGGGAAGATTACTTGATAATTCTCTAGGATCTAACTAAATGTTTTTTTTCCTTATAAATTGATAAAAGACTTGATATTTAAGAATCAGTAACAGATTATAGAAATGGGATCGGAAAAGATATTCATCAAATCCCAAAGACAAATAACCAACGCTTGGAGTCAATTTCAACATGGCTAAGATTACAATTTCTCAACTGCATACTGCCTCTGTTCAAGAGTTAACAAATGCTGAGCTTGATGCAACAAAAGGTGGACTAACATTAGGACTAACCCCTAACCTTAATCTGACAAACACTGCTGTCGCTGGTCAAGCTAGCACCAGTGGTTCTACCAATACTGTGGGAACTGACTTCCTACAAAGCTTAATCGCGTTGGTTGCGTAAGTGTTTTGAATTCAAGTTCATCCGTGAAGCTATAACCTGTTTCACGGGTTAAAATGTATTTCCAATAAGCTTTAGGGAACTATAGATTCAGCCTGGAATAACTTTCGGGCTGAATTTTATTATAGGGTTAGTCTATAAACAATTCTTAAAACAAAGCTTGCTCCCCTAGGCTCAATATCAATCCGCAAAGGTAGACTGATATTGAGTCGATAGTTTTCACTACAATTACGAACGGGGCTGAAGGGATGACATCAGTTGAATGTGTTTTTTACTTGGAGGATGAGAACATTTTTGAGACACAATTGTTTTCATTGTTTACCTAAAAAAACCGACTTTTTCAAGTTAATGCTTCTTGGCATCAATAGTTTATTTAGTTATACGTTAGATAGAGAGAAAAACCGCTTTTAATACTCAAAAAAAATTATTTTGAGTGAAATTACAACTACTAAAAGAAAGATAAACGTTTCACTCCTTAGATAGATGCTTTCTAAAAATAAGATCTAGACAGTAGTTGACCCCACATCAGTCGTAGACTGTAACATAGGGGTCTAACACGTTCAAACGCAGCCATTAACCTTGTGACTTCTGCCTCCCGTCCGTACAGCTTTTGCCCAATCAAAAATTGCCCAGATTTATCCCTTCTTCCCGGTATAAAGTTTTCAATCTTTCCAGTCGCCTGAAGTTGAAACAAACACTCCTCTAAATCTGCTTTCAGTCCCCAAGCGCTTTGATACCGATCCTCAGCTGTTTTCGCTAACAATTTCAAAACAATCGCAATCATCGCCTCTGGCACTTCTTCTAAGACGCGACATACAGTTTCTTGACAGGGGGAAGAATGTTTGACACAAAAGTATGCATATTTTTGCAAGATGTTACGAACACCAACGACTTAACAGTTCTTAATTGACATGACTTGACTATACGGAACTAAACTATGATGGGATTCAAGATACAAAATTAAAAGACTAGACCCATGCCTGTTTTTGTACTACTGTTTAACGCCAGAACGGAAAATGAGGGGATTCACACAATTCAAGTGGGCGGGCGCAATAAAGTTCTGATGTTTGAGTCGGAAGACGACGCCACACGCTTTGCCCTCATGTTGGAAGCTCAGGATTTTCTGACACCTACGGTAGAGGAAATTGATTCAGAGGAAGTAGAAGAATTTTGTGCCAGCGCAAACTATGATTGGGAAATCATCCCAAGTGACAGCAATAGTTTGATCGTTCCTCCAGAAGTGAATGTTGATGAAACCGATTGGAATCCAGAATCAAAACAGGATGCAAGTGAGGGAACTTTGGATCGCACTCAAGATTCCGAGGACAACTCAGAATTGCCTCAGTCGGAACTAGATAGTATTCGTCGCAAACTAGAAGGATTATTGTAGTTAGTTGGTGGTTAGTTGTTAGTGGTTAGTGGTTGATAGTTAACAACTAACAATTAACAACTAACAACTAACAACTAACAACTAACAATTAACAACTAACAATTAACAAAATGACAAATTTACAGGAACGTGGGCATCTTTTAACCGAGCAAATCAATCCTGATAGTCTTAACTTAGACCAGCTCAGTGCTTTGGAATTCGTAGAATTGTTTAATCGTGAAGATGCAAAGGCAGTAGCTGCGGTAGCTGCAGCTAAAAATCAGTTGGCTGAAGCGATTGAACTCTGTGCAGAACGAATGCGTCATGGAGGACGTCTGTTTTACATTGGTGCAGGAACAAGTGGTAGATTGGGGGTGTTGGATGCCGCAGAATGTCCGCCTACATTTTGTACCTCTCCGGAAATGGTACAGGGTATTATTGCTGGTGGTGCAGGCGCACTTGTCCGCAGTTCTGAAGATTTAGAAGATCGCGCCCAAGATGGAGAAACTGCGATCGCTCAACGTCAGATTACGCAACTTGATATTGTAGTTGGTATCACGGCAGGCGGAACAACGCCTTTTGTCTACGGTGCATTAAGTGCAGCCCGTCAAAGGGGTGCTAAAACTATATTTATAGCCTGTGTTCCTAAGGAGCAAGTGAGCGGTGATGCCGATATTGATATTCGCCTTTTGACAGGACCAGAGGTACTGGCGGGTTCAACTCGTCTAAAAGCGGGGACGGCGACAAAACTGGCTTTAAATATCCTTTCTACAGGGATTATGGTTAAGTTGGGCAAAGTTTATGGCAATCGCATGGTAGATGTGGCGGTGACGAATCAAAAGCTACGCGATCGCGCTTTGCGAATCTTACAAGACCTAACTGGCTTAAGTCGAGATGCAGCAGGTTTTTTGTTAGAACGCAGTGGTAAATGGGTCAAGTTAGCACTTTTGATGCATTGGACTGGGTTGGAACAAGAGGAAGGTTTAAAGCTTTTATCAGAACACCAAGGTAATCTCAGAGCAGCTGTTGCAAGCTACAAACAGTAACCAGTGACCAGTGACCAGTGACCAGTGACCACTAACAACTAACCACTAACCACTAACGGTATAAATCAGAATTTATACTGATTTAATTTAGTTTTTCAAGCTATATGATAGTTAATTAAGGATAAACATATTTTACGTTTGATTTATAGCAATCCTACCTGTCTCAGAAAAGATTAACAGAGTTGAGAGCCTGAATAAAGTTTTTTTCTACTGACTCACTTCTGTGCAGGTAAATTTCTGTTGTTCTCTTAATAGACTGATATTTCTACGTTCATTTAGGATTGCGATCGCGATGTAAAATCAGTAACGCCTATTCAAATAGGGTTGCCATTTTGCAGAAATTTATAAAAATGCATCTCTACAACTGACTTAACAACTAGTTAAAAGTTTAACAAGGCTGAATTTTAAATACAGGGAAAAAGCATGAACCATTCGGAAGTAATTGAGCAGAACAATCTGCTGAATGAATTTATTACATCTTCTCAGTTACAACACAGTGGTAAATTGGAAATAAAAAGTTCTCAAGGAAATATATGGAGCTTTTATTACCGACTGGGGCGGATAGTATGGGCAACCGGTGGAACTCATCCATGGCGGCGCTGGCGCAGACATATGGTTCAACACTGCCCAGAAATAGATTGTGATAAGATGCGGTTTCGCGTGGAAGACACATTAGTTGAGCACTGGGATTATAATCTTTTAGTAATCTTGTATCAAAGACAGCAATTAAAACGGGAACAAATTAAAGTGATTGTGGACAGCACAATCTCTGAACTTTTATTTGACGTAGTACAGCAGATAAATGTTTTTGCTACTGGAAATTCTAATACTTGCAACTCCGTACTTCGTAGAGAACGCAATCAAGAAGTTATCTTAGAAACACCTCTTAGCTTCACAAGTGCCGATTTATCTTTGAAGCAGGTAGAAGACTCTTGGAAAATGTGGTCGGATGCTGGCTTAGTAAATATTTTCCCAGATTTTGCACCAGTACTGCGTAAACCAGATCGACTTCAACAACAAGTCAGTCCATCTGTCTACAAAAACTTTGTGACTCTGCTGAACGGTAAATATTCCTTGCGCGATTTAGCCGTCAAAATGAATCACAATCCTTTGTCAGTTGCTCGTTCTTTGCTTCCTTACATTCAAAAAGAAATTGTTGAATTGGTGGAAGTCCCAGATCTACCTTTAATGACAGAAATTAAAAATAATTCTACCTCTAACAAATTTGTCGAATCGACGGCTCCACTTGTAGCTTGTGTAGATGATAGTCTCCAAGTTTGCCAAATGCTAGAGAAAATAATAACCTCTAACGGACTCAGATTTCTTAAGATTCAAGATTCAGTACAAGCATTACCAACTATTATTCAGCATAAGCCAGACCTAATCTTTTTAGATCTAGTTATGCCAGTTGTTAGTGGTTATGAGCTATGCGCCCAGTTGCGACGAATTTCTACCTTTGCTGACACACCAGTCATTATCATAACGGGGAGTGATGGTTTTATAGACAGAGTGCGGGCTAAGGTGGTTAACTCCACACACTTTATCACTAAACCCATAGCTGCTGATAAAGTCATGAGTGTGATACATAAGTATTTAAAAATTCCCAGAACCTCTAGTAAAAGCCAATCTAACTTACAGAAATTACCATTGACTGGTTCGTAACTCGTACTTCTTTTCAATTTCTCAAAGTAATAATAATTCTTGAAGATGTTATGAAGTTCAGAAGAGTAGTATTTATCACTTAGTCAAACCGTATTGGTTAGAAATCCAGGTTTTTTCAAAACGGTGTTTCTATGTATTCCGTTTTTGATAGTCATCTATTTAGTAAAATTAAAGATAATAATAAAAAGCTCTAAAAGAGCAGAAACTACTGAAATTTAGAGTTCAGAGCTTTTACGGATTTATTTCTTGCTAAGAAAAGTTTATGATCCTTCACAGACTCTAATAAAAACTTTTATTTTGAATTATGGTGACTTTTGGAAAAGGAACGTTTTAGCAGATATTTGTAGTTCGCTATATACAAAAATCTACAACAATAGGGGAGCAGCCCAATTTGGAAAAAACACGTTTGCGATTGAAATCGCGACTATACAGGCGCTCGTCCGCAAGACAAGGACTTCTGATTAAGTCCACGCAGGTGGACGAGCGTTTGTGTAGCCCCAGAATTCTATTCTTGCAGGCTTTTGGCAAATTCGGGAGCCTCCCCAACAATAGGGATAGTTACCCCGATGAATTTGGCAAAATGATATGTATTTATTAGATTTTTTCTTAAAAACAACTAGTCAATTCAATCTTGAAAATTTCAATGTACTAATCAAAGGAATCAACGATGAACAAGCCAGAGCTATTAGTATCTAACACGTTACTGTTACTGAGTGAATTTAAAGCTTGTACGCAGTTACAATTTAATGGCAAATTAGATATCAGAAATACTGAAGGACAGACTTGGACGTTCTTCTATCAATTAGGAAGAATTGTTTGGGCAACAGGAGGGCTTCATCCCTTACGGCGATGGTACAGGCAAATGGCTAGATACTGTCCTGACTTAAATATACAAAAAATACAATTACTCCTGGAGGATATATCAAAAGATGACTGGGATTATCGCCTCTTAGGAAACTTATATAAGACAGAAAAAATCCAGCGCGAACAAATCAAAACAATCGTTGAGAATACAATTGCAGAACTATTGTTTGACGCAATTCAACAAGCAAATTTTGCTTCTGTAAGTTGTGAACGCAACCCAGCAACTGTTCTGGAAGCGCTTTTTAGTTCCACGGGTGTAGACATATCTATGAAGCTTATGCAAGACTCGTGGCAAACTTGGTTAGAAACAGGTTTGGAGATGATATCTCCTAACTTAGCACCGATACTAAAAAAACCAGAGCAACTCCAGTATCAAGTGAGTGCATCTATCTACAAAAACTTTATCACTTTATTAAACGGAAAATCTACTTTGCGAGATTTAGCAGTAAAAATGAAGCAAAGTGTGCTACCTCTGACTCGTTCATTATTTCCTTACATTCAAAAAGGAATGATTGAACTGATACAAGTCCCCGATTTACCTTTACAAGTTAGTGGAAATAAAAACAAATTAACTGTCCCATCAATCAAATCAACTGCTCCCTTAATAGCCTGCGTTGATGATAGCCCTCAAGTTTGTCAAATGCTAGAGGGAATTCTGCTTTCTCATGGGCTAAGGTGTGTAAAAATTGAAGATTCTGTACAAGCTCTACCAATTCTTATTCAAAGCAAACCAGAACTTATCTTTTTAGATTTGGTTATGCCGGTGGCAAATGGTTATGAAATTTGCGGACAGTTGCGGCGAATTTCTATTTTTGCTGACACACCTGTCATTATTTTAACAAGTAGTGATGGTGTTTTTGATAGGGTTCGTGCTAAGGTAGCAGGCTGCACTGATTTTATTACCAAACCTATTGTTGCTAATAAGGTCATAGCCATAGCACAGAAATATTTACAGACACCATCATTTAATAATTAGTACATATTAATTTATGTAAGTCTACGTATTTTTGCTGAACCTACTTGAGAAAGGATCAACCAATATAGAATAACAGTGTAAACATTTCTATCTCATTTCATCGCTCAAGTTATGTTCAATTCCATTTTGTCTTTTAGAGAACTCTAGTAGTAATTGTTATGGCTACCGTTTTAGTTGTTGAAGATGCCTTAACTGATATGCAACTTCTCACTGTTTACTTACAATATGCAGGTTATTCTGTAGTAAGTGCTACAAATAGTGATGAAGTCCAGGAAAAGATAGAAAAGAATCAACCTGATGTCATTTTTCTTGACGTAATTTTACCTGGTAAAAGTGGTTTTGAAATTTGTCGAGAATTGAAAACCAATCCCAATACTAGTAAAATTCCAGTCGTCATGTGTTCGACTAAAAACACTGATGTTGATAAAATGTGGGGTTCTATGCTAGGAGCTGATGCTTATATCTGTAAACCTATTAATCAGGAAGATTTGTTAAAAACGCTGATGCAATTCAAATAAAAAAGGACTGTCATTGGTCATTTCTAATGATTATAAATTTTTTGCTCTTCGATTTTTATACTAAGTTATACTAAGAATGAGGCAAGTAGCTTTGGAAACACAGCAAAAGTTTTTAAGTTTTTATTTGGGTCTAAAGGATACAGCTGTTATTCCTTTACAACACATTATCGAAGTCTTTCAAATTTCATTAATGGAAATATGCGCGGTTCCTCAAATGCCTGGTTGTGTTTTAGGGACATATAACTGGCGAGGTGAGATGCTGTGGGTAGTCGATCTTGAGGAGATGCTGGGTTACACACCAGTTTCTAATGATATAAACTTATTTTCAAAACTTATGGCAATTGTTCTGCAATGTGAGGGAAAGTCTTTAGGGCTTTTGGTGCGCCAGCTTATGGATATTGAATTATTAGATCCAACCCAGATAAAATATCCAGAGTCTCAAATTTTTTCTTCAGATATTTCTCCTTTTATCAAAGGATATTTTATTAATTACTTAGAAGATATGATTATTTCTTTAGATGCATCAGCAATTCTGCACCATTCAATTTGGAAAAACTACAATTGAGTTTTCCTTGTAACAAGTTAATTCTACAAAGACTGAGGTTTAAAATATGACTACTTTATATCAATTTAATCAAGAATCAGAACAATTAGATCATCAATTAGAAGAGAATAAAAATAATCATTCACCTGGTGAAACAATAGTATTAAATATAGTTTCTGAGCAATTAAAACTGTGGCGAAAGCAAATACAGGAAATTAGAGTCCAAATGCGCCAAACATTGGATGTCGATGTCCTAGCTAAGGTGACTGTGAAAGAAGTTAGAGAGAAATTGAGTAGCGATCGCGTTCTGATTTATCGCTTTCATTCTCTGGAAACTGGTGTTGTTATAGAAGAAGCAATATTAACAGGTTGGACACCAATATTGGCAGAAAACCTACCATCCATACTTTTTGGTATAAATCCAAATCAAGATTCTTTAGAACCTGTTGTCATAGATGATATTAACCAGATTGACCTTACCCCATATCAGAAACAACTACTGGAGAAATTTCAAATCAAAGCGAGTTTGAGCGTACCAATTATTTTAGAGGGTAAAATTTGGGGTTTGTTAGTAGCTAACTCTTGTGCAACAGCCCATCAATGGCAAGAAGTAGAAATTGGGTTACTCTCTCAAATCTCAACAGAATTTAGTTACAGACTCCAGCAGATTGAATCGCAAAAACAACAACAACAACAAACACAAGCAAGAATTGCTGTAGCCAAAGTCATCGACAAGGTATTGCGGGTATCGGCTATTGAAAAGGTTTTCCAAACCACAACTCAAGAAGTCCGTCAATTGTTGCGATGCGATCGCGTCGGAGTTTACCGTTTCAATCCGGACTGGAGTGGTGAATTTGTAGCAGAATCTGTAGGAAGCGGCTGGGTGAGACTTGTCGGACCAGATATCAAAACAATCTGGGAAGATAGCCACTTGCAAGATACACAAGGTGGTCGCTATGCCAAAGGCGAAAGCTTTGCCGTGAATGACATACATAAAGCAGGGCATTTTCCCTGCCATATTGAGATTTTAGAGCAGTTTGAAGTTAAAGCGTACATGATAGTTCCAGTGTTCTCTGGGGCAAAATTGTGGGGATTGCTGGCGGCGTATCAAAATTCTGCACCTCGTGAATGGCAACCCTGGGAAGTCACTTTTTTAACTCAGATTGGGATGCAATTTGGTGTAGCAGTCACACAAGCAGAATATCTCGAACAAGTACGCGTGAAATCCGAACAGCTCTCTCAGATTGCTGAACAAGAAAAAGCGTTAACTAAGATTGTCAACCGTATCCGACAAGCCTCAAATGTAGATAATATCTTCAAAACCACCACCCAAGAAGTTCGCCAATTACTGCGATGCGATCGCGTCGCAGTTTATCGTTTTAATCCTGACTGGAGTGGCGAGTTTATTACAGAGTCTGTAGGGATCGGTTGGACAAGACTAGTAGCACCTGGTAATAACACTGTTTGGGAAGATACCCACTTACAACAAACCCAGGGAAGTGGTTTTGCCAAAGGGGAAACTTTTGCCATAAATGACGTTTATAAAGCAAAGCACTCTGCATGCTACCTTGAAATGTTGGAGCAGATAGAAACCAAAGCTTACATTGTTGCTCCCATCTTTTCTGGAGCCAAATTATGGGGTTTACTAGCAGCTTATCAAAACTCATCTCCTCGCGATTGGGAAGAATCAGAAGTGAGCTTGATAGCAAACATTGGCGATCAGTTAGGGATAGCCCTACAACAAGCGGAATATTTGCAACAACTACAGATACAGTCGGTGAAACTTGCAGAAGCAGCAGAACGGGAAAAAGCAGCCAAGGAGTTACTGCAACAAGAAGCCATCCAGCTTTTAACAGCAGTCAGACCCGCCCTGACAGGGGACTTGACAGTACGCGCACCGATGACAGAAGACACCCTCGGTACAATAGCCGATGCTTACAACAATACCCTGCAAGCCCTACGGCAAATTGTCATTCAGTTGCAAAACGCAGCCCAACAAGTCGTCGAAACTTCCGGTAGTAGCAACAATGCTTTGGGAGGATTAACAAATTTAGCACAGCAGCAATCAGAAGAAATTACGGTGGCGTTAAGCGAATTACAACAGATGCTAAACTCCACCCAAGCCGTCGCTGGAAGTGCTGAATTGGTCAATATTGCAGTGCAAAGAGCTAACCAGACAGTAGAGTCAGGCGATCGCGCAATGAACTTGACTGTAGAAGCCATTCAAGCAATTCGAGAAACTGTAGCTCAAACCAGTAAAAAGATTAAACGACTCAGTGAATCCTCGCAAAAAATCTCCAAAGTTGTAAATTTGATTAGTAATTTTGCGACCCAAACCAACGTCTTAGCATTAAATGCTGCGATCGAAGCCACCCGTGCGGGTGAATACGGTAAAGGCTTTGCAGTCGTAGCAGATGAAGTCCGTTCATTGTCACGCCAGTCAGCAGCAGCAACTATAGAAATTGAGAAATTAGTTCAAGAAATTCAAGCAGAAACTGGTGAAGTTGCAGTCGCGATGGAAACAGGTATTCAACAAGTCTTAGAAGGGACAAGTTTAGTCAACGAAACCCGACACAATCTCAATGCAATTGTTACAGCTACTACAGAAATTAGCCAGCTTCTACAAAGAATTACAGAAGCTACGCAAACACAAATAGCACAATCTGTTTCAGTTACAACATCCATGAAAGATGTTGCTGAAATTTCCAACAAAACTTTTGCTGAATCCAAAGAAATTGCAACCGTTTTCCAACAGTTATCAAAAATGGCCCAAGAGTTATTAACGACTGCAAGCAAATTTAAAGTCAATTAAATTTTGGATTTTGGATTTTGGATTTTGGATTGTTGGGATTAATCGATTTTGGATTTTGAATTTTGGATTGTTGGGATTAATCGATTTTGGATTTTGGATTTTGGATTTTGGATTTTGGATTGTTAGGATTTTAGGATATGAATGAGCATGAGTTTAAACGGAGAACTTTTCAGATAGCATTAAAAGCTATCCAATTGGTAGAAACGATCCCTCAAAACCGAACAGGGGAAGTTATTGGAAAACAACTCATTCGGTCAGCAACATCAGTGGGAGCAAACTATCGCTCAGCTTGTCGAGGTAAATCCACTGCTGATGTGATCGCTAAACTCAGCATAGTGGAAGAGGAGGCGGATGAAACTATTTATTGGTTAGATCTAATTGTTGAATCTGGCTTACTATCATTAGAAAAAGTGACAAAATTGAAGTCAGAAACTAATGAGATTTTAGCGATGACTGTTGCTTCCATTAAAACGTTACGTATAAAAAACCAGACTCAAAACTCTAAACCACCAATCTAAAATCTCAAATCCTAACAATCCCAAATCTAAAATCCTAAATCCCAAATCCTAAATCCAAAATCAATACTGCTCGGATAAGCCGGAACAGAAACCCGGTTTCTCTCTTGAAACCGGGTTTCTCACAGCGCGAACAACTCTTAACCGAGTAGTATTAAATCCCAAATCCTAAATCCCAAATCCTAAATCCCAAATCCTAAATCCCAAATCCCAACAATCCCAAATCCTAAATCTCAAATCCTAAATCCTAAATCCCAAATCCCAACAATCCCAAATCTAAAATCTCAAATCCTAAATCCTAAATCCCAAATCCCAACAATCCCAAATCTAAAATCTCAAATCCAAAATCCAAAATCCAAAATCCAAAATCCAAAATCCAAAATCCAAAATATGCTTACCGATTCTTTCATTCGCGAACAAAGCTACGCGTACTTCCTAAGTGAAGTTCCAGAACTCCTACAAACTATTGAGCAAGAGCTTTTCAGCTTACCGCAAGATTATAGCATTGCTAAAGTACACAACTTAATGCGGGCTGCCCATACAATTAAAGGAGGAGCCGCTATTGTTGAGTTAGAAACTATTAACAAAATTTCTCATTCTTTAGAAGATGTTGTTAGATGTCTTTATAACTCAGAGGTAGTCATTGATGCTGAATTACAAACACTGCTTCTACAAGCTTATGAATGCCTTCGTCTTCCTATAACTGCAGAAATATCAGGTAGCAGTATTAATGATGAGGAAGTTCTTCAACGAGCAACTTCAGTATTTGCACAGTTACATGACAAGTTGGGTGATGCTCTAGATGTTGACAATCATATTCCCACTTCTGTAGAATTGGGATTTGATATTGTACAATCTATATTTGAAACAGGAGTGCAACAACGCCTAGAAAGCATTGCTCAAGCTATTCAAGATTTACAAAATACGGATGAGCTAGCTGATTTTTTACGTTCTCAAGCTGAAGTTTTTCTGGGCTTGGCAGAATCTTTAAATTTATCTGGGTTTGGAGAAATCGCTCAAACAACTCTGGCTGCACTAGAAGCAAATCCAACTTATACGCTTGAAATTGCGGAACTTGCCCTGGCAGATTTTCAAAAGGGACAACAGGCAATTTTGGCAGGCGATCGCACTGATAGCGAGCCTCCTTCTGTAGCTTTACAGAAACTCTCGCAACCCTTAATTAAAGGTTTTGATGCCCTCTTATTACCCCAAGAAAAGGAACCACATACAGATATAGCACATGAGTTAACTGTAGATACAATAGAAGATTTATCTGTTGATTCACCTACCACCAGCATATCATTAAGAAGTGAAATTACTAAATTATATAAATTTTTAATTAAAGCTGGTAACACTAACAATAAATCTTTAACAACTACAGAAGCTAAGCGTTATTTAAAAGTTATCCGCTACATTTTGGGCTGGTTTAATCATCAATTCAAAGTGCCTTATCAAGAACTTAGTTTAGTTCTACTTGTTCCTAACCTACAGACAGAAAATTCTATAGAGGAACTGGAAAACTGGTTATCTCAATGGTTTGAATTTTTAACCGATACAGAGGATAGCTATAGCCTCTGTCTCTACCGCCAAGGCATTACCTTAAAAATTATTTTTGCAGTTGCTAAATTTCAATATAAAACATCCAATAGCGATCTTCCAGTTCTTCAAGCACTCAAAAATAAAATTCTTCAGGTAGCAAAAGAATATAAAAACTATCCTCCTATTACAGAACAAGAGAAAAATTGGTTAGATAGACCAAAATTGCAGAGGCTTTTAGAAATTCAAAAGATATATCCTACATTAGTTCAAGCCCATGACTCTCTAATAGAGACAATATGGGGAGAAGAGGTTGTGAGCACTTCAAGTAGAGAGGAGAGCAGTGATGAATCAGCAGAACTTCCTAACTCATTAGTAATTAGAGAATCAGCAACAATAGATAGCGCCGAGACAGTGGCTGAATTTGTTCCTTCTGATTCTAACTTAAAAACTGACAAGCAACTTGATGCAAAAATTCAACCGTCACAGAATTCTCGACCAAATTCATTTATTAGAGTTAATGTAGAGAGTTTAAATACACTTAATTATCAAGCAGGAGAATTACTAATTTGTCAAAAACGGCGGAATCTGTACGATGAACAGCTTGGAGAAATTCTTGAGCAACTATTTCATCAACTCCAAAGACATCAAAAGACTTTAACCCAGCTACGCGAATTACCACTTCAAGTACAAAATTTTGCATCAAAGCACAAGCAAAATTTTTCTACTGTAGACTTTGATGCTTTAGAGATGGATGAATATACAGAATTTAATGTGAATTTGTACTCAGCAATAGAAGAGACCTTACAACTACAAGAAACAACAGAATCACTTGATTTACTTATTAAACAATCTACACAAATTCAAGAAAAAACACAGCGATTAACACTTAATATTATTGACAATTTAATAGACGTGCGAATGATCCCTTTGGGAGATATTCTCAATCCCTTTCCCCAAATGGTACAAAATTTAGGAAACTTGTATGGCAAACTTGTAGATATAAACCTAAGCAATACAAAGATACTAATAGAGAAAGCAATAGCAGAAAAACTATATGCTCCTTTATTACAATTAGTCCGTAATGCTTTCGATCACGGAATTGAGCTACCAGAAATTCGTCGCAAGTTAGGAAAATTAGAACGAGGTTTAATTGAAATTTGCGCTTATCATCAAGGTAGCCAAACTATTATTGAGGTCCAAGATGATGGACAGGGATTAGATTTAGAGAAAATCTGTACGAAGGCTGTAGAGCTTGATTTTATATCCGATGAAGATGCCAGAGGCTATCTTTCTCAAGTGACTGAAGACCAACTTCTAGAGCTTTTATTTTTGCCTGGATTTTCCACTGCTGATAAAGTCAGTGAAATTTCTGGGCGTGGTATGGGATTAGATATTGTCCGTTCTCAATTACATTCTCTCAATGGTTCGATCGCTGTTCAATCCTTACCCAATCGAGGGACAACATTTATACTGAAAATTCCTTTCTCTATGACTACCGATAAACTTATGCTAGTGCAAGCCGGAGGTATTGTTTATGCTTTACTATTGCAAAGTATTGAAAAAATCCTCTTTCCTTCCGCTCATACAATTAAGGAATTTGAAGGGAAGAAAGTTTTGCACTGGAAAACAGGCAATGATGAACGCATGGTTAGCATCCGTCATTTTTCAGAATTAACTTACTATAACAGTCGTTATATTAGTCACAAAAACTTACAAAGTAAACAAATAAATAATAGCACAGAAAACATGAAGAATCCCGTGCTATTACTAAGACGAAATCAAGAACTTTTGGGTTTAGAAGTTGACCAAATCATCGGTGAACAAGAACTAGTTATTAGACCTTTAGGTCAAACCATCTCTCCGCCCAAATATGTCTATGGCTGTAGTAGTCTAGCCAATGGAAATATGGTTTTGGTAATCGATGCTGCACTGCTGTTAGAACCATCCAACGAGATGCAAGCAGTACTTGATACCAAAGTATTACCACCAGTTACTTTTCAAAATAAGGCTTTACCCATATCAGCTTCAACACAACAACCTATACCCCTACTTGCTTCATCATCAACAAAACAAGGATTTAGTCTCGATCGAGAACAAGCATATCAGACACCAAAAGTAGTTTTGGTGGTAGATGATGCTATTAGTCTGCGCCAAACTCTTTCTTTAACCCTACAAAAGTTTGGTTATCAAGTTTTGCAAGCCCAAAATGGCGTAGAAGCTTTAGAAGAGTTACAAGCACATCCGGAAATTCAAGTTATAATTTCCGACTTAGAAATGCCACGTATGAATGGGTTTGAGCTTTTGTCTCATATTCGACACCACCCAAACTTAGCAAATCTACCTGTAGTTGTTTTGACATCTCGCAGTACAGAAAAGCACCGTCGTCTTGCTCAGGAATTAGGAGCAAAAGCGTATATAGTTAAACCTTACTTAGAGCATGAATTTATTTCAACAATTGAGGGTTTGTTAACAGTGACCAGTGACCAGTGACCAGTGATCAGTGACCAGTAACCAGTGACCAGTGACCAGTGATCAGTGACCAGTAACCAGTGACCAGTGACCAGTGACCAGTTACTATAGCTCTAGAGCAAAAGAATTTCCTAGAGCACAATATAACTCATTCTTGTTTCTTGACAAAGAATAATTTGCATAATCTGTAAAATAATCAAAAGGATCTGAAAAAACCATAAAATTGTTAGAAATGTTGTTAGATTCAATATGTATTTTGGACATAAATAGGTTTCAAATACTCATAACTCTGCTTTTTCTTTAATTATGAGCAAAATATTACAATTTGTAAAGGAGTATAATTACGTAATTTCAACGAAGATGAATAATATGCTTACTTCTTACCAATAACCTTGGTTTTGAGCACATCAAGAACCCGGTTTTTTCAAAAAACCGGGTTGATTGAAAACGAAACACCCATCAAATCGAAATTGACAGACAACTACAAATATTTTGTATTTATTCTTCCAGCACTTGGCTTTGCACTTCGACTGCCGTCGCTGTAACATCAATTGTGCCATCTGGTGTAAAACGTCGAAAATGGCTGTTCTGAACCAACAACTGTTCCCCACAGTTGGGACACTGTAACTGAGTTGTATTTAAACCTGTAAATTCATATTGACAAACAGGACAGCGATCGCTAACTAAATTACGTTGCAACCACAGGCGAAACCCAAAAAATGCCAGAATGGGTGCCAGCAATAGTAGCCCAACAATAATTAGTAAGGAGTTCACCAACCAGCCCAAGCCCAACGAGCCAAGCAACCACATGATGACTAGCAAAGTTAGCCAAGGGCGGAGATTAGACAGATTTAGCGGAAAAGTTTTAAGGCTCATTTTAAAAAAACGTCTTGCTCTTCCTCTAGAATAGCGAGTTTATTCACTAGTTAAGTAAGTCAGCACAATTAGTCACTGGTCACTGGTCACTGGTCACTGGTCACTGGTCACTGGTCACTGGTCATTTGTCATTGGTCACTGGTCACTGGTTACTGGTCACTGTAACTGCTCTTTCAACCGTCTTTGGAAAGCGTTGATATCAAAGAGAGCAAGTACCTGTTGTCTCAACCATCGTCCATCACAACGTTGGTCAACTCCATTAAGTATTTCTACACAAGCTACTGCCACCGCCTTTGGATCTCGGTGCGGTACTCGCCATCCTAATTTACCATCTTGTAATGGGTCTGCCGACCCATCGTCATCTCCCGATAGTACGGGTATGCCACAAGCCATTGCTTCTAGATAGACAATACCAAAACCTTCTTGAGAAGGCATTACATAAGCATCAGCAAGGCGGTAGTGTTCTATTAATTCTTCTGTAGCAACAAATCCAGCAAAGATAACGCGATCGCTTACACCCACATCTTTAGCTAATTGTGCTAATCTTGGCTGGTCATCGCCGCGACCAATCACCAAATATTTGACTTCTGGGAAAACATGAGCTATTCGTGGCAATGCTTGAATAGTAATATCCACACCTTTATATATATCACCCGACCACAACCTTGCGACAGTCATCAATACTTTTGCCCCCCCCAAACCATAGCGTTCGATCAGTGCAGGTGATTTTGCTCCTGGAGTAAAGCGATCGCCGTTCACTGCACAAGGCATAATGTTAACTTTACTGAGGTCTAAGTCATTAGCTGCACAAGCGACTTTGCGTGTATAGCCGCTAACTGTCCAAATACGAGATGCTTTTTGCAGGCTAGATTTCATTGGAGGCGATAACGGTTGCCAAACCTCTTTCCCATGAGTCATAACCGTATAGGGAATTCCCAGAAGATTGCACAACATACCAACAAGAGGTGCAAGGTTAATATGACCGCAGAAAACATGTTGGGGACGCGATCGTAACAGACAAAAGAACAACGCTATCGAAATTTTCAGGCGTTCGAGTTGTGGCAATTGAGATTTGAAGTAGTGAAATTTTAACCGTTCCGATTCAAAGGAATTTGAGACGCTAGGACGATCTCTCAGGAGGAACACTTCCGCACAATAAGGTTCGGACAACGCCTGATATGCTCTAAAAATATCTTTTACATAAGATTGAATGCCACCCTCTCGTTCAAAAATTTCTATAAACACGAAGACATGATTGGTTTTTGGCATTTGTCATTTATGGGCAATGGGCATCGGACAATTAAGACAAGGGAGACAAAGGGGACAAGGGGGAGTATCTAAGTGTCTGAGCAGAGGCGATAACTAATACTTGATATCCAATGCCCAATGCCCAATGCCCAATGCCCCATTAAGTGAAAACCTTTGCGGTATTTTATGCTCATCAGATTTGTTATCTTTATTGTTGCCCCTGTAGACCGTATTTGACGATGAGCAAGCAATTTCTTCCGTCTGTACCCCGTTCGTAGAGAACTTTATCTGCCAAGCGCCTGAGAAGAAACCATCCATATCCCCCTACTTGAAGAGTTCCTGGTTCTGGTTCTGCGATCGCATCTGGATTAAAAGGATTCCCCTGGTCCCAGATTCTAATCTCCAAGCGATCGATCCATAGAGAAACATCAATCTCTATAGCTGTTTCCGGCGGTAAGGAATGATGAGCGTGACGAACGGCATTGGTAAAGCCTTCTGCTAATGCCAGGTTTAGGCGATACAGTTGGCTTTCTGACCAACCAAGCGATGGCAAGTTTCGCAGGCAAAATTGCTCAAACCACTGCTGCACTTGGTTAAGAAGCTTGAGTTCGCTCTTCACCGTCAGATGGTCTTGCTGCACTATGCTAAGCATTGACCTTGACTTAAATGTAAATGAGTTAAAAATGTGTGTACCTCTTGTATATCCCAGATTTGTGATTTTGTAATTACGTTTTGCGCTTCAAAAATAGAAATCTTATGATACACCCTAAATTTTTACAATTGACGCCTGTTAATTTTTCTCAAAAGTACATATCTTGCACTTGCTGAAAAATTCACAGGCGTCTGATTGATGTGCTATGTAGCGACTAATTTAGAACAGTCCGAAGGTGAAGGACTTGTCAATTGGGAAAGTCGCACCAATTCCCAACCATATAGTCACCAAAGTGCCAATCAAGAACACTGTTGTTGCCACTGGGCGGCGGAAGGGATTTTGGAACTTATTCACGTTCTCAATGAACGGAACGAGAATCATGCCTAGGGGGACAGAAGCCATTAACAACACCCCTAAGAGTTTGTTAGGAACTGAACGGAGAATCTGGAACACAGGATACAAGTACCACTCTGGCAAAATTTCCAGTGGAGTAGCGAAGGGATTTGCTGGTTCTCCAACCATTGCCGGGTCAAGTACAGATAAAGCCACTATAGCAGCAAACGATCCCATAATAACAACTGGGAACACGTAAAGTAAGTCATTAGGCCAAGCGGGTTCGCCGTAGTAATTGTGACCCATACCCAGTGCTAGCTTGGCTCTTAACTTTGGATCGCTGAGGTCTGGTTTTTTCAGTGTAGCCATTTTTTAATGTGCTCTCCTAACTTAAATACATTTTAGTTAGTTGTTGGTTGTTGGTTGTTAGTTGTTGGTTGTTGGTTGTTTTAACCACTAACCACTAACCACTAACCACTAACCACTAACCACTAACCCTTGAAGGATTACAACGGACCCGAAATTCCTTGCTTGCGAATCATCAAGAAGTGTAACAGCATGAAAACTGCAATCAACCAGGGCAGCACAAAAGTGTGTGCGCTGTAATAACGGGTCAATGTAGCCTGACCAACGCTTGAACCACCGCGCAAGAGGTCAGCTATGAGGGTACCAACTACAGGAATTGCTTCTGGTACACCGCTAACGATTTTCACAGCCCAGTAACCAACTTGGTCCCAAGGTAGAGAGTAACCAGTCACACCAAAGGAAACGGTAATCACAGCCAGGATGACACCAGTGACCCAGGTTAGTTCGCGGGGCTTTTTGAAACCGCCCGTTAGGTAAACCCTGAAGGTGTGCAAAATCATCATCAGCACCATCATGCTGGCAGACCAGCGATGAACGGAGCGAATCAGCCAGCCAAAGTTGACATCATTCATGATGCTCTGCACGGAAGAATAAGCTTCGGCAACGGTTGGCTTATAGTAGAATGTCATGGCAAATCCAGTGGCAAACTGGATGAGAAAGCACGTCAGTGTGATTCCACCCAGGCAGTAGAAGATGTTGACGTGGGGAGGGACGTACTTGCTGGTTACGTCTTCAGCTAGCGCCTGAATTTCCAGACGCTCCTCAAACCAGTCGTAAACGTTGGCCATACAATCTCAAATTCCTAAAATTGACTCGCGGTTGATAAATCTATCAAAGTTCTGAACTTGACTTCGCTTGTAAGCTATGCTTCGCTCAGACTTTTCCCCTAGTTCCGACTTTGGGATTTGAGCAAAGAGTACTTATCCTCGTTTGCTTTTTCAATTGTCAGAGTGTTAATAGTTTAAAAAAAACTTTACATTCTGACTAGAGGGAATGTATTGCGTTCTGTCTGGAGCCAAGCACCATCAGGTGATAGACACTTTTCAGAGTTTGGGGTTGGAGATCGTGACTGCGTGCTGAATCTAACGGTTAGAAAGGTTGATGACAGCGATGCATCACTTCTATAAAAAAAGTAACATAGTCGAGAGATAGATTTCACAAAAGCAAACTAGCTGAGCTAATTCTGGCAATTTGGGTTGAAGTGATAGTGAATATGGGGTTCATGCACAAACAAGTTTTTCGAGTAGGATTGTCATTCCTCGTCGCTTTTTGGTTGGGCTTTGTGCCGTTTTGTCAACCTGCGACAGCTTTAACAGAACAACAAAAGTTGATATCAGAAGCGTGGCGAATTGTTAGTCGTACATATTTGGATGAGACATTTAATCATCAGAACTGGGCAACAGTGCGGCAGAAAGCGTTGGAAAAGCCAATCAAAGACGACCAAACGGCTTACACGGTCATTCAAAAAATGCTTAAGAGCCTTGATGACCCTTTTACCCGGTTTCTTAACCCGGAACAGTACCGCAGTTTGCAGGTCAATACTTCTGGGGAACTGACGGGGGTGGGATTGCAAATTGCTCTCAATCCTGAAACGGGTAAGTTGGAAGTTGTAGCTCCTATATCTGGTTCGCCAGCAGAAAAAGCTGGGATTAGACCGCGCGATCGCATTCTAAAAATCGAAGGGTTTTCCACAGAGGATTTAACCCTTGACGAAGCAGCAACTAGAATGCGGGGACCAATTGGTAGTGCCGTCACACTGCTGATAGAACGAGATGCGGGGAAAGAGTTAGAAGTTCAGCTAGTGCGCGATCGCATTTCGCTCAACCCAGTGATTGCGGAATTACACACTTCCCCCCAAGGAATGTCTATAGGTTACATTCGCCTCACACAATTTAATGCCAATGCTCCAATGGAGTTGGCACACGCTATTTCTAGTCTAGAAAAAAAAGGCGCTAATGCCTACATTTTGGATTTAAGAAATAATCCCGGTGGACTGTTACAAGCAGGAATTGAGATAGCTCGTTTGTGGTTGAACTCCGGTACTGTTGTCTACACCGTGAATCGCCAAGGGGTTCAGGGTAGCTTTGACGCCTTTGGCCCGGCGCTAACCGATGACCCCCTAGTGGTTTTGGTGAATCAAGGAACTGCGAGTGCCAGCGAAATTCTAGCAGGAGCATTACAAGATAACAAACGTGCCCTGCTAGTGGGAGAAACCACCTTCGGGAAAGGTTTAATCCAGTCCTTATTTGAGCTATCAAATGGTGCTGGCTTAGCCGTGACCATTGCTAAATATGAAACTCCCAACCATCACGACATCAACAAACTGGGAATTCAACCCGATATGCGGATTCCCACAGAATCCATCACCCGCGAACAAGTTGGTACAGAAGCAGATACTCAGTATCAAGCAGGCGTTCAACTGTTGAAAAAAAATGCGGTAGTGGCTAGGGGGTAAGGAGTAGGGAGTGGGGAATGGAGAATCGGGAATGGGGAGTGGGGAGTGGGGAAGAGGGAGTGAGGGAGTGAGGGAGTGAGGTGATAATTCATACTCAATTCCCAATCCAAAATCCCCAATCCAAAATCCAAAATTCCTACTCCCCACTCCCTACTCCCCACTCCCTCAGACGTTCATAAGCATTGTCGATGAAGCGCTGTCCACGAAGAAAGCCAGTATTGGCACCAGGGCAAATGTAGTGGAGTGTTTCTGGGGTAAAGTTTTTTAGCAGCAATTTGATACTCTCAATCTGTCGCCACCAGTGAAAAGTTTTAGCTGTCCTTAATGGCTCAGGATCGCCCTGTAAATTGGGTAGGACATGGCGTCCGGAAAACAACACACCTCCTTTGCCTTTGTAGTAAAGACAGGAGGAACCGGGAGAGTGACCGGGTGTCCAAATCATCTGTACTGTTGAATCTAATGTGAATTCCTGACCAAAGGTAGTGACTGTTAAGCCTGGTAACAAATAAGCTTCCTGCTCTTGAATCAAAATCTTGCAGTTAAAAATTCGCTGAATTTCTTCTGTCTTACCAATTGCCCCTCGATGGGTGAGAAAGAAATAACTAACGCCCCTATGGGAATGTAAAAAATTCTGATTTATTGTATCAACTGCCGGACAATCGATCAGGATATTGCCTTCGTTTCTTACAATAAAATAAGCAGTCCCCCCCAATGTGTCTCTATTTGGTGGAAATGCAAAAATTGTTGTATCTGGCAAGAGGTCTGAACCGAGACTTTCGACCACTGGAACTTCATTGGAGAAAATTGCTCGTGGTGATTTGGCTGTATTGCTTGACTCTTGAGGCAAGGGACACATGAGGAAAACTGTTATTGTGGAGGAGTTGTAAAAAATTGAACTTACAGTATACGCTACTGGTCATTTTTTTGACCGCTAGCCAGAATTAACTTATTAAAATAACTGAAGATAACATGACTTTTTGGTTTCTTCTTCTACTGGGACTCATTACTTATTTAATGGTTCAGCATAGTGTGGCTAAAATTACCACAACACCAGTCTGGTTGTTATGGTTGGTCTTAATGACACCAGCTTTACTATGGACTGCTTGGACTGCAATATACGGAGGACAACAACCACCACCAAGAGTGCTGATGATTTGGCCACTGATTATATGTCCTGTATTATACTGGTTTTTGTTTCAGTGGGGTCGTCGTTCGCTTAAAGAATCACAGGCTGCAGCAGAAACCCAAAAAACTCCAGAGTACCGAGAGCTACAATTGGATGTAGATCCTATCGCAGAAACAGTGCCAGTGCGCCCCATCGAACCATCGGAAGAAACCCAGCTGCGAAATTGTTTTCCCTGGTCTATATACTACATTCAAAACATTGAGTATCGACCCCAAGCGATTGTTTGTCGCGGTCAGTTAAGAACTGCACCAACAAATGCCTACCAGAGAATTAAGGCAAATATTGAAGCAGAATTTGGCGATCGCTTCTTAATTATTTTTCAAGAAGGGATCAATGGTAAACCTTTCTTTGTACTTGTTCCCAATAATCAACCTTCTAAAAGCACACCAAATACAGGCGATCGCGAAAAACTGACAAGACCCGTATTAGCTTTCATGCTATTAGCTGTCACATTGCTATCTACAACTCTAGTAGGAACCAGAATCGCGGGTGTCGCTACTACACCATGGCAAGCTAACCCCTCTGAGTTATTGAAGGGTCTACCCTATGCTCTAGCACTGATAACCATTTTAGGCATCCACGAACTAGGTCACTATCTCACAGCACGGTATTACAAAATTCGTACAACTCTACCTTACTTTATCCCGATGCCTTTCTTCCTGGGAACCTTTGGTGCATTTATTCAAATGCGGAGTCCAATTCCCAATCGGAAAGCTTTATTTGATGTTAGTATCGCAGGACCCATAGCAGGTTTTTTAGCCACCTTACCTTTACTATTTTGGGGTTTGGCAAATTCTGAAGTTGTACCGATGTCAGAAAAAACAGGGCTTTTAAACCCCGATGCGGTGAATCCCAATTACTCCATACTACTAGCGATAATTTCAAAATTAGCCTTGGGTAGTCAGTTAACAGCTTCATCAGCGATTGATTTGCATCCAGTAGCGGTTGCAGGGTTTTTAGGATTGATAGTCACGGCATTGAATTTAATGCCCGTGGGACAACTTGATGGGGGTCACATTATCCATGCCATATTTGGGCAAAGAACAGCAGTCGTCATCGGTCAAATTTCTCGCCTATTACTGCTGTTACTTTCTTTAGTTCAGCAGGAGTTTTTCTTGTGGGCGGTTATCTTATTATTCCTACCACTGATTGATGAACCGGCTCTCAATGATGTTAGCGATTTGGATAACAAACGCGATATCGGGGGACTGTTTGCAATGGTTGTGTTAATTGCGATCGTGCTTCCACTACCACAGTCGCTTGCTCGTTTATTACAAATTTAATTTGAATCTTCTCCGCAATCTTCTAAACTTTTGCAGCCTTAAAGTATATTATGCCTTCACCATTTCCTGGAATGAATCCGTATTTAGAAGATTCAGAAATGTGGCCAGAAATTCACAGTCGGCTAATAGTCGCTATAGCTGATGCACTAGCTCCTAATTTACGTCCTAAGTACAGAGTGGCTATTGAAAAACGAGTTTACCAAACGGCGGCTGAAGACTCTGTATTAATTGGTATTCCAGATATTTCTGTAGGGCGAAGTTTAAGTGGTGGTAAAGAGGAAGCTAACATTGCAGTTGCTTCACCCCCTACAACACCCATAACAGTAGGGTTACCTATGCTAGAAGAAGTGGAAGAAGGATTTTTGTCTATACGAAAGGTGGGAACGGGTGAAGTTGTAACAACAATTGAACTTCTTTCACCTAAAAACAAGCGTTCGGGAGAAGGACGGCTAGCATATGAAAGTAAGCGCCAAAAGATTTTCAGCAGTTTAACTCATTTAGTAGAAATTGACTTGCTTAGAGGTGGAAAACCGATGGCTATTTTAAATAATGGCATTCAAGCAAGTTATAGAATATTGGTGAGTCGAAGCGATCGCCGTCCACTAGCAGATTTATACCCCTTTGAATTACAGCAGTCAATTCCTGTTTTTCCGCTACCCTTGCGAGAAGGGGATACAGAACCAATAGTAGACTTACAAGCATTGCTACACGGAGTGTATGATAGAGCAGGGTTAGACATGGCTATAGATTATACCTCTGAACCAGTACCAGCTTTGTCTGAAGCTGATGCTAAGTGGGCTAATGAGTTACTGAAACAACAAGGCTTAAGGTAAAGTTTGTAACTAAAAACTACGCATTGCGATCGTACTTCTATTACCACAGTCGCTTGCTCGTTTTTTACATATTTTGATTTGAATATTCTCCAAATTACGAATTACGAATTACAAATTAGTATTATGCCTTCACCATTTCCTGGAATGAATCCGTATTTAGAAGATTCAGAAATGTGGCCAGAAGTTCATCACTGGGTAATTACAGTTATTGCTGAGCTACTAGTTCCACAATTACGTCCTAAGTACAGAGTTGCTATCGAAAAACGAGTTTATCAAACGACATCTGAAGATTCTGTATTAATTGGTATTCCAGATATCTCTGTGGGACGAAATTTAAGTAGTGTTAAAGAGAGATCTAATCTTGCAGTTGCTTCACCTCCAGCAACACCTGTTACAGTAGGAATACCCATGCTAGAAGAAGTGGAAGAAGGATTTTTGGAGGTGCGAGAGGTAGGAACAGGTGAAGTTGTAACAGCAATTGAACTTCTTTCACCTAAAAACAAGCGTTCGGGAGAAGGACGGCGAGCATATGAAAGTAAGCGTCAAAAGATTTTCAGCAGTTTAACTCATTTAGTAGAAATTGACTTGCTCAGAGGGGGAAAACCCATGGCTATTTTAAATAGTGGAATTCAAGCAAGTTATAGAATATTGGTGAGTCGAAGCGATCGCCGTCCACTAGCAGATTTATACCCCTTTGAATTACAGCAGTCAATTCCTGTTTTTCCGCTACCCTTGCGAGAAGGGGATACAGAACCACTAGTAGATTTACAAGCTTTGCTACATGGGGTGTATGACAGAGCAGGGCTAGACATGGCTATAGATTATACCTCTGAAGCAGTACCACCTTTGTCTGAAGCTGATGCTAAGTGGGCTAATGAGTTACTGAAACAACAAGGTTTAAGGTAAAGTTTATAACTAAAAACTACGCGATCGGGTAAAACCTGTGTTACAACCGTTCTATCAGAACTTAATCTTATATAGTAATCCTAAATCATGTGCAAACAGTTAGATCCCCGACTTCTCAAAGAAGTCGGGGATCTGGACACTCAATTTCTTTATAGATAATTAGGGCTTGCTGAAAAAGAAAAAAAGGAGACAGTCTCTAAATTCTCAGACTATAGAAGTATATTCAGGTGCAAGAGAGGAGGGTAGAATAGCCAAAAATGCTTGCATCACTGCGATCGGCAGCATCAAGTATGCTGTTAGTAACCATGTACCGAAAACAGGGACAAACTTCAATCCCAACTGAAAACTTTGAACTCCCGTTCGAGGGCAAGTTATCAGAAGATAATCGTTGGGTAATGATGGCTGCTTTCATTCCTTGGACAGAATTTGAAGAAGAATATTCTTCATTTTTCTCAGTAGAGATGGGAGCACCTGCCAAATCTTTTCGGATGGCATTAGGGGCATTAATAATCAAAGAAAAGTTGGGGATAAGCGATAGAGAAACAGTAGAGCAAATTAAAGAAAATCCTTATCTACAGTACTTTATAGGAATGTCATATTATAGTAATGAAGCTCCATTTGATGCATCAATGTTGGTACATTTTCGGGAAAGAATTAGTGTGGAGCTTGTTAACAAAGTGAATCAAGAAATGGTGAAGAAGATGCTAGAAGCAACATCTTCTAAACTATCTGAAAAAAAAACAGAATCACCAGAAGAAGAAGGTGAGACACCCAAAAATCGGGGAAAATTAATAATAGATGCAACTTGTGCTCCGGGTGATATCAGCTATCCGACAGATTTAGAGCTACTCAATCAAGCAAGAAAACAGACAGAGAAAATTATAGACTTACTTTACGAACAGACTTTGGGTCAATTAGAGAAAAAACCAAGAACCTATAGAGAGAGGGCTAGAAAGGATTATCTAGCAGTCGCTAAAAAACGTCGCGTTTCCCAAAAAGACAGGAGAAAAGCAATTAGAAAACAACTTCAATATATCAAAAGAAACTTATCTCATATTGAACAGCTAATTATTTCAGGAGCCTCTCTGGAAGATTTAAGTCACAGACAATATAAGATGTTGCTTGTAGTTGCAGAAGTCTACCGTCAACAACTCTGGTTGTATGAAAATAAAAAACAGAGTATTGACGACCGCATTGTCAGTTTAACCCAACCACATATCCGTCCAATTGTCCGAGGGAAAGCTGGTAAATCGGTAGAATTTGGGGCAAAATTGTCTGCTAGTTGCTTTGAAGGATATATATTTTTAGACCATATAAGTTGGGATAATTTTAATGAATCAGGAGACTTAAAAGCTCAAGTAGAAGCCTTTAAAAATTACACAGGGTACTATCCAGAATCTGTTCATGTTGATAAAATTTATCGCACAAGAGAGAACCGAGCTTGGTGTAAAGAAAGAGGTATTATAATGAGCGGACCTCCTTTAGGAAGACCCCCAGCTAATGTTAGTAAAGAAAAAAAGAAACAAGATTTAGAATCTGAGAGAATTCGTAATTGTATTGAGGGAAAATTTGGACAGGGGAAAAGAAGATTTAGCCTCAATCGCGTGATGACGAAACTTGCTCATACTTCTGAAACTGCAATTGCTATTACTTTTTTAGTGATGAATCTTTCTACTCAGCTCTCGCGGCTATTTTATGCTTTTTTATGTCTATTTTTTAAAACTACACCTTTTTCCCCATTTACTATTATTGAAAATAATCAGTCCTTAAATCATAGATAGCATCTGCTTATATTAGACCCTTGTTGAGTAACTAATCAATTCTTATCTTGCTGTTTTCTGACTTTTTCAGCAAGCCCTAACTATACCGGGGTTGTTCCTCAATTATTTATTCGTGGCTCTCAAGCAGACAAACTCACAGAAATTGGTGCAGCCAGATTGCTCGGTTTGGGGTGTGGCGTGCAAGTACAAAGGCAAAACGTGCGTTTAATTGCTTACCTTCAAGATACAGATTCAGGAACGGTTGTTGCTGTGTGTCAGGATTTTGCCGAATCTTCACAGGAAGCCAATATAGAACCTCCTGAACTTTGGAAAATGGCTGAGAAACTTGCTTTCAAACAAGTGAGTTTTACGACATTAGGGGCGGGAGAGATGTTGGTAAAAGGAGGAAAGCGAACGCCTAATTATCAATTTTTGCCAAGTCGCACCCAGGTAATAGTTAATCCTCAATCCTTTGAGTGGGAATCATTGCGATCGCCCTTATTAGTGGAAGATTTTCACTCACTGCGATCGCGTGTTGAAATATAGCGGTTTTCAATTGGGTGCATTACATAAAAAAGTTATGAGACCGCAGATGGACGCAGACGAACGCGGATAAATCTGTACTTCAATAAGAGTGAAAACTGCTATAGCTAACTTAATGATGCCAATCGAATTATTCATGCTGCTGCCGTATCAAACTTAAATCATGAGACATCACGAGAAATAAGATTGATGAAAGATGGGTAGGTTGGCAATCCCACCCGATGCCATAGTTGATTTTTTGCAGTTCTTCAACAATAGAATTGGCTAATTGGCTACGCAAGCTTTCTGACTTATGAAACATTGTCTAACCAAGCCTGCAAATCAGCTAGACTAGTAAAATCCAGCAGCGCTTCGCTCAAATCTTCCAGAACAGGTAATGGCAAACCAGAAATTCGCTGAGTGAGTTCCTTTGAGAGTTTCTGCCCAAAGCGTTTAGTTAGGAGTCGAATAACGAGGTTCGCTGCTTCTTCAACGCGTCCTTCAACACGCCCTTCAACACGTCCTTCAACACGCCCTTCAACACGCCCTTCAACACGTCCTTCTTCTTTAATTTCCCGGTACACTCGTGTTTGTTGTAGTGTAATCCCTAACATCGCCTCTATCTCCTTTCGGCTCAACTGTTCAAACTTATAAACTATGATTGTCGTCACCATCTCTATTATGACCTGACTCAATGGTGGGGGGGCTTCTTGACGAGTTCTGGTTAACAAATACCTTGCTTCTTCTGGTGCTTGTTCTTCGCTGACGGTGGTGAGTACCATCAGCGCTACCCACAAAGGTAAGGAACGGATGTCCCCCAACTCATCCAAATACACCCGGTGTACTTGCTCGCCGTTGAGTAGGGTGCGATGAGGATAAACATCACTTTGTTCAATACTGCGTGTCGGATAAATTATTACTGCTTGCCAATCGTTAAATCTCCCTCGTTGGCGATAGAAATATAATGCAGATTCGGCAAATAATCTTTCGTAAAGTTGTTCGTCTTTCTGAAACTGCACCTCACAAAAATAGACGATTCCTGTGCCTTGATTTTCCGGTGGGAGAAATACTCCGTCAATTTCAAATTTGGGTTCTTTGACAGCTACCGAATCAAATCGGTATGCACTCGCATTGTTTGGCGCATTTGCCAATAGTTCAAAGAGCAGTGAGGGAGATTGTTGAAATAGTTTATAAAAGATTGAGTCGCGGCGCATGAATCATTCTAGTTAATTTATCAAAGGAAATTTGCCATAGATTTCATCTTACATCCCCCGGCTATTTATTGACCTAATAGTCTATGCAATTTTCCTTTTTGGTTACTTTTGGTAGAGAAAAATCAACACTCCTTTATGGAATATCTTATTGCCCAATAAATAATCACTCTTCCAACCGCAGAACATCAAATTCTAACAGATACATCAGCGTGCGAAATAATTCTATTGGGGTAATATGCGGATGTTTGTTGAGGATTGTCTCAAGAGATTGGGAGCCATCTCAATACTGCAAGGGATTACGATAATTGAGATATCAGAACCCCGGTTTCACAGAAGTTACCGGGGTTCTAATTTTGGATTTTGGATTTTGAATTGAAATGCTCTGCATTTGAATTGCTTCAAACCGGGCAAACAATACTCTTTATCCCAAATTTGTATTAGTAGTCACTGGTCACTGGTCACTGGTCACTGAACTAGTTGCTTCTGCCGCTTCCGCAGGTTGACCCCCACCCATGCGAATTTCAGTCGTCAAGGTAGCCATGCTAAAACCGCCAAACCGCTTCAAAACACCAACTCGCATCCGCAAATTGGGACTGGCAAACCAAAGGCGTTCCTCAGACCACATAGTTTCGTACTCTGTTGTCAGAGTTAAGGTGTCATCACTGCCCATCTTATAGCGTCCGGCAACTGGAGCTTTCTCAGCATAGCCCATTTCCCGCAATAACTTACCTTCATTGGGATTATCTTCATCTGGTACAACAGCTAACACTGTGGAACCAGTATGCTTTTCTTCATCCCATTCCATCGTGCCATTCCAAGTTACCCTGGCACCACAGGAAGCAAGGTTGGGATCGACTTCGTTGTGCTGGCAAAGTTTGATGACTTCAGGATGATCTTTTGCCAAAGATTCAATCACAATATCCGATTTACCATCTTCCGATTGCTTAAATGCCAAATGATGACTGGTACGATGAGAGAACCATTTCCCACCACTTAATTCAAAAAACTCTTTTATATCCATAGAAAGAATCTACCTTTCTTCAAAATCCTTCTCTTCTCCCACTTACTTAAAGGTAGCAGGAGGTGTGCAAGTTAATCGATTTTGGATCTTGAACCATAGATGGACGCAGATGCACCCAGTATAGAAGAGAAACTTATCTGCGTGCGTCTGCGTGCGTCTGCGGTTATAATCATTCTTTACTTAAGCTTGATAACCTGCTTCCTCAAGTCGCTTTAAAGAAATCGTTGATGATTCAGAAACGTGTGGATGGTTATCTTTTTCTAGGTATTTTAGGGCAGAGACGCTCTTTGGGGTGGGAAGATGACCTAAAGCTTCTGCAAGACGTTGCCGCACCAACCAATCTTCTGACTGGGCAAAGCGTAGAATTAAATCTACAGACTCGACATCTTTGATTTCTCCAATTGCAGCGATCGCAGCTTGTTGCAAAACAACTTCCTCGCTGTCCAGAGCTTTGATCAGGATATCACGGGCGCGTTTGTCTTTAAGATTACCAAGAGATACGGCAGCGCTAAAGCGTACCAGCCAGTCGGTATCTTCATAAAATGCCCGCATCAAAGGTTCAACAGCTCTTTTGTCTTCTAAGTAACCTAATGCACCAGCAGCATCAGCACGCATACCGTAATCCGGATCTGTTTCTAAAATTTTGATCAGAAGGGGATAGCATTCTGCTGTTTGCTTGATGCCTAAAGCAAAAATTGCCATCGATCGCAGTTGGATAGATTCGTCATCCAATACTTTCTTGATCAAAGGAACTGCGTCTTCTGCCGGAACTTCCCTTAGAGATGCAAGGGCGACCATGCGATCGCGTAAATTGTCACTTTCTAACTGAGTGGAAATTTCCTTTATGCTTGGAGTTGCCATTTAGTTTTAAGGTATTTTTCTTATCTCTGTTTCTATTAAGTATTATTACAAATTCAAGAGATAAATGCGATCTCCTTAGTGGTGTGTATATCCGTAATCAGTGACCAGTGACCAGTGACCAGTGACCAGTGACCAGTGACCAGTGACCAGTGACCAGTGACCAGTGACCAGTGACCGATGAGCAATCCAAAATCCAAAATCCAAAATCTAAAATTGTATTACCTGTTTTGCCGTTCTTTGAGCTGCAGCACGATTTGCGCGTGCATCTCACGGGTAATTGGGTAAAAATACGTTAAAATCAGCCCAAAAATTAAACAAATCGCAGGGATGGGACCAGTCGCAATGCGGATAGCAAAAAGTGCTGACTCTGGTTGCACGGGGAGTGCGCTTTGCCCCGCAACTGCTTCTTTAAAACCAGAAGTTTCTAGGGCTATCCCGACTAAAAACAGCCCCAATGCCAAACCAAACTTTTGCAGCAAAACCATAAAGCCGTAAAAAATCCCTTCTCTTCGCTGTCCGGTTTGAAGTTCATCCAATTCAATCACATCTGGCATCATCGACCAAGGTACGAGATAGGCGGTAGAAACACCAACCCCTGCCATAACTGCTAGGACATACATTAAACCTACTTGATTGGGTTGTAAAAAAAATAGCCCTGCTTGTGCTATCAGCCATAAACTCATGCCCATAAAATAAACAGCTTTTTTCCCAAATTTCTGACTTGCTGCACTCCATACAAAGAGCATCAAAAGAGCAGTTCCTTGAACTCCGATCAGTGCTGTTGGAACATCTGATTCTTTAAGTCGCATCCAGTTAACAACAAAGTAAGGAATGATACTTGCTGTCACCTGTACGGCTAACCAGGAAAAAAGGTATATTCCAATAACGAAGAGAAAAGGTCGATTGCTAAAAACGATTTTTAGCTGCTCTTTTATAGGTATGGAGACAGTTTCCTCTTGGGCAGCAGTACGCTTGGCTTCAAAAGCCATAACGCGATCGCGAAGACCCCAAACACAGCAGTACAGCCCTAATATTGAGATTACACTACAAATTGCAGCTAACACTAGATATTGCTGTTGGCGGTTAGCTATATTATCAAAAACAACTTTTGCCAGTAGTAGGGACAAAATGCTGCCACCAATGGAAAAAGCAAAACGAAAGCTGTTAAGGCTGGTACGTTCGTCGTAATCTTGAGTCAGTTCTGGAGTCATTGCCGTGTATGGCAAGTTGACCACAGTGTAGAATACCTGTGATACCAATCCAACGACAACGTAATACCAAAATAAACCCCAAACATTAACTTTGGGATCGTCACTAAATCGAGGTATAATCCATTGCAAAAAGAAGAACAAACTAAAAGGGATTGCCCCATAGAATAACCACGGTAAACGTCGTCCCCACCTGGATTTTGTGCGATCGGTAAGTACTCCAACAAAAGGATCGTTAACTGCATCCCAAATTTTCCCAATCAGTAGTATACTGCCAGCCAACCCTGCTGAGATACCAGCGACATTAGTAAAAAAAATCATCAGAAAAAAGATGCTGATGTTTGCAGTTATTGCTGGTCCCAAGTCACCCGCACCAAAAGCAAGTTTTGTTTTTAAGTCTAGTTTTTCTGGCTGATAGACTTGTTCGGAATGAGCATCTGCGTCAGAATTGTTCATAAATCTTTAAGTTTGTAATAAAATTAATTATTGTCATTTGTCATTTGTCATGAGTTCTACTAACCACTGTACGGGCGCAATGCCTTGCGCCCCTACTAACCACTAACCACTAACCAAAATGCCAGACCTTTACGTTTCTTGGTCAGATTATCACCAAAAAATTGAACAACTGGCTGCTAAAATCTACCAGTCTAGGTGGGAATTTAACCAGATTGTTTGTCTTGCACGAGGAGGACTGAGGGTTGGAGATATTCTTTCCCGTATTTATAAGCAGCCCTTGGCAATTTTAGCAACATCATCTTACAGTGGTCTGGGAAAGCAAGAGAGAGGAAATCTCATCTTTTCTCGCCATTTAACCATGACAACTGAACATTTAGGTTCGCGCATTCTTTTAGTGGATGATTTGGTGGATTCTGGAATTACGCTTCAAAAGTGCATTCCATGGTTACAAGAAAACAGCAATTCTCCTATAGAAGACATTCGGACGGGTGTCCTCTGGTACAAAGCTTGCTCTGTTATAGTACCGGATTACTACATCGATTACCTACCAGACAACCCCTGGATACACCAACCTTTTGAACCATACGAATTAATGAATCCGGCGGATTTGGTGGTAATGGTTAGTAGTTAGTGGTTAGTTGTTGGTTGTTAGTTGTTGGTTGTTAGCTGTCAACTACTATCCACTATCCACTATCCACTAACTACTAACCACAATGGCAAAGTAAACAACAGTAGCATGGTTCCCATTGCCAATGCAGTAACTGCAAGATCGCGATCGAGGTTAAAGGTTTCAGCAAGAACTAATGTGGCAAAGGCTGGCGGCATTGCCATTTGTAGTAAAATAACTTGTGCTGCTTCTCCGGTTAAACCAAAGAGCGGTATAATGCTGCTGACCAATAAGGGAACAACTAACATTTTGATCCCCACACTCATGGTCGCTCTTGGGAAACTGCGCCAAGAATTGAGTTTGCTCAGCCGCATCCCGATTAATACAAGGGATAAGGCAACGGAACACCAAGCTACTTTCTCTAGAAAAAAATCGATGGGTTGGGGTATTTTAGCTTGTCGGAGGAGGAAACCAAATCCAAAACTCCATAAGGCTGGATTGATGAGAATGGCATGAAGCACTTGCTTGTAACTTTGAGCAGTATTGCCAAAACGGGCGGCTATTGCAACACCTAATCCGTAAGCCCCTAATGTTGTCCCCAGCAAATCGTAAAACAATGCCCATGCAAAATACTGAGTGCCAACTATTGACAGTGTGACAGGATAGCCAATATAACCTGTGTTACCCACCATTGCCGCTAGGATAAAACTACCTTGAGTCGGGTTCTGAGGTGTAGTATTAGTCAAATAGGTTTGTCCTTTAATTCCTAGCCAAGCTAAAAACGCTCCTAGTAAAATAGCTAGGAAGGCGATCGCTGGTGCAATCCAAATCGGTCCCGACAGGTCAGCTTTTCGTAAAAAAATTACAATGCTTATCGGTACTCCTACCCAGAAAAGGAACCTACCTAGTTGGGTAGGAACTGTAGCGGGTAAGTTGCGTCCCAGGATATATCCAAGAAGGACTAGACCCACTAGCAAAAGGTACAGTTCTAAGAGTTTAAACAAAACTGGGACTTATATAAGTAGATGTGAAATATTACCTAATTTTGTGTCCTTGTATCTAGTTTACAATTTTTATGGTTATTTATCAAAAGCAGGAGTGGATTTGTGAGTAATGCTGGTTTTCCCGAACAACCACAGGACACACCACCTAGTAAAAGTGAAGATATCCCGGCAGCTTTACGCGATACTCCTGATGCAGAAACTAAGGTGCGCTTCCGAGGGTTCATTTGGTTGGGTGGAGGAGTCGCGGGATTTCTCCTCCTGGCTCTGTTGAGCGGTTTGTTTTTCCTTTTTATTGAATCCAAAAAACCAAGTAATTCCAAACTTTCTCCTGCAAGTTCAAATCCTACAACTTCGCAAGAATCTGGAAATTCTGCCAAAGTTAATGATGAAGATTTTGTGTTGGGGCATTTTTCCTACTCAGAAGCCTCTTTAGCTGAACTTCAACCGATTACTGGTGATGGACGTATTAAATTGAGAGCAACTGCTGCTCAAAAATATCAAGAGATGGTAGCAGCAGCAAGAAGCGCGGGAGTTATTTTAGTTCCAATTTCCGGTTTTCGCTCCATACAAGAACAAGAACAGTTATTTTTTGTAGTTGGTGCTCAGCGAAACCAGACACCCGCACAACGAGCGGCTGTCAGCGCACCTCCCGGTCATAGCGAACATCATACAGGTTACGCTGTAGACATTGGGGATGGAGCCGCACCATCTACTAATCTCAATACTAATTTTGAAAAAACAAAAGCTTTTCAGTGGTTGCAAGCGAATGCAGCCCGTTTTAGTTTTGAGTTGTCATTTCCCAAGGAGAATCCTCAAGGAGTAAGTTATGAACCATGGCACTGGCGTTTTGTAGGCGATCGCGGTAGCTTGGAAACTTTTTACAGAGCTAAGAATTATAAACCCACCCAAGCACAATAATAAAGGGAGTAGGGAGTAGGGTAGAGAGATTTTCATGTTTGGTAATGAAATTTTTCATCGCGATTGCCTTCTTTAATCAGAGTTCTTGCAAAAGTCAATTTTTGCTGACTTTCTTGGCTTTGCGGCTTTGCGTGAGGTCAAAAAATATTTACGCAAGAAGTCTATTACCTAAGAATGGTAACTAAAACCAGTCATGAATTTTCACTCAAGACATGGGTATCCTGAGTTATAGAAAAAACTAGCTTGGCAATATGAATGCAGATGCAAATGTAAGTCTGGGAATTCACGGATACCCTTCGTTAGAGCAGTCTCAAGAACGGCTAAAACTGATAGTTCAGCAAACACCACTTATAGTCGTTGAATGGAATACTCGATTTGAGGTGCAAACTTGGAATCCAGCAGCAGAGAAAGCGTTCGGCTATCGCAAAGAGGAAGTGTTAGGTCAGCATTTCAGTTTCATTGTTCCAGAAGAATATCGTGCTTATGTGGATGATGTCGCCAAACAAATATTAGCTCAGCATGGCGGATCTCATGCAATTAATGAGAACTTGACAAAAAACGGTCAGCGTATCACCTGTGAGTGGTTTAACGCTCCAATGATTGACTCCACAGGTGAGCTTTTAGGTGGTCTTTCTGTAGCCCTAGATATTAGCGATCGCAAACGTGCTGAAGCTGCTGTCATTCAAAAAACTCAAGAACTCGAACAAGCCTTGCAAGATCTGCAAAACGCCCAACTGCAAATTGTCCAGAGCGAAAAAATGGCATCCTTAGGCAACCTTGTAGCAGGCGTTGCCCACGAAATCAATAACCCTATCGGCTTCCTCAACGGTAGCATTAACAACGCCAAAGACTACGTTCAAGACCTGCTCAGACATTTGAGGCTCTATCAGCAACATTATCCTCAAGCAGCAACACCCATTCAAAACCATGCTGAAGATATCGACCTAGAATTCTTGAGCGAGGACTTACCTAAATTACTGGACTCAATGAAAGGAGCAACAGATCGCATCACATCCATCAGTACCAGTCTCCGCACCTTCTCCCGCGCTGACACTGACTATAAAGTCAGCGCTAACTTACACGAGGGACTTGATAGCACCCTGCTCATTCTGAAATACCGCCTTAAAGCCAACGAACACCGTCCTGCTATCAATATTATGAAAGAATATGGCAAGTTGCCCCAAATCAAGTGCTTCCCCAGTCAAATAAATCAAGTGTTTATGAACATTTTGGCAAATGCGATCGATGTGTTTGACGAGATGACACAAACACAGTCATTTGTCGAACTCCGAGCCAATCGGCAACAAATTACTATTTACACGCAGGCGTTGGAAAACTGGGTACAGATCCGGATTCGTGATAATGGTAAAGGCATGACAGAAGATGTGTCAGCCAAAATCTTTGACCATTTGTTTACTACCAAAGCTGTTGGCAAAGGAACGGGATTTGGATTAGCGATCGCCCGTCAAATTGTTGTGGAAAAGCATAATGGAGAGCTTAGCGTACACTCTACACCGGGTCAAGGAACAGAATTTACAATTTTGTTGCCCGTGAAATAATAAGGCTGCAAAAACGCATCACCTCTATATCTATCGATTAATTTCCCTTTTTATTCTTAGCAAAATATGATTTGCCATCCCAATTTTACCAGCTTTCTTAAGCCAATAGTTGACTTGCTCTTCATTGCCTAAAAAATAATCGGCTTTAGCAATATAACAACAACTAACCGCTATATCAACGCCATCATTACCTACTTCCGTTAAAGGTAAAAGTATTTCTTTTCCTTCATAGTATTTACCCATTTCTATAAGAATAGCACCCCTAGTTCCTTGAACGGTTTTAAGATTGCTAGCTATTTCTAATGCTTGTAAAGACCAGTTATCTGCTTTCTGGAGATATTTTATTTCTCCGTAATTTATCACAATGGAAGCTAAAACATCTATAATATAAACTTTATCTCTAGTTAAACAGTTAGGGTGATTTAAAATCTGTTCTAGAATTTCAATTGCATTATCATATTTTTTTTGCTGTAATAATGCTTCTACTTGAAAAGCTGCATATAAAAGTTCAATATCATTGTTAAAGTAAATAAGAGAAGTATTATTTTTATCTAATGTGTATCTACTTAAGCCTAATAGCTTTTGAATAATTTTCTGCTTACTTTTTATTAAAGTATCTAGGATTTGCTTGCCATCGCTTGAATATGTTCTACCATCTTGATATGTCTTCAAAGGTATAAGGTTAGTAATGAATATTAAAAACTCTATACTAGATAAATTGCTAATGATTTCTATAAATTCTAAATTATTAGAAATAAAATAGAGAAGTAAGCCTAAAAATAAATTACTCAATGGTCCGCTTATGTGTATGAGTATAAGCTTAGATTTTAACCCTTGTTGAGCTATATTAGATATATTAGTAAATCCACCTGTAGGAATAGCTTTTATCTCAATTAATGTATTCAAAATTTTGTAATTTAGTATTGTTCTACCTACTCCTATTCTTACAAGATAGGGATTAAATCTTAATATTTTAGCTGTCATAAAATGACCCATTTCATGACAAAAAATTGAAAAATATAGCCAAATTAAAATAGTAAAAATAAAGGCTAATTCTATAGCTAATCGGTGCATATATATGTAGGATTGCTCAAATCGTAGAAAATCAATACTTTCCTCTTGACTTAGTATCCCCGATTAAGCAATTATTTTTAGCAGTGATAGTACGAGAATTAGATAAAGACTTTGCTTTTAGTAAGGTATAAAAAATAAGTAGCCATTATGAAATGCGTACACTAGTTGTAGGTAGGGCAATACCAACCCTAAGCCTAAAGCGCCGATACAGAAATCACACTCAACCCGGTAACTTCATCGTTGAGCATACGAGATATCAAGCTTGACCACAGAGAGAAACCGGGTTTTTTGCCTTCTTTTTGAATACTGTATCGGTGCTCTAGTCCTCAGTTCCTATCTTTTTCAGTTCCCTGCTTTCTGAGACTTACTAGGAGATTTGTGCCGGAAATATTCTTCCATAACTTGCAGTACCATAGGAGCTGCAACGCTACCGCCACCACCGCCAGAGTGTTCGGCAAATGCTAAAACCACAATTTCCGGCTTATCATATGGACCATATGCACCAAACCAAGCATGATTTGCTTTCACTCGCCGCTTCCATGCTTCTGCAGTACCGCTTTTACCAGAGGAGGGAGGAATGGTTTGGACATTCAGTGCTTTCCCCGTACCCTCAGATACAACTTTCCTCAAGCCTTCGCGCAAAACTTTCACGGTACTTGGCTTCATGTTTAGCGATTCCCGCCAATTTTTTAATTCTTCGTTGTCTTTCAGTAAGTGCGGTTTTACTCGATAGCCACCGTTGGCTGGAACAGCAAACATGACAGCAACTTGTAGCGGTGTCGTTTGTAAAGCGCCTTGACCGATAGACATATTAATACTATCTCCCACAGTCCAGGGCATTTTCCACACTCTTTGCTTCCATGCTTCGTCTGGAACGTTCCCTTTGGTTTCTTCAGAGACAAACTCTACTCCTGTTTTCTTACCAAACCCGTATTTGCGAGTCCATTCAATTAAACCCGGTCCACCAACGCCTCGACCAATTTGGTAGAAAAATGTATCGCTACTCCATGCCATAGCCCCTGTAAATCCTAGCGGACCGAATCCTGCATGGTTCCATTCCCCAAAAGTCACCCCACCAACTGTCAGAGAACCATAGGTTTGCAGGACTGTGTTGGGAGAAAACTTGCCTGATTCTAACCCAGCTGTTGTAGTCACAATTTTAAAAGTACTGGCGGGTGGGTAAGCACTGCTGACAGCGCGATTGAGCAAAGGATGGTTTTCGCCCTGCACGGTTTGCCAATCTTTTTTAGAAACTTTTTGCTTGGAAAAAATATTTGGGTCAAAAGTGGGATGAGATACCATTGCTAAAACAGCACCTTTATTTGGATCGAGGGCAACAATAGAACCGTCACGACCATTTAAAGCTTTTTCAGCTGCCTTTTGCAGGTTTAAATCTAAAGTTAGGTGGATATCATTCCCTGCTTTTGCTTGTTTTTCTCCCAATACCCGAATGGGGCGACCTTTACCATCTACCTCCACTTGCTGACCGCCCCATTCACCACGCAATGTTTTTTCATACGCCTTTTCTACACCCATCTGACCGATGACATCACCAAGTCGATAACCGTCTTTTTTCTTTTCTCTCAACTGTTTTGATGTTAATTCTCGTGTATAACCTAATACATGAGCTAAGGCCTGTCCGTGAGGATAAAAGCGAACGGCTTCCGTATGAATTTCCACAGTTTGCAGTTCATTTGCATACTCTTTCAAGGCAGTAATTTCCGCTTCGTTAAGGTCGCGGGCAATCCGCACAAGAGTCATGTTTGGACCAGCTTCTTCTAATTTCTTGATAATTTCGTCTTCGGGCATATCAATAATTTTTGACAAACGCGGACCGACAACTGACCATGATGGTTTTGTATGTGACATAGGCCATAGGTACACAGAACGAGGATAGCGAGTTGTGGCTAGCAGTTTGCCATTGCGATCGAAGATATTGCCTCGTTCTGGTTGTTTAGAAATCATCCGAATCCGGTTTGACTCGGCTCTTTCTCGAAGTTTTGGTCCCTCAACAATTTGTAAGTATGCTAGACGAGCGCCAATGCCCGCAGTTAGTAGTAAAGTAAATATGATTAAAAATAAGGGCTGAGAACCACGTCCAACGGTACGTGTTTCTCTTTTTTTAGTTAGCGGTTGAGGAGATTGCAGTAGCGCCATATAACAACCAGGAATTGCGAGAACAGAAGTATTTGTATACGATTGCACAAAGATTTTACCTAGTTTTTAGGAAACTAACTAGAGTAGTGTGGCTTTATGTAATATGTTTTAGCTAAAGAATAAACCAAGGAGTCATCGGTAATCTGCTTAGCAGAATACAAGAAAGGGAGTGGGGAGTGGGGAACTCGGGGCCCCCTCTGGGGATAAGGGGCAATGGGGAGTGGGGAGTGGGGTAATTGTTATGGTGGAGATTTTTTGTATTTACTGGGATTCTTCTTGTGGAAGTACTCCTCTAACACCTGTAAAACCATAGGTCCACAATCGCTACCTCCATGTCCGCCAGAGTTTTCACCAAACGCTACCACCACAATTTCTGGTTTATCTGCTGGAGCATATGCCCCAAACCAAGTATGATTGGGACGACCAACTCCAGCCTCAGCAGTGCCACTTTTTCCAGACGATGGAGCAATGGATGGTAAGTTCAAACGCTTACCCGTCCCCTCAGTCACCACCTTCCGCAGTCCATCGCGAAGAATTCCGATAGTACTTGACTTCATGTTTAATGATTCCCGCCATTTTTTTGATTCTTCGTGGTCTTTGAGCAGATGAGGTTTGACTCGATAACCACCGTTAGCTGGAACAGAGAACATAATAGCTGATTGCAGTGGCGTGACTTGTAGCGCACCTTGTCCAATGGACATATTAATGGTGTCCCCTACAGTCCAAGGAATTTTCCATGCTTTCCGCTTCCATTTCTCATCGGGAACTAATCCTTTTGACTCCTCGTCTATCAGCTCAACTCCAGTTTTCTTGCCAAAGCCATACTTACGCGTCCATTCAATCAAGGTAGGACCGCCCACTCCCTTACCAATTTGGTAAAAGAAAGTGTCGCTACTCATTGCCATTGCCTTTGGAAATCCCACTGGTCCGAATCCAGCATGGTTCCACTCTCCAAAGGTTACGCCACCAATGGTTAAAGAACCGTAAGTTTGCAGCACTGTACCAGGAGAAAATTTTCCCGATTCCAATCCCGCAGTTGTGGTGATGATTTTAAAGGTACTGGCGGGAGGGAAAGCACTCAGGGCGCGATTGACGAGAGGATTGTTTTTCCCTTGTACGCTTTCCCAATCTTTTTGAGTCAGCTGTTGTTTGGAAAAAATATTGGGGTCAAAGGTGGGGTGAGATACCAGTGCTAGGACTTCCCCATTGTTTGGATTGATTGCGACAATGGCACCTTTGGGAAATGTTAAAGCTTTTTCAGCTGCCTTTTGTAAATTTAAATCTATGGTCAGGTGGATATCATTGCCAGCTTTTGCCTGTTTTTCTCCCAACACGCGAATTGGACGACCTTTGCTATCTACTTCTACCTGCTGACCGCCCCATTCTCCTCGCAACAACTTTTCATATGCTTTTTCTACCCCCATTTGACCGATGACATCTCCAAGTCGATAACCTTCTTTTTTCTTTTTTCTCAACTGTGCTTGGGTTAATTCACGAGTATAACCAATGACATGGGCTACGGCTTCACCATTAGGGTAATAGCGTACTGCTTCTGTATGAATTTCAACGTCTTGGAGTTCGTTTTCATACTCTTTTATAGCTGTGACTTCAGCTTCATTCAGGTCGCGTGCTATCCGTACAAGGGTTGTTGCATCCGGACCCGCTTCGTCTAATTTCTGTTCTATATCCTCTTGAGGGATTTTAAGAACCTGCTCGAGACGCGAACTGACAACTGACCAGGATGGTTTTTTATGCGCCATAGGCCACAGGTACACAGAACGGGGATAGCGTGTTGTTGCTAACAGTTTGCCATTGCGATCGAAAATGTTACCTCGTTCTGGTTGTTTGAGGATTGTCCGTATCCGGTTTGCTTCTGCTCTTTGTCGCAGTTTTGGACCTTCAACAATTTGTAAATATACTAAGCGAGTGTTAATACCGGCCATCATCACAATGGTAAATATGATAAAAAATATAGACTGGTAATTTTTACCAACAGTGCGTAAGCCTTTATCTCCGAGAAATCCACTAAATCCAGATGATTTTAAGGAAGCCATAAAACAATCCCATTATCAGCAATAATTCTTTTTGATATAAAATGATTGGGAAAAATATTAAGAATATTAAGTGTATTTACGGGCAAAATAAACTTAATAGTATATTTTTCTGTAAGTTCTTTTTGACCGATAGAATAAACCAAAGTGTAACTTGTCATTTGCCTAATCGACTACATTTATTAACTAAAACACTTATACTCTCACCGATTAAACTAAGAACTATGGCTCAGACTCTAATCCAGAATCAAGGGGGAACCGCAGGTTTTGAACCACTAGATGTGGAGTTACTTAACGTTTTTAAGTTTTTTAACCAGGAAAGAGCAGTCCACGGAGTAGACTTGGATATTCGACAAGGAGAATTTTTTAGTATCCTTGGTCCTTCTGGTTGTGGAAAGACGACTACACTTCGGCTTATTGCAGGGTTTGAAAGAGCAGATGCAGGTCAAGTGTTAATTCGCGGTGAGTCTATGACTAGTGTTCCCCCATATCGCCGACCTGTTAACACTGTGTTCCAAAGTTATGCTCTGTTTAACCACTTAAATGTTTGGGAGAACGTTGCTTTTGGATTGCGGCTCAAAAAATTCCGCAAGAAGGAAATAGAAAGCAGAGTCACACAAGCTCTAGAATTGGTGAAGTTGGATGGTTTGCGATCGCGTTTTCCCAATCAACTCTCAGGAGGACAACAGCAAAGGATAGCCTTGGCAAGAGCGATCGTCAACCGTCCTGCAGTGTTGCTGTTAGATGAACCCCTTGGGGCGCTTGATTTAAAATTAAGAAAAGAAATGAGGGTTGAACTTTCCAATTTACACAAAGAATTGGGATTGACCTTCATCATGGTGACTCACGATCAAGAAGAGGCGCTGTCTTTATCGGATCGGGTTGCTGTCATGAATCAAGGCAAAATTGAACAAGTAGGTACTCCCAGCGAAATTTACGAACAACCCCAAACAGTATTTGTTGCTGATTTTATTGGCGATACCAATTTATTAGCAGGTGAAATCACAGGTGTAGACGCTTTTAACATTCAACTGTTAACAAAAACAGGGCTTTCCATTGTTGTGGCTCGTGAGGAAAATACACCAACAGAATTATCACAAGCGGTAGTTGTGAGCGTGCGTCCTGAAAAAATACAGCTATCGCTTTATAAACCCAGCGTAGAAAATAACTGCTTTGAAGGACGGTTAGTTAATATTATGTATTTGGGAACGCACATCAATTATGTTGTGCAATTAATTAACGGTTTACAGATTAATGTTTTACAACCCAACACATTTGTTAATTGGCCAGATCGTGAAACTCCTATCTATGCTTGGTGGACAGAAAGTGATTGTTTGGCTTTAGTCAGTGACCAGTGACCAGTGACCAGTGACCAGTGACCAGTGACAAATGACTAGCAGAAGAGGATTTATTACAGGAATAGCAGCACTATCTGGCTTGTCCCTAGCAGGCTGTGGTTGGCGACTTGGGAACGTGCGAGCATCGGCTACAATAGGTTCCCGCGATCAAATGTATATCTACACGTGGGAACAATACACTAATAAGGATTTACTAAAAACTTTTAGCGCTCAAACGGGGATCAGAGTATTGGCAGATTTGTATGATTCCAATGAAGCCATGCTCAGTAAAATCCAAGCGGGAGGTGGTAGTGCCTATAGTGTGGTTTACCCAAGTGATTATATGGTACGGAAAATGGTAGACTTGGGATTACTGACAAGATTAGAGCGCGATCGCATCATCGGATTAGATAATTTATTTCCCAGGTTTCAAAATCCTATCTACGATCCCAATAACCGTCATAGCATTCCTTTTAGTTGGGGAACAACAGGTTTTATTTATAATACTGAAAAGCTAAAAACTCCACCTGATAACTGGGACTATCTTTGGGAAAACAAACAACTTCTGTCAAAGCGGATGACATTGATGAACGATTTCCGAGAAGTCATGGGTGCAGTTTTGAAGATGCTTGGCTACTCTTACAACTCAACAAATGAAAATGAAATTAAACAAGCTTTTGACACGCTAAAGGTTCTTAAACCAGATGTTGCAGCCTTTACAACCGATGCATGGCGCAACCAAATTGTTGCAGGAGACTTACTCCTAGCAATGTGTTATTCATCAGATGCTGTCAAAATTGTTAAAGAAAATCCTAAACTGAAGTATGTCATTCCCAAAAGTGGTTCTTCTTTATGGACTGACACCGTTGTTATTCCCAAGACAGCCCCCAATATTGAAGCAGCTTATGCTTGGATAAACTTAATTTTACGACCGGACGTTGCATCTGAAATGAGCCAAAGCTTAAATCTTTCCACTCCCAACCGTGCTGGATTTGAGCAATTGCCCAAAAACATACAAAATAATTCCAGTTTGTTTCCCTCAGAAGCAATTTTAGCAAAGTGCGAACGTGTAGCTCCTTTGGAGCAACAAATTGAAGCACTTTACGAGCGTTACTGGATTGAGTTAACTAGTAGTTAATGTCATTGGTCATTGGCTATAGAAAACTCATAAAAACCTTATAATAGACATCTCCAGAAAAGATGTAGGGGCGCAATGCCTTGCGCCCCTACTAAGACTTTGGGGTAATGCATATTTAATTTTTGGAGATGTCTAATGGAGAATACATCTAGATCCCCGACTTCTTAAAAGAGTCGGGGGTCTGGCTAGGGTTAAATTTCTAAATTTAGTTTGTAACCAAGTTAAGACTTAATTGTATTGAATTTGAAAGTTGCTGACTGGAATTTTTGGCAATGTAACTATCATACTCCTCTTCTCGATTCAAAACCCGTGCTAGCAAACGTAAATTTAATCGCTTGAGCAATTCAATAGTGATTGGTCGCTTATCACTCCAGAAAATCATTGACTCTAAAAACTCTCTAGCAGGTTTTGAATTCAATAAACTAACAAGAAAATCAGCTTCAGATTGTGACTGACATGGTAAAAAGTAAACTGTATCATCAAAGACAACAGGTTGATTATCAATTAAACCGACTTGCACGAAATTAAGAGTTTTATAAAACCCTGAGATAGCTACTTTCCAAGGTGCAAAAGTATATTCTCCTATCCCAAAAACAGAAAATTCTGGACGATTCCGATAAATAGAACTGCGGCGCTTTGATAAATCTTGTTTATAATTTTGAAGATAATTCCAAATATGAGGAGCATCAAACTTCAAGTGAGTTGTATCTTCTCCAATAGAACGCTGTGTAACGAGAACATATTTTCTACAATTAGACAGACGACCATTACCAATATCTGAACTTTTTAAAAGAGGATAAACCCATTCTTTGTCTAGATAAAAAATAGCACTATATCCGTTGCGGTATTTATCGACTTCACGTTCTAGTTCCATGACATTAGAACAGTCATGTTTCAAACCGGAACGCCAAATATAATCTAAATCCTTCCCTCTCAAATGTGACCAACGCTTATAGTTTATTACATTGGACACAAGTGTATTATCATGATACCCTATCACTGGTAATGGTTTTTGCTCTGACAAATCCTCAAAAATTTCACAAGTACTTGATAGCTCTCCATCTCCAATTTGTAAGATGAATAGACAGGCATCTACAGAAGCGTTAAAGTATTTCAGCGTATCTATTTTATAGATCTGGGCGCGGATAATCCTATGTTTATACTGCCAAACATAATTTAGAATTTTTCTAGCAACTGACGTTTTGCATAATATAGCAATTGTACCAGTACGTGCTCTCAACCATTCCAAATGCTGTAGCAACATCCATTCAGAAATATCAAAATTGCTTTTACCCGTTAAAGCATCGTATCCACTTTTTTCTTGAAAATTTGATTTTTTGGGTAAATTAGAACTTTCTAATACCCCTAAATCGGAATTAGTTACCCAAGGTGGATTACCAAGAATCAGTAGGGGATCGGGTAATGTTTTGAGAATTTCAGACCAATTTAAGCTAAAAAAATTCCCATGAATAATATCTATAGGTAAAGATTTTTCTTCAATCTTAGTCATGAGGTAATTCAAATGCTCCTGACTCATATCAACCCCTACCAATTTAGTAAGATTTAAAAATCCTTTGCAAGCTGCCAATAAAAAGGCTCCACGTCCACAGGTTGGTTCTAAAACAGATTGTGGTGCTATACCTAATCTCTGAACAAGCTGAGTAACCTCTAAGGCTAAATCTTGTGGTGTTTGAAAATCACCAGATTCCCATATGTTTTTAGCTTTATGTTGTACCATTTCACTTTATCTTATTTTAAGAATACCGCTAATCTCTCCTGCTTTCTGTATAACACGACTGTACTGAAGCCGCCATTGGAAAGCATTTGATATTGTTAAATAACCTTGTTCGGGAGGATTGTTAAGTAACTCCTCTGCAATATTGCGTGCTTCTATCTCATCGACTGGTAGATTACGATCCATTATAAAAGCAACTAAGTCGTCAGAATTACCATCATTGGCAAGAATATTTAGGATACCACGAGTCATTTGATAATCCGCAGTACGGCTTGGCTCAATAAAGATAGTATGGTGCATATCTAACCTACTAGTTCTATACTGATGGTCATCTGTCTTTTCGTAAACAAAAATTAGCAGCCCATATCCAAGACCAAAAATTTTTTGCCGAGCCGATTTAAACGGACATGAAGACTGCGGTTGTCGGATGCTTGTAACTTTTATATCTATATTTAAATCTGGAAAATCTATTCCAGAAGCGGAATTTCCCAGTCCAAACTCATATGACAAAGCCAAATATGTCCGAAATTTTTGTTCCAGATAAGTTCCAACAGCTTTTCCATCAGTAACACCAAACAATGATGGTTCGTCGTAGATACTTTCTACCTCAGAAAACTTAACAGCTTCCTCTATAAGTAAATCAAGTGTCAGCAATGGCTTTACCATATAACTCACCTTTCATAGCAAGATACAGGATTGTTTTACCTGCTTTATTGCCTCAAATCACCTTTGTGGTCTATAACCATATATAAAGTTTAATGTCAACCCCCTAACCGTTAAATTTTAATGCGTTTGCTCTAGGAACCTGGCAGTCCCTACTTCTAAAATACATATTAAAAAAATTAATTATATGCTTGCTCAACTCAGGCAGAAAAAACGGTATTATAATTTGTAATATATCTTCCGTGGTTGTGGTCGAGATTTATAGTATCGAGCAATAAGAGGGCGTTTGGACAAGATTTAATATAATCATTCTCGCTATTGTCCTAAAAGCGAGGCCGTGAAGTCAATTCACAGGTAGAAAAATAGTCCGAAATTCCCCATGACTCTTGATTCTCTACTTGCAATTGTAAATCACAAGCTATTGGAAACCCAAAATCGTCCTCTGAATGATACAGAGACACTCATTCTGCGGGGTATTTGGCAGAGTCAAACCTACAGTCAAATGGCTCAAGCAGGAGGATATAGTCCTGGCTACTTGACTAATGTCGTTGCTCCGGGGTTATGCCAAAAGCTCTCACTGATTATTGGCAGGCGCGTGACCAAAAAAAACTGTCGGGCGCTGTTAGAGTTTTATGCAACTGCACAAGCTTACCAAACGATAACGACATCGCCAAGACAACTTCCTACTCACATTTGGACAAATAAACAAAAACTCCCTCGCTTTCCGAGTGGTTCTGTTCCTCTTGATTCACCTTATTATATTCAAAACACTGCTATTCAGGAGCAAGCTTTTGCAGAAATCAGCAAACCAGGAGCTTTAATTCGGCTCGAAGCGCCAAGGGAGATGGGTAAAACTTCTCTGCTGTTAAGAATTTTGGAATACGCTCATCATCTTGGTTATCGCACTGTTAGCCTAAATTTAGAAGAGCATCTTGAGGGAGAAATTTTAACCGACCTCAATCGATTTTTGCGCTGGCTGTGCGCTAATATTTCTTTGCAATTGGGGCTTGAGCCAAAACTAGACGACTATTGGGATTGGGATCTCGGTAGTAAGGTGAGTTGCTCTTTGTTCTTGCGGAATCACGTGCTTGAGCAGACTGGCTCTCCAATAGTTCTAGCATTGGATGATGTCAATCATATTTTTGAATATCCACAAGTGGCAAAAGAATTTTTCCCTTTGTTGCGATCGTGGTATGAAGAAGCTAAAAGACAGCCCATTTGGCAAAAGCTGCGTCTGATTGTCATACATTCCGCAGAAGTCTATATGCCTTTACAACTTCATCAATCACCGTTTAATGTGGGATTGCCGATTCAGTTAAGAAACTTTAACTTGGCTCAAGTACAGCAGTTATCCCAGAATTACGGGATTGATTGGGCAGATGATAATGAGGTAAAATTTCTAACAGATATGGTCGGGGGGCATCCAGCACTAGTCCATCTGGCACTATATCACCTAAGTGGTGGTGAAATAAGTCTAACGCAACTTCTCGAAGATGCTCCTACACCAGTGGGCATTTACTATCATCACTTGCAGCGTCATTGGGCAGCTTTACAGGCACAACCAAAACTTGCATCTGCTTTTGAAAGGGTCATGCATACCACTAACCCTGTATCACTAGAATCCTTACTCGCTGACAAGCTTAGTAGTATGGGATTAATTAAGTTGGAGAACGATCGCGCAATTCCCAGTTGTCAGTTGTATCGGCAGTATTTTCTGCGAAAGTTTTCCTCTCCTAGCAGTCAACTTAGTACACCACTAAACATGAAAATTATCTAACCCCCAATCCGCTCATGAATTTGAAAAAGCTAGTATAATACTGAGTAAATACAACCATGAGAAAGTCCCCACTAAAAAGTTTTGTAATATTAAGACTATAATTTGATTTTTGAAATATGGGTTTGGTGGGCTTTAGCCCTAGAAAATAAAAATTTTGCGATACTTTGGAGAGCATTAGGAAAATTAGTTGAAAGGATAATAGGCTTTACTAGAACAATTTATACTGGCTCGATAATAACGAGAATAATTCTATAAAACCCCTTGAAATAAAGTGAAGTGCAGATAATGGAAAAATCATATTAATTTCATAGATCGTCTATCGTTAAAGAAACAGTTATCACAGTTAAAACAATTGCTAATAACAATCAAATTTTGCAAATTGTGAGTACGTTTTATAGATGAGTAGGTTAGTTGTTTTAAGCTTGGGTCAGGGAAACTTGCGTGATGGCTTTGCTGCTGTTACCGCACAAGTTGGTGAAGCTAGCAACCCCTACCACATGAAAATGATTGCTAGTTTACCAGCCGCACCAAAAATTCTAGAACTTTATCAAAACTGGCAAGCGCTTTATTATGCTTTCTATCAACGCCTGAGTTGTTGGCGTACTGGTGTTGAAACAGATGATTATCTTGAAATTTCAGAAGTGGGACTGACTCATGTTTCTGATGTTGATATCGTCAAGTTATCTCAAAAGCTGTCAAAAAGACTCAATGCATGGCTGGATTCAAGAGAATTTCGCAAAATTGATCGGCAATTACGTACACAATTAAAACCATGTGATGAAATTCGCTTGATTATAGAAACTAATGATGATTTATTGAGACATCTGCCTTGGCATTTGTGGGAGTTTTTTGAGGATTATCCCTATGGAGAAATTGCTTTAAGTGCAACAGAATATCAAAATTCTAATAGATTACCTGTTAATCACCGAAAATTTCAACTGAGAATTTTGGCAATTTTTGGAAACGCTCAAGGGATTGATATCAGTCACGATAGAATTTTTTTAGAAAAATTATCCCATCGAGCAGAAATTGAATTTTTAGTTGAGCCAAGTTTACGCAATTTGAATGACCATCTTTGGCAGCAAGGTTGGGATATTCTTTTTTTTGCAGGTCATAGTTCCAGTCAAGAAAAAGGGATTTTGCAAATCAATCCCACAGATACAATTTCCCTTGAGAATCTGAGGTACGCTCTCAAGGAAGCGATCGGTCGTGGGTTGAAGCTCGCAATTTTTAACTCCTGTGATGGTTTGGGGTTGGCGCAGCAACTCGAAGATTTGAACATACCTCAAGTCATTGTCATGCGGGAGGCTGTTCCAGATGTGGTTGCTCAAGAATTTTTAAGATATTTCATAGCTGAATTTTCCTCGGGTAAATCCTTATATACTGCGGTGCGTTCTGCACGAGAAAGATTGCAAGCATTAGAGAAAGAATATCCTTGTGCGACTTGGCTACCAGTTATTTTCCAAAACCCAGCCGAATCGTCAATAGTTTGGTTGCAGGATGGTGTTCGGATTGAGTGGGAGGACATGGTGAATTCGCCAAAGTTAACTCCTGGTTTTAATCTTAGGGGGATGCAACCAGAAATGCGATCGCCATTTGTCACTCCAGTTCGCCCCCAACCCATCAATCTCGATAGAGACGTATTACCTCCGTATCCCAGTGGTTCTGTTCCCTTAGACTCCCCTTACTATATTGAAAATACTGCAGTTGGCACACAGATTTACAGAGAAATTACTAAACCGGGCGCTTTAATTCGGATTAAGGCTCCAATGTCCATGGGGAAAACTTCTCTGTTGTCAAGAATTCTGGAATATGCCAACTGCATTGGCTACCGCACAATCAGCCTAAACTTTGAAGAACAAATTGACCAGGAAATTCTGAGTGATTTGAATCGATTCTTGCGTTGGCTGTGTGCGAATATTTCCCGTCAGCTTCATATAGAGCCAAGATTGGATGATTATTGGGATGAAGACATTGGGAGTAAAGTCAGTTGTTCGCTGTACTTGCGAAACTACGTGCTCGAACAAATTGATTCGCCTGTAGTTTTGGCTTTGGATGAGGTGAACCAAATTTTTGAACATCCCCAGGTAGCGAAAGAATTTTTGCCGTTGTTGCGATCGTGGTACGAAGAAGCGAAAAGACGACCGATTTGGCAAAAGCTGCGTCTGATTGTGGTTCATTCAACAGAAGTGTATGTTCCCTTGCAACTTCATCAGTCACCATTCAATGTCGGGCTTCCGATTCAGTTACAAAGCTTTAGTTTTGAACAAGTCAAGCAGTTAGCTCTACGCTATGGATTGGGTTGGAAAGATGGTTTAGAAGCAAAACTTTTGATGGATATGGTTGGAGGACATCCAGCGCTGGTACATTTAGCGTTCTATCACCTCAGTCAGCAAGAGATAACTTTGACACAGCTGCTGCAAAATTCTTCCACGCCCAAGGGCATATACTACCATCACTTGCAACGACATTGGGCAACCTTGGAAGCACAACCGGAATTAGCATCTGCTCTTTATACAGTGATAAATACTACAGAACCTGTGCAGTTAGAATCTGTTATTGCTTATAAGCTCAGTAGTATGGGGTTGATTAAATTGGATAATCATCAAGCAACTCCAAGCTGTCAGTTATATCGTGAGTATTTTAAATCTAAGTTTCCTCTTTTTAAGTAATTGATGAGTTGAAAACTTTGAGAAAAGGTAGTGTGTACATTTTGCAATTTTGATTTTGTAGTTATCGGAATTGCGGACGGTGCTTGTCCCAATACTGCTTGGTTAACGATAGTTAAAGTCCAGAAACCCGGTTTCTCAAAGAAACCGGGTTTCTTTATTTCACGATTCAATTAGAATTGCTATATTATATATAAATCTTGTTATATAAATCTCATACAAAACTCATATTTTCTATAAATATAAAAAAATGTAAATTTTACATCCACTTATGTTCCATAACACCCAGAATAAGTATATTCTTGACTTGGGTATTACATCATGAGTGTAAACACGAGAAGCCAAATACCTGAATATTATCGATCGAGACTGTAGTTCTACTAAACGATTAGCTAAATAGGGCAAGAATTTAACCCATTTTCTACAGAATCATAGCTATTAATGCACGGGTGTACTCTTTCCAGATATCCTTCGAGGTAGTTCTCAAAAACCAGAGTTATTTGTAGAGACGCGCTGTTTGAAGCGTCTGTACGCATACGAAATATCAAACTTTGCACTCCTAGAGAAACCGGGGTTTTTGGCCTCCGGCTTGACTACTGTACTGGCGCTCTAGCGCAGCATAAATCACATACAATTAGTGCAATACAATCGATGAGAAATATTCAACGTCTCATTTTCATTTCAATTATCTCTATTTCAATTGTGGTCTTAGGTTGTGTTTCTGCAGGGCTAGCAGAGACTCAAACTGACAAAGAACTTCACAGCCAGAGCCTGTTCCGACTCAAACCAGAAATCACTTCGGAAATTCCACACAATCCCGATTTAGCTAAACAACAGGCCCTTTATCCTAACACATCAAGAGTAGCTTTTATCGACAATTTTGCTTGGCAAGTTTTCCTGGCTTTAAATTGGCCGGCTGACTGTCAGCAAGGAGCTACCTTAGAAGATAAGAAAATCGGTGAGGTTCCAGATGCTCCTCGTATCTGGGAGTTCTACCGTACCCCAGAGACGATATTCCTTTCAGCAGGAAAAGAACCATCCACACAACCAACTAAACCTTTTACTTGCTTGAATGTTACCTCTGCAAGAGGTTTACAGACAGAAGACTCAAGCTTACAACTGACAGAGTCAGAGAAACTAGATGGCAACGAAAAGGGTACAAATGAAAATAAACCCCTTGTTGACCAGCAAGGCAACTACATTATTATGGAGTCATACATTAACCCACAAGAATTCAACCAAATTGTTGAAAACAAGTGGTATGACGCTGTCAACTTACAACAATTTAATAACGAAGACAAGAAGTTTGCGCTTGTGTGTAGCGAAGATGCAAACGCCAACCCGCTCAATGTTCCTTGCAGCACATACGAGAAAGAGGGCGCGATTGAGATTAAAGCAGCTTGGCGAGTTTTCGATCCACAGACATCCAATGAGGAGAAAGCTCGTTACTACACAACTAAGCGACAGAGGACGATCCCAGCACAGTCAAACGAATGTGCAAAAGGTAAAGCACTTTGTAGTGATACCGGTCAGGAATTTACTCAGATAGTTGAGGTAGGTTTAATCGGCTTTCATATTAAGCAGAAAACAAGCGAGCAGGGATGGATTTGGTCTACGTTTGAGCAGGTTGATAATGTTCCAGACAACAGTTCAAACCGTGCTCGTTACACGCTGTACAACCCAGATTGTAGCGAAAACTGTATAGAAAACAAGCCATATGTAGAGAAGCCATATCTTTGGCGTCAAGAGGCTCCTCATGCTGTCAAAAAGGTAGGGGACACAATTGAGAATCAAATCCCATCACAGATAACTCGCTTACCAAATTCATCGCTCAATTCTCATAGATTGGAACAGAATAAGCACTGGCAAGAAGCACTGAAAGATATTTCTCAATCATCGGTCTGGCAATACTATCAACTCATTGGTACTCAGTGGCTAACAAACCCTAGTTTGCCTTACAACAAAAGTCTCAGGGACGTTACGCCAAAGTCCTCGTTAGCCAACGTTTCCATAGAACCCTACATCCCAAATAGTAGTTGCATAGAATGCCATACCGGGGCAAAACTGCGAGCTAGTAAGCAGCTTTACGTAGACTTTAGCTTCCCAATGGGTAGAGCTAATTCTAGTAATTCTAGCGCCACAAACGCTCAATAGATCGTTTCAAGGCTAGTATTACTACCTAATGACCGTTTTCTAACAAAACTTGATTGTTTTGATATCTAAAATCAACCAACTTGGAGCTTTAAAAATGGCAGAGCAGTCTAATACAACCTACATGACATCATTACCTGAAGAGTTACGAACTCCAGAAAACATAGCCAAGATTAGGATTATTATAAAACAATGGACTCAAATTATAGCTTGGACATGGACTACTTTTCTAGCATTTGATGGAGATGAGGAAAAGAAAAGAGAAGAGCAACAATTAAAAAATTATTTCAGTTCCATCCTGAAAAAACAAGCCCTAGCTCGTCTAGCAGCAATTGAGTATGGTGACCCCCCATCAGCTCAATTAGCAGAAGAAACAAGCAAAATTATCAAAGAAGTGATAATTGCCAATCAAACTGCACCAGATATTCAACTGACTTTATCTGATGTTTACCAAAAATTAACTACAAACGACTACATTTTTACCGATCCTCTCATACAAGAGTTTCGCTTTGAGGTAGTAGTAGATTCATTTACTGGTAGAATTCGCAAAGATGAAGAAAACCAGGCAAAATACCTTGCTACTATTGCCTATCCGCCACGTCCTGCATTGAGTGAATTTACAGTCACAGAGGAACAATTGAATCAGTGGGTACAAGACAACAATAGCGGTGAATACCTCCCTCCGTCTGTTTATATCCCTGTTTCTGGATCGTAAACTTGCAGAAATTTAATGGATATTAAGGTGATTTCCAGAAAATTAATTACTAGGGAATCGGTAACATATCGTAGGGGCGCAAGGCCTTGCGCCCCTACAGAGGTAAGATTCTTCTCGGAAATCGCCTAAAAGAGGTAGAAATTAAGAGAAATATTCTGAACAATTCTTTACTCTACCTCTTTTGTTATACCAAAAAGTTGTATTTGGGCATTCTACGTCACGCAACTTCAAACAGAATATGTTTAAAAAACCGAAGTTTAAGACTTGCTTTCGCATCGAAACAGTTGAGACAGAAGGAGTGTTCCTTGTATCAGAAAGAGACACGATTGTGGTTCAAGATCGCCTCTACCTGTTGTTATGCCCCTTGCTTGATGGAAACCGAACTGTTGATGAAATTGTTCAGCAACTCCAAGATAAGCTCCCAATGTCCTATATTTATTACGCGCTTATGGAATTGGAGCAAAGGGGTTATCTTGTCGAATATGAGGAGGTTTTGCCTTCAAATGTCGCTATCTTTTGCGAGCATTTGAAGGTCAACATTGAAGATGCTTGCCAACGATTACAAGTATCTAAAGTGGCTGTCAGAGCTTTAGGAGATCTGTCCGGAGCAGAATTGATTGCTACTCTCGAATCGCTGAAAATTCAAGTTGCAAAAGAAGGAGACATTGAAGTTGTCTTAACTGACGATTACTTGAGAGCAGAACTGGTCGAAATTAACCAAAAAAACCTGGCGCGATCGCGTCCTTGGATGTTGGTCAAACCAATAGGAACCGTCATCTGGATTGGACCGATCTTTCATCCTGAAAAAACAGGTTGTTGGGAATGCCTATCCCAACGCTTGCAAGGCAACCGCCCAGTTGAAGGATTTATCCAAAGACGCAATAATGTTTTATCATCTTTAACACCACCACTGGCTGATTTGCCCTCAACACGACAAACTGCCATCACAATGGCAGCAACTCAAATCCTTCAGTGGATCGTAAAGGCAGAAAACAAGCGCCTCGAAGGGATACTAGTGACCCATGATACTCTTACACTAGAGACGCGGAGCCATTTGCTCATCAAACGTCCTCAGTGTTATAGCTGTGGCATTCTTAAACAGCAGCATTTGAGACCTTTACCTTTAATACTTGGAAACCGCAAAAAAACCTTTACGGCTGATGGCGGACATCGCTGCGTTTCGCCAGAAGCAACCTTTGAAAAGTATCGATACCATATAAGCCCGATTACAGGAGTCGTGCGAGACTTGGGCAAACTCTCTTTTGACTTGAAGGGTTTAACACATACCTATTTTGCTAAGCATCATTTTGCCTCAATGTTTGATGACTTAAGTGTTTTAGAGAGAAATATTGGAGGTAGAAGTGCAGGAAAAGGGAGAACAGATGCTCAAGCAAGAGCAAGTGGTTTTTGCGAAGCCATTGAAAGGTACTCTGGCGTTTTTCAGGGAGACGAAATCAGAGTCAAAAGCAGTTACCAAAACCTGGACAACAAGGCGATCCATCCTAATACCTGCATGAACTTCAGCCAAGCTCAATACGATGAACGTTTGGTGTGGAACGCTGATTGTGGCAGTTTTTTTCAGAGAGTTCCCGAACCGTTTGATGAAGAAAGAGAAATTGAGTGGACACCTGTTTGGTCATTAACTGACCAAGACTTTAAGTATTTGCCAACCGCTTATTGTTATTTTGGCTATCCCATATCTTCTAAGCCAGACTGTTGGGCAGACACTAATGGGTGTGCAGCTGGGAATACCTTAGAAGAAGCGATCGTACAAGGTTTCATGGAATTAGTAGAGCGAGATAGTGTCGCCTTGTGGTGGTATAACCGCATTCAAAGAGCAGCAGTAGATTTAGAGAGTTTTGACGAGCCGTACTTTCAAGCCTTGAGATGTTATTACCAATCGATTGATCGCGAACTCTGGGTTCTTGATATAACTAGCGACTTGAATATTCCTGCCTTTGCCGCAATTAGTTATAAAAGCAAGTGCCAGGTGAAAGACATTATATTGGGTTTTGGTGCTCACTTCGACCCAAAGCTTGCGGTTCAAAGAGCACTGACTGAAATGAACCAAATTCTTCCTGCTGTCTTAACTGCTGATGCCAATGGCATAACTCAATATGCGACCTCTGCTGAGGCTCCCGTTCTCGATTGGTGGAAAACGGCAACGCTAGAAAATCAGCCTTACTTAATACCAGATAAAAGTGCTGTCCTCAAAAAGTATTTTGACTATCCTTATATAGCAACTGATAACTTTCTTGATGATATTAAGCTCTGCCAGCAAATTGTAGAGCAACGTGGCATGGAAATGCTAGTTCTCGACCAGACCCGTCCTGATATCGGACTGAAAGTCGTTAAAGTTATAATTCCTGGAATGCGCCACTTCTGGAAGCGCTTGGCACCGGGACGACTTTATGATGTTCCAGTAGAACTAGGTTGGTTGAAAGAACCGATACCAGAAGATCTCCTGAATCCAATACCCATGTGGATGTAATTTTACTAGTTGGTCAGCCTACCCATGCTTGAAGGATATCGAATTATTGATGCAGATTCCCACGTCTATGAGCCACACCATATGTGGCAAGAGTACCTCGAACCTGCATTTAAGAGCTTTGCGCTATCTCCAGAACTAACGCTTGCAGGCGAAAAGATCGTAAACAAATACTCGAATCGGCTCCGTCAAGAAGGTGCTAAACAAGTGACTCAAGCTTATCCTCTATCTTGGTTGAACAATTTTGATGCTGAGTCTCACGTGCAAGCTATGCAGCAGATGGGAGTTGATATATCATTTATTTACCCGACTTACTTCTCATGGGTCATTGCTGTAGACACGATCGCACCACAACTAGCTGGTGCATTTGTCCGTGCTTACAATAATTGGCTGCGAGATTTCTGCAGCTATAATCCACAAATTCTTCGAGGTGTAGGTGTTGTCAATTTACACGCACCAGAAGAAATGGTGCTTGAATTGGAGCGGGTAGCAGAGTTTGGTTGGAAATCAATTTTTTTACGCCCCAACCCTGTTAAAGGGCGGGTTCTGAGTGACTCCGTTTACGAACCGTTTTGGACAAAGTGCGAGGAATTAGGGATTGCTGTGAGCCTCCATGAGTCCACTCACAGTCGCTTACCTAGCGCAGGTGCAGATCGCTTCAACACTCGCTTTGCGCTACACGCTTGCTCTCATCCGATGGAACAAATGATGGCGTTGCTATCGTTGATCGAAGGTGGAGTATTAGAACGTCATCCCAACCTTAGAGTTGGATTTCTTGAGTCTGGGTGTGGCTGGCTTCCCTATTGGTTATGGCGGCTCGATCGCGAGTACGAAGATCTTTGTTGGGAAGTTGCAGACAATATAAAAATGAAGCCCTCTGAGTACTTTCGCCGTCAATGCTTTATCTCCATGGAGCCTTCAGAACCATATCTGAGTCAGATTCTTGAATATCTTGGTTCAGATAACTTGATCTTTGGGTCTGACTATCCCCATATGGATCACGATCCAAAAGTCGTTGCAGAAGTCGTAGCACTTCAGAATCAGCTTCCTAAAAAAGTTGTACAAAAGATTCTTTGGGATAATCCGGCTCGATTCTACAAACTGGACTAGTGGATCGCCACATTGATTCTGGTGGGGAGCAAGAATCCTGGTTTCTTAAAGAAACCGGGATTCTGAAGAACGCAGCCTGTCAGAATTAATGTGACAGACAACGAGAGAGAACAAATTTATTGCCCGCGATAGTATTGTATAACTTCGCTGAATATAGACTACAATACAACGTAATGTATTATAAATAAATAACCTTGAGTAATCAGTAATATAACATATATAGACCAGTTACTTGAGTCGAGCATCAAGATTGCATCTTTGAAAAAATCCAACAATGAGTGCTATTGCCGACTATCAAATTATCTCCAAGATTTACGAAAGTGCTAATTCATTAGTCTATCGAGCTATCCTTAACTCTATAGCTCAACCCGTTATTCTGAAAATTCTTAAGGAAGATTATCCGAGTCCCTCAGAACTAACTCGGTACAAGCAGGAGTATGAAATTACCCGCTCTTTAAAAATTGATGGGGTGATTAAAGCCTACAATCTACTGCCCTATAAAAACACACTGGCAATGATTTTAGAGGATTTCGGGGGCAAATCGTTAGACCTTTTGATGCAATCCAAAAAGTTTGCACTTCTGGAGTTTCTTTTCATTGCCATTCAGATTGCGGAGATACTGAGCGAAATTCATGCTGCTAATATCATTCACAAAGATATTAATCCTTCTAATATTGTTCTTAACCTAGAAACTGGGCAACTTAAGATTATAGACTTTGGCATATCCACAGTATTTACCCGTGAAAATCCAACGATAAAAAATCCGAACGTCTTAGAAGGAACATTAGCTTATCTGTCGCCCGAACAAACTGGCAGAATGAATCGGACACTCGATTACAGTACTGACTTTTACTCACTAGGTGCAACTTTTTACAAGATACTTACTCAAAGGCTGCCTTTTGAAACTAACGACCCTCTAGAGTTAGTTCATTGTCATATCGCTAAGCAAGCCGTTCCTCCCCATGAAGTCGATTCAAAAATTCCCCGCACTGTTTCCAATATTGTCATGAAGTTACTAGCAAAAACTTCTGAGGAGCGGTATCAGAGTGCATTGGGGCTTAAAGCAGATTTAGAAGAGTGTCTGACACAGTTACAGCAAACTGGGAAAATTTTAGACTTCCCTATTGCGCGTCACGACATTTCAGACCGATTCAAAATTTCACAAAAACTTTATGGTCGAGATGCTGAAATCGCTACTTTACTCTCAATATATAAGCGTATTGCCGAATCCGATCCACTTGAGGAACACGCTGTCAAGGGAACAGGTAGAAAACAAAGTGAAATGGTGCTAGTTGGGGGTTATTCCGGAATTGGTAAATCCGTACTAGTTCAAGAACTATACAAACCTATCACCGAGCAACGCGGCTACTTTATATCTGGGAAGTTCGACCAGTTTCAGCGTAATATCCCTTATTCCGCCGTTGTTTCCGCATTCAAGTCTCTAGTGCGACAGTTATTAAGTGAAAGTGAAGCTCAACTAGCTAGGTGGCGCGAAAAACTCCTCGCTGCTTTTGGCGTTAACGGTCAAGTGATTATTGAAGTTATTTCTGAGGTAGAACAGATTGTGGGACCTCAGCCTTCCGTACAACCATTGGAACCAACTGAGGCGCAAAACCGCTTCAATGCAGTCTTTCAGAATTTTATTCGGGTTTTTTGTCAGCGATCGCATCCATTGGTTATTTTCCTAGACGACTTGCAATGGGCAGATTCTGCTAGTCTGAGGCTGATTGAACTGATGATGACCGACAGCTATTTGGGGTATTTGCTATTGCTTGGTGCTTATCGCGATAACGAAGTTAGTGCCACTCACCCCACAATGTTAATTATTGAGCGATTGAAAGAGCAAGGGGCAATTATTAATACTATGATTCTGAACCCCTTAAAGCTAGAAGAAATCACTAAAATGGTCGCCGACACTCTCTATAGTTATGGAGAAACAGTTAAACCTCTAGCAGAATTGGTCTATCGCAAAACTTCAGGAAATCCCTTCTTTATTAATGAATTTATCAAAACAATATATCAGGAAAGCCTTCTGACTTTCGCTCGACAGCAAAAGTGCTGGCATTGGAATATTTCTCAAATTGAAGCTTTGGGCATTACAGAAAATGTGGTAGATTTAATGCTCGGCAAGCTTAGAAAACTCTCAGAATTAACTCAGAAAGCGCTGCGTTTAGCAGCATGTGTTGGGAACAGTTTTGACCTCACTACACTCTCGATTATTTACGAAAAATCGGCTCCCGAAACTTACAGATCTCTCCTATCGGCAATCCAGTTAGGTTTAATTCAGCCTATCTCAGAGTTAGAAACAACTTCAGACATACCAATTGAAGCTGAACTCGTTATTCAGCATTATAAATTTCTGCACGACCGAGTGCAGCAGGCAGCTTATGCCTTGATTGATGGGGATTTGAAGAAAGCAGTTCATCTTCAAATTGGTAAACTTTTGCTGGCTAAAATGAGTGAAGCAGAGCGAGAAGGAAAAATCTTTACTTTGGTCGATCATCTTAATAAAGGACGAGAATTAATAGAAAGCTCGGCGGAAAAGGAATCTCTAGCAGAATTAAATTTATCTGCTGGAAAAAAAGCTAAAGAGGCAACTGCTTATCCTGCTTCTAGGGAATACTTAGTTTTAGCGGAAAATGAATTTCCGGGCGATATTTGGAACGAGCGCTATGAGATGGCATTGGACTTATACAAAGAACTTGCAGAGGTCGAGTATCTCAATGGCAACTTCGAGAAATCTCAGTCCTTGCTTGACACCTCTCTTCAGCAAGCGAAATCAACTCTTGATTGCACAGAATATCACTTCCTTCGGATTATTCAGTGTACTTTATTAGGGCAATACAGTAAGGCAATTGAAACAGGGCGAATTGCCTTAAGGTCTCTGGGAATTGACTTACCGATAGAGAACTTACAAGCAGCCTTTGAGGCTGAGCTTGTAGAATATCGAGAAAATTTAGGCGAGCGTGAGATCTCTACATTATTTAACAATCCAGAAATGGAGATACCGGAAAAAAGATCTGCTTTAAAAATACTGACTCGTATCTTCCCCGCTGCTTGGATTTTAGATCCAATGCTGATGTATCTTGTCGCAACTAAATTGGTCAATCTAAATATCAAATATGGTCACATGGAAAAATCTTCCATGGGCTATAGCTTCTTTGGAGTCGTTAATACCCATGTTCTACGCGATTATCACTCGGGTTATGAATATAGCTCTCTTGGAATGAAACTATCTGATAAGTATAGGGATTGGTCTTGCAAGAGCGCAGTAACACAAGTTCACGGTAGTTTCACTATGCACTGGCTGAAGCACATCAAATTTTCTGAGAGAGTCAATAATGAAGGGGCTGAAGCAGGATTGCAAGTTGGTGAGTTCCAATTGGTTGGATATACTATGACTTACAACTTATACAACCTTATCTGTCAAGGTAAAAATTTAAACTACCTTCAAAAAGAAGCCTCTCGCAGTTTACAGTTTAGTCAACAAACTCAGAATCAGTGGGCAATTAATTGTATATTGGGTGCCACAATCTTCATGCAAAATTTGATGGGGCTTACTCAAGACAAATTTTGTTTTAATATAAAAGAAATTAATGAAAAACGTTTTTTGGAAGACGCTCAACGAGAAACGCTTGCGGCTATCTGCTTTTATTATATTTTGAAGGCTCAAATTCTTTATCTATACGGTAAACCAATTGATCTGTTCTATCTGGAACAAGCAGGAAGATTGGTTGACTATATTCCAGGAACTTTCTCCATAGCCGAGCATAATTTTTACTACTCGTTAAACCTAGCTTTTCAGTATCCCCAGGCTTCCAGAGATGAACAGAAGAAATACTGGCAGCAACTAGAAATTAACCAGCAACATATGAAAGAGTGGGCTGATAATTGTCCGGACAATTTTCTACATAAATATATTTTAGTGTCAGCAGAAATGTCTCGGATATCGGGTCAGTGGCATGAAACAATGGATTTATATGACCAAGCTATTGAATCCGCCAGAAAAAACGAATTTATTCAGAATGAAGCTTTGTCCAATGAATTAGCCGCCAAGTTTTGGTTGGAACGAGGAAAAAAGGAATTTGCCGAACTCTATATGAGAAAAGCCTACCAAGGTTATCAGCTTTGGGGTGCAAAGCGTAAAGTAGAAGATTTAGAAGAGAAGTACCCTCAATTGGTTGTTTCAATATCATCTGGAAGCAAAAACTCTCTCATAAATACTACAACCAGTACTTCTGCTTCTAGTGAGGCGCTAGATTTAGCCACAGTTCTGAAAGCATCGCAAACTATTTCGGGCGAAATCGTTCTGGGCAAATTACTACAAAATTTGATGAAAACTGTCATTGAAAATGCAGGCGCACAGAAAGGTTTTCTGGTTCTGGAAAAAGAAAGTAACTGGGTTGTTGAAGCGATCGCAACATTGAATTTCGATAATATTAATTTACTGGAATCCATTGCTGTAGACTGCATAGATCCTGACCGCAAAACACCTCTGCTACCAGCCTCCATTATCAACTATGTCTCTCGTACTCAAGAAAATGTGGTTTTAAATGATGCTGTAAATGAAGGGCAATTTATCCGTGACTCCTATATTATTGCTAATCAACCCAAATCTATTCTCTGCACTCCACTACTCCATAAAGGCAAACTCAGTGGCATTTTATATTTGGAAAATAATCTCACAACAGGAGCTTTTACAAGCGATCGCGTCGAAGTTCTCAAAATTCTTTCTGCTCAAGCTGCTATCTCCATTGAAAATTCTCGTCTGTACGAACAGTTAGAAGATTACAGTCGAACCTTGGAACACAAAGTAGAAGTCAGAACTCAAGAATTACAAGAAAAAAATTATGAATTGGCAAGTATACTGGAAAAATTAAAAGCTACACAAGCACAAATTATTGCTCAAGAGAAATTAGCTTCTCTCGGAGCTTTAACAGCTGGTATTGCCCATGAAATCAAAAATCCCTTAAACTTTGTTAACAATTTTGCCGAACTTTCTATAGAGTTAACACAAGAATTGCTAGCAGAAGTTGAAAAGCAAAAAGACCAATTAAACCCAGACAGCAAAGAATATATTGAAGAGATTTTAAGTGACCTCAGCCAGAACGCTCACAAAATTAACGCTCATGGCAAAAGAGCCGATAATATTGTGCGTGGAATGTTGATGCACTCTCGCGGTCAAACTTGCGACGAACGACAGCTGACTCAAGTGAATACTTTGCTAGCAGAAGCAATTAGCTTGGTTTATCACGGAATGCGTGCAAAGGATTCTTCTTTTCATCTTACTATAGAGACTGATTATGATAATAATCTCGGACAGATAAACATCGTAGCGCAGAATATCAACCGTGCTTTTATAAATATTATAAATAACGGTGGTTATGCAGCACATAAAAAGGCATTATGCTTTCAATCGCAACCTAAAAGCGAACGAGAAACATTTTCACCCACCCTTAGCGTTAAAACCCAAGATTTGGGCGACTTAATTGAAATCACTATTAGGGATAACGGAGATGGGATTCCCCAAGAAATGCAAGCTAAAATCTTTCATCCCTTTTTCACCACCAAACCGCCCGGAGAAGGAACTGGACTCGGTTTATCTATCGCTCACGATATTATCGTTCAGCAGCACCAAGGGGATATTAAAGTCGAGTCAGAAGTAAATAATTTTACTAAAATTATCGTTACACTACCTAAAAATCTCTCTCAGAATAGGTCGGTAAAGTAGGGTGAGTATTGCCACACAAAAGCTTTATGTGGTGGGCTTTAGCCTTACCTACTTAAAATTTTTCTGAAATATTTTAGCATTTTTATACACATTGTATGAAGAGATCGACACTAACCTGATTTTTGCATACAAGAATCTTTGTTTACCCATAAAATAATTTAGGAGAGTTTAGTAAACTTAGTTTTTAATCTCTACATATTTTGCTCCTTTAGTCAATGATGTAAGTCATAAATGAAAATAATGATTGTAGACGACGAACAAGATGTGCAACTGTTGTTTCAACAAAAATTTAGGAGAGAAAGCAGACAAAACCAAATTACGTTATATTTTGCTTTTTCAGGAGAAGAAGCACTAGAACGATTACAAAATAATCTCACTAAATCTCTATCTCTGATTCTCGCAGATATTAACATGCCTGGAATGAACGGGTTAGAACTACTCAAAATTATCAAAGAAAGATTTCCTGATTTAAAAGTTTTTATAATTACTGCTTATGATGATGACAATAATTATCAAACTGCAAAAAATTTGGGAGCAGATGACTATATTACAAAACCAATTGAATTTAACAAGCTGAAGGAAAAAATCCTCAGTTTATGAATAATAAAGAAAAAAAAGCGAAAATACTGGTTGTGGATGATGAACCCGATCTAGAACCTCTGCTTCGTCAGGTATTTAGAAAAAAAATTCGAGAAAAAAAATTTCAATTATTTTTTGCCCAAAATGGGTTGCAAGCACTAAATCAGCTGCAGGCCGAACCAGATATAGATATTGTCTTAACCGATATCTATATGCCGGAGATGGACGGTCTTGCTTTACTGACTAAATTGAGTGAGTTGCACCCGATTGTCAAAACAGTCATTATCTCCGCCTATGGGGATTTTGAAAAAATCAGAACAGCAATGAACCGAGGGGCTTTTGACTTTCTGACAAAGCCAATTAATTTTCAAGATTTGGAAATCACGACCAATAAGACCCTGGAACACGTACAGAGGATGAAAGCAGCGCGAGAACAAGAAATTCTCGCACAAAAAGCTCAAGCAGAACTCTTAACTCGCCTGCAAGCCGAAGTTATAGAACGTCAGCGAGCAGAAGTTGCTTTGCGTGAAAGTGAGGTTCGGCTAGCTCAATTTTTAGAAGCTGTAGCGGTGGGTATATTTGTGATTGACGCCAACGGACAGCCCTACTACGCTAATCAAACAGCTCAACGAATTTTAGGCAAAGGAATTGAAGCTGCAACCAAAACACATCATGCTCAACTGCCTCAAATATACGACGCTTACCTTGCAGGAACAGAGCAGCTCTACCCTCAAGAACAACAACCTATTATTCGAGCACTAAACGGTGAAAGCGTAACCGTTGACGATTTTGAACTTCGTCAATCAAATAAAATTATCCCTTTAGAGGTGACAGCAACCCCAATATATAACGAAAAAGGTGAAATTGCTTATGCCATTGCTGCCTTCACTGACATCACCCAACGCAAACAAGCAGAAGCAGAACGAATTCAGTTTACTCAAGAACTTGCCCTAAATAATGTAGCTTTGCAGAAAGCTAAGGATGCCTTAGCAGAGTCCAATCGGACTTTAGAACAAAAAGTTGAAGAACGGACAAGAGAACTCTCTCAAACATTAGAAATTCTCAAAGCCACTCAAGCTGAACTCGAATTTGAAAACGCTTTATTAAGAAGTGCTGAGGACACATCAAGTTTTGATTATCAAGTTGGGGGTAGTTTGCCAATGGATGCTCCTACTTATGTCGTGCGTTCCGCAGATCGTCATCTTTACAAAGCGTTAAAGCGTGGAGAGTTCTGTTACATTCTGAACACGCGGCAGATGGGTAAGTCAAGCTTAATGGTACGCATGATGGATCGTTTGCAAACAGAAGGTTTTGCTTGTGCGGCAATTGATATTACCCGACTTGGCGTAGAAGATGTGACTCCAGTTCAATGGTACAAGGGATTGGCGGTGGAATTATGGCAAAATTTTGACGAGTGGGAAAAGGTAAATTTAAAAGCTTGGTGGAACGAGCAACAGGATTTATCACTCGTTCAATGCTTGAGCCGATTTATAGAGGAAATCCTATTGTCTCGGGTTCAAAGCGAGCAGATTTTTATTTTTGTAGATGAAATAGATACTGTTTTGGGCTTAAATTTTCCAGTCAATGACTTTTTTGCTCTAATTCGCTTTTGTTACAACCAACGCAGTATTAATCCAAAGTATCAGAGGTTAACATTTGCTTTATTTGGAGTTGCAACTCCCTCTGATTTGATTACCGATCCCCAACGAACACCCTTTAATATTGGTCAAGCAATTCAACTCAGTGGCTTTCAGGAGTATGAAGCTCAACCTTTGTTACAAGGACTGACGGAGAAAGTCAGCAATCCGCAAGTTCTTTTGAAAGAATTGTTAGCATGGACAAACGGTCAACCGTTTCTCACGCAAAAGATTTGTAAACTTATCCGTTATTCTTCCTCTTCCGTTCCCATCAATCAAGAAGCTGAATGGATAGAAAATTTGGTGCGAACTCAGGTGATAGAGAATTGGGAATCTCAGGATGAACCCGAACATTTAAGAACTATTCGCGATCGCATTCTGAACAGCAAGCAAGACACTCTGAGCCTTCTGGCACTTTATCGACAAATTTTAGACTCTGGAAGGGTTGCTTCAGTGGATAGCCCGGAGGAAAAGGAATTGCTCTTATCAGGGTTAGCGATTAAACAACAGGGTTGTTTAAAAGTTCACAATCGTATATATGAGTTGATTTTTAATGACAGTTGGATTAATTTACATAATGGTAGGTTGGGTTGAGGAACGAAACCCAACAAATGCCCTGTAAAACACAACAAATGTTCGTAAAACCCAACAAATGCCTGTAGATGTTGGGTTTCGCGTAGCGCTCAACCCAACCTACAAATTTGCCAAATTTGCGTTCGTGAGATAGCCAATCCGCTTGTGTCCACTCAAACCTCAAATCAAATTGCCAAAGCACCAAAATTTCGGCGTCCTTGGTTGGACTGGCTCCAACCATTGATATTGCTAACACCATCTGGAATTTGGTTGTTGCTTTTGCTAGTACTGCCAACACTTATTATTTTTGAGTTAAGTCTAGTACCCAATATCCGACCTGGGGAAATAGTCAACCCTCGTAGTTTTTATAACTACATCCGGATACTCGATCCCCTGTACCTGCAAGTTTTGGTGCGATCGCTCGATTTTGCTGTAAAGTCCACAATTATTTGTTTGGTTTTCGGTTTCCCCGTTGCCTATTGGATTGCCCAGATAGCACCATCACGCTGGCGCAACTTGCTACTTGTTGGTTTTGTTTTACCTTTATGGACTTCTTCCCTACTTCGCTCTTATGCTTGGATTACAATTCTCCGTCCCACTGGATTACTCAACAGCATACTGAGCACTATAGGTTTACCCACTATAGATATACTTAACCGCAGCCCTGCTGTGTTAATTGGCATGAGCTATAGCTTATTGCCCTACATGGTTTTAATTCTATATGCAGCCTTAGAAAAACTAGACAAACGTTTATTAGAAGCCGCCGCCGATTTAGGCGCAAATCCCGTACAAACCTTTTTGAAAGTCACAGTCCCTCAAACCTTAACTGGAATTGCTGCGAGTTCTTTTCTAGTATTTATCACGGCATTTGGTGATTTCATCAATCCAGAATTACTTGGTGGTGCTTCTAGCATGACAGCAGCACGGTTAGTCTACAATCAGTTCCTTGGCCCTACTCAAAATTGGGGATTTGGTTCTGCTTTAAGTATGACAATTATTTTGGTTGTGAGTCTTGTTATTGCTCTTTTGATTAAATTTGGTGATGCTACGCCAAGAAAGTAAGGGTTGGTTGTTAGTTGTTAGTTGTTAGTTGTTAGTTGTTGGTTGTTGCTTCTAACCACTAACCACTAACCACTAACTATTTCCCGTTCACAACCATCTCGAATTTCACACAACTCAGTTTTCGATATACCTAAAATTCTAGAGAGTGGTGCTAACAAACTATCATCCAGTGGTTCTCCCGCATAAATATTATTTAGTTCTACAGGCGATAACTTAAAAGTATCGCAGAATTTTGCAAACTCCTGATTGTTTAAGTCAAGTTCCTGTTGTCTCTCGCCGAGTAAGATTGCGATCGCTCTCGTTCCATGTTTGGGACGTTCTGATATTTTAATGTATTTTTTCATTAAGTCTTTCACCTGGCTGAGTTCACCACCCGACTGTTTGATTAATTCAGCACAAGCTATTTTTAGAGCTTTTTTTAAAACTTCATCTTCATTTAAGACCTTTAAAACCTCATCAGCAAATTCTTGTTTCAAAAATCCTACAAGAGAGCCTTTGTAGTGAAATGGTAGATAAATTTCGCTGGCATTTAATTGCCAATCCAATGGTTCTTTACGTAATGACATAGCTGCACCTTATACACAGATTTTTTCCATCTTGAAACCCCAAGATGATGAGAACCATATGCTATTCAGCCCCAACACTCAAAAAATGATAGGTCAGGGGATAGCTACAGTCATCTTTTAATGACAGAAAAATAATTTCATCTTTTTTCTCGTTTCCTCCCCACCCGTCAGCGAAGCACGGTGGGGTAGTTGAATCTGTTTTAACCCAAGTTTTGCTCTTGTGTCATCAGAAGTGACAGCAGTCTTCCCTGAAAGTGAATTTATGATTTCTAGCAGTTCTTTACGCTCTTTTAAACAGCAGTGGCAGAAACACCCAAAAGCTTCCCAAATGCCCGTTGGCTCATTGAACCACGAGCCAGCTTGATAATTTCTACCAGTTTTTGTCTACTTTCTGTGTTCACTGCTGCTTGGCTTGAGATTTATCTACAACTTTACTTGCCATTATACGGGCGATCGCTTCATTCCAAACAAATATTTAACTTGCCTTTGCTTCATCTCCTGACGCCTCAGCAGCAGCAGCCAATCTATCCATAACGGCTCTACCGATTATTGCTACCTCATTCAATGGCATAGACTTAATGTGCTTCACGATCTGGGTCACATTTGAAGAGTCTGGCAACGGCTTAACACCCAAATAATTCAGCACTTCCTCCATTGTGTAGCCTGCTCTTGCTGAAATATTAGCCAAATTCTGCGTGTCTGGAATAGATTCTCCCTTCTCCCATAACTGTACAGCAGTTGCAGAAACACCCAAAAGCTTACCAAAAGCTCGCTGACTCATAGAGCCACGAGCCATTTTTACTACTTCGATCAGTTTCTTTCTAGCCTCTAAATCCACTTCCGTAATATTGATGCCACTGCACTTACCAGTTTACTGCCTCAAACCCAAATATAAATTTTTACTCAAATATTGACAAGTTTACTTGTCAATATGATATTATAAGTAAAGTTGTCACTTAGAAAATGACTTGTAACTTAAGTCAGAAAATAAAGTCAGACTACATTCATCTTATCTCGGAACTTATAGAAATCCTAGCTCTACAGCTAAATAGAACCAGATGATCGTGCCCAGGAACACAGCCCACACTCGCCAACATCGTCGCAAAGGTCAAAGCTTAATAGCTTCTCATAGAATTAACCCAGAAGAATGGCAAATTTCCAATGCTGAAGCTAAAGATGCCCTGAATGCACAAGGCTGCAAGGTTAAAGAAATTAAAAAAATTCGCTGTTTAAAGCATCAGGTATGCATTTCTTACTGGGATGAAAAAGGTGGTGTTTGTAGTGGATTCTTCAGCTATCGGATTTTTAGGCAATGGCAAGCGGAAGTAGAAAGGTTGGTTAATACTTGCCAAACCTTGAAGGAATGGGTTTTGCTCAATCACATCATGAAGTACGAATTTGCTTATTATCCGTATCTTACGGATATGAAAAATTTACTTAGCAACGCATTAAAAAACCGCTTGTATGCTTTGGAAGCATCAGTGCTACTACAAGCGGTTTGATAGATATTCATAGCAGTTTTAAGATTTATAACCCACATTGAACTGAGAATATCTTGTGGGGTGGGCATCCTGCCTGCCTTCTTCTTGAAAAAAAGTTGCCTGCCTTCTTCTTGAAAAAAAGTTGCCTGCCTTCTTCTTGAAAAAA